>DASUSZ010000247.1:0-14013 GCA_036374815.1 Vicinamibacterales bacterium | reverse complement strand
CGGTTGACGCCCCGACTGCCCGACGGCCCGACTGCCTGACCATGCAGATCCCCTTTTCCAAGCGGACGCTCTCGAACGGCCTCGACGTCATCGTTCACGAAGACCATCAACTGCCGATGGTCGCAGTCAACCTCTGGTATCACGTCGGCTCCAAGAACGAGCGCCCGGGCCGCACCGGCTTCGCGCACCTGTTCGAGCACCTGATGTTCGAGGGCTCCGAGCATCACGACCACGGCTACTTCCCGCCGCTGCAGCGCGCCGGCGGGCAGCTGAACGGATCGACCAACGTCGATCGCACGAACTACTGGGAAGTCGTGCCGTCGGGAGCGCTCGACCTCGCGTTGTGGATGGAGTCCGACCGCATGGGCTACCTCCTGCCGGCGCTGACCGAGCAGAAGTTCAACAACCAGCGCGACGTGGTGTTGAACGAACGCCGTCAGAACTACGAGAACCGCCCGTACGGGCTCGCCGGCATCGCGCTGTCGTCGGCGATGTTTCCACCGGACCACCCGTATCACTGGCCGACGATCGGCTCGGCCGACGACTTGCGCGCGGCGAGGCTCGACGACGTGCGCGAGTTTTTCCAGACTTACTATCACCCGGCCAACGCGTCGCTGTCGCTTGCCGGCGACATCGAGACCGCCGAAGCGTTCGATCTCGCGGAAAAATATTTCGGCAGCCTGCCGGCGGGGCCGGAGGTCAAGCCGGTGCGCGCCGAGGCGCGATTGATCGAGAGCAAGAACCTGCTGCTGGAGGACCGCGTCGAGCTGCCGCGCCTGTATATCAGCTGGCACTCGCCGGCGATGTTCGCGGAAGACGATGCCGAGCTGGACATCGTCGCCGACGTGCTCGCGCACGGCAAGACCTCGCGACTTTATAAGCGCCTGGTTTACGAACGCCGCGTCGCGACTGACGTGTCCGCGTATCAACATTCGCGCGAGATGGCGGGCATGTTTCAGATCGCGTGCACCGCGGCCGCGGGTATCGGGCTGCCCGAGTTGAATGCGGCGATTCTTGGCGCGGTGCTGGAGCTCGCCAACGGCGGCCCAACGGCGGCGGAAATCGAGCGCGGCGTGGCGCAGACCGAAGCGCAATTCGTCTATCGCTTGCAGACCATCGGCGGATTCGGCGGCAAGGGCGATCAGTTGAACGCCTACAACACGTTCGTCGGCGATCCCGGGTTCTTCGACGTCGATCGGCAGCGCTATTTCGACGTCACGAGCCACGGCGCCGCGGCGGCCGTGAAACGCTGGCTGGTCAAGGCGCCGTCGGTGTCGTTGAGCGTGGTGCCGCATGGACGGCGCGATCTCGCGCTGCCTGACGCGATCGAGGTGCAGGTCTCGTGACCGTCGATCGCTCGCGCCTGCCGATTCCGGGCATCGATCGCGCTTTTCATTTCCCGCGCATCTTCAAGCGCACGCTTGGCAACGGCCTGGAGCTGCGCGCGGTGCGGCACCGGTCGGTCCCCCTCGTCTCGGTGGTGTTGCTGATACCGGGTGGTTCGTCCGTGGATCCGCCGGACTGCCACGGTCTCGTGTCGCTGACGGCGGGACTGCTCGATGAAGGCAGCCGCGGCCAGTCGGCGCTCGATATTGCCGATCGCGTGGCGCGCATCGGCGGCGATCTCGATGTCGAAGTCGGGATGGATGCGGTGGCGATCGGGCTGACGACGCTGGACCGGTTTTTCGAGACCGGACTCGCGCTGATGCACGAAATCGTCACCGAGCCGAACCTCGCCAACGACGACTTCAATCGCATCCGCAACCTGCGGCTCGAGCGGCTGCGGCAGATGAAGGATCACGCCGGCGCGATCGCGGAGCGCGCGTTCGCGCGCGTGCTGTACGGCGCGCATCCGTATGGACATCTCTCTCTCGGATCGGAAGTGTCGCTGACCTCGATGAGCGTAGACGCGGCTCGCGCGCTGCATGCCGCGATGTTCACGCCCGCCGGCGCGACATTGATCATCGTCGGCGATCGGCCCGAAGAGCAGCTGCTCGATCGCGGCGCGGCGATGTTCGATTCGTGGCGGCCGGCGGACTCGTCGATGCGGATCGATCGCGCGGCGGCGATGGTGCCGCCGCCGCTGATGCCGAAGGCCAGTCTCGCGGTCATTGCACGTCCCGACGCCGCGCAATCGGAGCTGCGAATCGGGCACGTGTGCGCGCCGCGATCGACGCCGGATTATCCGAAGCTGCTGATCCTCAACACGATCCTCGGCGGTGAATTCGTGAGCCGTCTGAATTTGAACCTGCGTGAATCGAAAGGCTACACCTACGGCGTGCGCACCGGGTTCAACCTGCGGCGCGGCCTCGGACCGTTCGTGATGCAGACCAGCGTCGGCACCGACGTCACCGGTCCGGCGATTCAGGAAGCGCTCACCGAGATCCGCGCGATCGCGGACGGCCGCCCCGCCACCGAGGTGGAGGTGCAGCAGGCGTTTGCATCATTGAGCAAGGGCTATCCGCGGGGGTTCGAGACCGCCGGTCAGGTTGCACGTTCCGTCGCACAACTGGCGTTGCACAATCTTCCGGATACGTATTTCGAGGAATTCGTGCCACGCCTTGCGCAAGTGACGGCCGCTGACGTCAGCGACGCTGCACGCCAATACCTCACGCCCGCCAAAATGAGCACCGTCATCGTCGGAGATTTAGATAAGATTCACGCTTCATTGCCCGGTCTGGGTCTCGGCCCGCACCAGGTGCTGACGACCGACTTCTGATTTCTTGCACCACTGAGTCGCTGTTTCCCTGTTCGGGATTGAATGAAGGCCGTCCGGTTTCATGCCCATGGAGGACCTGATGTCCTCCGCTACGAAGACGCTGCCGATCCGATCCCCGGCCCTGGCGAAGCCCTGGTCCGGGTGCGCGCCTGCGCGCTCAATCACCTGGATCTGTGGCAGCGCCGCGGCATGGAGCGCGTGCAGATTCCGTTTCCGCATATCTCGGGTGCCGATGTTGCGGGCGACGTGATCTCGACGCCGAACGGCGAGTTCGGTGCGGGGCGCCGCGTGATGCTGCAGCCCGGCTTGTCGTGCGCGCGCTGCGCCAAGTGTCTCGACGGCCGCGACAACGAGTGCGCGAAATACGACGTGCTCGGCTACCGCAGCGACGGCGGCTACGCGGAGATCGTGCGTGTGCCGGTGCAGAACCTCGTCGCGATTCCCGATTCGATCGGTTACGTCGAAGCCGCCGCCTTTCCGCTCGCGTTCCTCACCGCGTGGCACATGTTGATCACGCGCGCCAAGCTGCGCGCGGGAGAAGACGTGCTGGTGCTCGGCGCCGGCAGCGGCGTCGGACAGGCGGCGATTCAGATCGCCTGGCGGCACGGCGCGCGCGTGTTCGCGACCGCGGGCACCGACGAGAAGCTTGCAAAGGCGCGCCAGCTTGGCGCGTACGAGGTGATCAACCACACGTCGCAGGATCTGCCGGCGAAAGTCCGCGAGTTCACCAACGGCCGCGGCGTGGATGTGGTGTTCGAGCACGTCGGCACCGCCACGTGGGATCGCAGCGTCAAGAGCCTGACGCGGGGCGGCCGGCTCGTCACGTGCGGCGCCACCACCGGCTACGACGCGCAGATCGATCTGCGGGTGCTGTTCACCCGCCAGATCTCGCTGCTCGGGTCCTACATGGGGCGCAAGGCCGAGCTGTTCAGGGCCGCCCAGTTTTTCTTCGCCGGCGAGCTCCGCCCGGTCGTCGACAAGACCTTTCCCCTCGCAGAAGCAGCGGAAGCCCACCGCCGGCTCGAGTCGCGCGAACAGTTCGGCAAGCTGGTCCTCGTCGTCTGAGCCGCCTCGGCCGAACATTCCCGGCCCTTTTACGTCGGAGGTGTATGATCAAGCCGTCCGGCGCCTCATGGACATCAAACGCCAGCGACAATCGGGATTATCAAACCGGCTCTTCAGCCTGGTCGGCATCGTCGGGCTGTTTGCCGCCGTGATTGCGGGTGCGACCGTGTGGTTGATCCTCACCGATCCGGTCACCGTCGCCGAGTCGATGGACTCGGGCGAAGTCACGCCGCTGGTCCAGTCCCTCGCCGGATCCATCTACGACGCGATCGTCAAACTCCTCCGGTATCTATAAACGCGTCGCCAGGAACTTACCGAGGTAGTAGCCGTCGAGATATTTGAACGGCGCCGCGCCGGTTGAATAGTGGCCGCACGGCAACACCGCGACTTCGAGCGGGATGTTGCGGCGCCTCAGCTCTTCGATCAACTTCAGCGACAAATCGACCGGAAAGGTGAGGTCGTATTTCGCGTAGACCATCAGCGTCCTGCGATCGCGCAGCCGATCGATGAAGGACCACGGGCTGATCGGCCGCCACAGCTCTCGCAATTGCTCGATGTCGACGTGGCCGTCGAGTCCCTGCCGGACGTGTTCCGTCGAAAGGCCGCGCCACACCACATCGCCGAAATACGGCGACACGTGATTGAGCGCCTGCGCTCGCACGAGCGGCTCATGGCAGGTCGTCAGGTACGACAGGCACGATCCGAGGCTGGTGCCGAGCAGGCCAAGCCGCTCGTAGCCCTGATCGCGCAGCCACCACAACGCCAGCCGCACGTCGCGCACCGCCTGGCGGCACACCTGCAGCGTGCGGACGATGTTCGAGCTGACGATGTAGTCGGCGCGCGTCAGCTCGGGCGGCATGCGCGCGTCGTGGTAGGGAAGACTGATGCGCAGCGACGCGATGCCGAGCTTCGAGAGCAGCTTGCAGAGCCCGATGTGGCCTTCGGCATCCGAGTTCCACTGCGCGAGCACGACGACGGCCCGTCGCGGAGCGGCGCGCCGTCGAAACATGCGCAGCGGGCTCGCCGGGAAGTAGCGCGCCACGACGGTGTTGTTCTTTTCGTGCGGCGTGATGAGGCCGCTGGCGAAGGTGAGGACACCTTCCTCGCCGCTCGCCCGCACCGTGTCCGGCGCCTTGGTGAACGTATAGCGCGTGGGTTCCGGTGTGAAAAAGGCGTCGCTGTTGCGCATCACCTCTTCAACCCATGCCTGCACCCGGGCTCCGGGATCCGGGAACGGTGAGCCGGCGGGCTCCGGTTCCCGGTTCCCGGCGCCCGGTTCGCGGATCCACTCATCGCCCCATTCGAAGGGACGGACCGTGCGTTCGGCCTTGCTGACCGCGGCGAGCTCCTGCTCCCAGCGGTGGAAGTACTTCGAAATCACGAGGCGATCGCGGCTTCGACGGCAAGCGCGGCCTGCACCAAAGCGGGCGTGCGGCTGCGATGGCCAACGAGCTGCACTCCGATCGGCATCCCGTCCCGCGTCTTGCCGCACGGAATCGAGATGGCTGGATGGCCCGACAGGTTGAAGGGCTGCGAGCAGCGCAGCATCAGCGTGCGGACGGCATCGGCGCCGCCCTTGACCGGCATGGTCTGTGCGCCGAGCGGCGGCGCGGGAATCGCGAGCGCCGGCAGCACGAGCGCATCGACGCCGTCGAGCGCGCGATCGACCTCGCGCGCGATCAGCGCCTTGCCGCGCAGCGCGCGGATGTAGTCTTCGGCCAGCACGTATCGCGCCATCTCGAGGCGCAGACGCACCGGCGTGGTGTAGTCCTGCGGGCGCGTGACCAGGGTACGCGCGTGGTACTCGGCGGCATCGCCAAACACCAGGTGCAGATAGATCGCCGCCATGTCGGCGGCATGCGGCACCGACACCTCGGTGACGGCGGCGCCTTTCTGCTGCAGTTTCGCGATCGTATCGCGCACGCGGTCCTCGACGTCGGCGTCGAGTCGATCGAAGAAGTAGCCGGACAGTTTGCCGAAGCGCAGTCCGTCGAGCGGCGCGGGATCGAGCTGGTCGCCGATTTGATTTTCGTGCGGCTGCATCGCGTTGTAGAGCAGCCATGCGTCGGCGACCGATGCCGCGAGCGGGCCGACGTGATCGAGCTGGCGGCTGAGCGGAACGACGCCCGAAGTGGAAACATGGCCCCACTCCGGTTTCAGTCCGACGATGCCGCAGGCCGCGGCGGGAATACGGATCGATCCACCGGTATCGGTCCCGACCGTGCCCAGTGACATGCCGGATGCCACCGCTGCCGCGGAGCCGCCGCTCGATCCGCCGGGCGATCGCGACGTATCGATCGGATTGCGGACGGGTCCGAAGCCCGAATCTTCGCTGGTGGTGCCGAACGCAAATTCGTGGAGGTTGGTCTTGCCGACGAACACCGCGCCCGCGTCGCGCAGCCTCGCGGTGACGACCGCGTCTTCCGCGGCCACGTGGTCGCGCCGCAGCTGCGAGCCCGCGCTGGTGCGCACGCCTTTCTGATCGATCAGATCCTTGAGCGAGATCGGGATGCCGTGCAGGGGACCGATGCGGCGTCCCGCGGCGATCTCCTTGTCGGCCTGCCGCGCCTGCGCCAGCGCTTCGTCGGCGGTGACGGTGATGAACGCATTGAGCTTGGCATTGAGCGCCTCGATCTTCGACAGGCACTCTTCGGTCAGCTTCTGCGACGTGATTTCGCCGCGCGCGACTCGCTCGGTGACCTCGCTAATCGTGGTCACGCGGCGTGTCCTTGTCGGGATTGTCGTTCCAGTCAGCCGCCCGCAGCTGCTCGGTTGCCTTTGCGAGGCCTTCCAGCATCGGCACGAGCTCGGGCAGGCCCCGCTTCTCGGCGTCGGCTTTGGCCTGCGCCAGCCATTCAGCGATCGTCATGTCCTTCTCACTATATTTCCTGTCGCCGCTGATCAGCACGCCGCCAGGACGAAGAAGTTGCGCCAGCTTGCCGCGCAGCGTTTCGTGCCCGGGATGGAGCACGATCACATCAAAGGGACCGCGCACCTTGTGCAGGAACCGCCCGGGCTCGCCCGACATCACGCTGACCCTGTCGTCGTAGCCGCCCGCCCGGATGCGATCGCGCGTGTGGGCGACGTTCGCGGCGTCGCCTTCCATCGCGATCAGCAAGCCGTCATGTGCAAGCGCCGCGGCAAGGATCAGCGTGACGTCGCCGCGGGCGGCTCCGATTTCAAGGATGCGCATCGATCAGGGAGTGAGGCAGCATAAGCTGAAGGGATGCGGCACACCAAGATCATCGCGACCGTCGGGCCGGCCTCGGCCGACGAAGCCGTTCTCGATCGGCTGATCGCGGCCGGCGTGGACGTCATGCGCCTCAACTTTTCGCACGGCACGCAGTCCCAGCACGCCGCAACGTTCGACCGCATTCGCGCCGCTGCCCAGCGCGCCGATCGCCACGTGGCGATCCTCCAGGATCTGAGCGGCCCGAAGATTCGCACCGGGCGGCTCGAGGGCGGCAAGGCCATTCCGCTCAAGAAGGGTGAGCCGCTGCTCATCACGATTGGCGACGAGATTGGCAAGCCCGGGCGCGTCTCGACAACGTACGGCGAACTGGCGCTGAAGGTCGCGAAAGGCGATCACCTGCTGCTCGACGATGGCAAGGTCGACCTGGTCGTTGAAGCCGCCTCGCCGGAAGAGATTCGCACGCGCGTCGTCGATGGTGGTGAGCTCGGCGAGCACAAGGGCATCAACGCGCCACGCGTGCCGCTGCGCTCGGACATCACCGAAAAGGATCAACGCGATCTGAAATTCGGGCTTGCGCTCGGCGTCGACATGGTCGCCCTCAGCTTCGTGCAGTCGGCGGACGATATCCTGCGCATCAGGCAGATCATGGTCGACGAAGGACGCCCGAAGGTGCCGATCGTCGCCAAGCTCGAACGGCCTGAAGCGATCGACCGTCTCGACGAAATTCTCGATGCCGCCGACGCGGTGATGGTGGCGCGCGGCGATCTCGGCCTCGAGATGCCGCTCGAGCGGGTGCCGCGGGTGCAGAAAGAGATCCTGAAGAAGGCGCGCGCCCTCGGCGTGCCGGTGATCGTGGCGACGCAGGTGCTGGAGTCGATGCGCACAGAGCCGCGGCCCACGCGCGCGGAAGCCAGCGACGCCGCCGGCGCCGTTGACGGCGGCGCCGACGCGATCATGCTGTCGGGCGAAACCGCCACCGGCCAGTATCCGGTGCGATCGGTCGAGGTGCTCGACGCGATCATTCGCGACACCGAATCGATCGAGTCGACGACGGCCGACCGGCGAGCGGGGACGGCCTCGGTGAATCACGTCCGTGCGCTTTGCGAAGCGGCGGTGTCGTTGTCGCGGCGATCGGGCGCTTTCGCGGTCGTCGCCGTGACGCGCGAAGGTCAGACGGCGAAGATGCTGTCGGCGATCCGCCCGCAGGCGCTGATCGTGGGCGTGACGGACAAGCCGGACGTGGCGCGATGCCTGAGCCTGTGGCACGGCGTGATGCCGTTGGTAGGAGATATCGACGGCGATACCGAGCAGGTCATCACCCGCGTAGTCGAATCGGCGGTCAAACGCCTGCAGGCGCCCGAGAACGCGACGATGGTCGTGGTCAACACGTCGGTCGACCTCGATCGCGGATCGTCGAACTTCGTGCGCATCCGTCGAGCGTGATTGCCGTATCCCGGCAGCTACGCTGGACACGGAGCACTGGCTGTCCGCCCCAATGCCTCGAACTGAGATCAGGGGGTCGCGCCGAGGGGCCTATAATCGAGTCGTGCCCGTCACCCTCGGTTCCTCACGTCTGATCGACTCCGGCAAGCTCAAGGGCCGCAAGGTCGGCATCGTTTCCAACCCGGCATCGGTCGATGCCCGTTACACGCACGTCGTCGATGCGTTGATGAAGGCGCCGGGCGTCACCGTCGGCGCGATCTTCGGTCCGCAGCACGGGTTCCGCTCCGACGTGCAGGACAACATGATCGAGACGCCGCACGCCAATGATTGCCGGCGCAAGGTGCCGGTGTTCTCGCTCTACAGCGAGACGCGCGAGCCGACGTCCGAGATGCTGCGGCACATCGATACGATGGTGATCGATCTGCAGGACATCGGCGCCCGCATCTATACCTACATCTACACGATGGCCAATTGCCTGCGCGCGTGCGCAAAGCACAAGGTCGACGTGATCGTCTGCGATCGGCCGAATCCGATCGGCGGCACCGACGTCGAAGGGCCGATGCTCGCCCCGGGCAATGAATCCTTCGTCGGCCAGTTTCCGATCCCGATGCGCCACGGCATGACGATCGGCGAGCTGGCGAAGTTCTTCAACGAGTACTTCGAGATCAAAGCGCCGCTCGAAGTGATCGAGATGGCAGGCTGGTCGCGATCGCAGTACTTCGATCACACCGGGCTGCCGTTCGTGATGCCGTCGCCGAACATCCCGACGCTCGACAGCGCCATCGTCTATCCGGGAACGGTTCTCTTCGAAGGCACCAACGCGTCCGAGGCGCGCGGCACGACGCGGCCGTTCGAGCTCGTCGGCGCGCCGTGGGTCGACGCCGAGCGTTTTGCTGAAGCGATGAACGCGAGGAAGCTGCCCGGCGTGCATTTCCGCCCCGCGGTGTTCGAGCCGACGTTCCAGAAACACGCGAAGAAGACGTGCGGCGGCTGCCAGATCCACGTGCTCGATCGAAAGGCGTTCAAGCCCGTGCTCACCGGTGTCGCGCTGATCGATGCCATCAAGGCCGCCGGTCCAAAAGACTTCGCGTGGCGCCGGCCGCCATACGAATACGAGCACGAGAAAGAGCCGATCGACATCCTCGCCGGGTCGCCCGCGCTGCGGCTGGCCATCGACGCGGGAAAAAAAGCCGAAGAATTAGTGCCGGTGTGGGAACGCGAGAGCAAACCCTTCGAGGAAGTTCGCGCACAATATCTCATCTACGGATAAGCTCTCCCCGAGCCGATTCGAGATGGCCGCAGACGCAAAGATTCTCGAGGTCACGTGCACGCAGTTGATCCAGGCGCCGCCGGCGCGGGTGATGCAGGCGTTTTTCACCGACGCCGATCTCAGGGGCTGGTGGGGCGTCACGCGCTCGTTCGCGGTGCCGCGGCCGCTCGGGATGTACGCGATCGAATGGGAAACCACGGACTTCAAGGACGAGATCCTCGGCCGCCTCGGCGGCGCCTTCCATGGCACCGTGATCGACTTCCGGCCCAACGCGTCGTTCTTCCTCGCCGAAGCGTTCTGGCAGCCGCCTGACGGCGATCCGATTGGGCCGATGGCGCTCGAAGTGCAGTGCCGTCCGCATGGCAACGGCCGGCAGACGATGTTGAGCGTGAAGCAGAGCGGCGAAGGCGAGGGACCGCGGTTCGAGCGCTACTTCGCGATCCTGCAGCGCGGGTGGGAAGGCGCGCTGCTCGAGATGAAGAGCTTCATCGACCTCGAGATCGAACGCACCAAGGCATCACGTCTGTCGCGCACGTGACGGAGATCAACAGGAAAGTCACCGGCCTGATCACGTCCCTGACGCTGTGGGACGTGGTCGCCATGAACATCGTCGCGGTCGTCGGCCTGCGATGGATTTCGCGCAGCGCGCGGCTGGGCGCACCGTCGGTCACGCTGTGGATCCTGGCGTGCGTGCTCTTCTTCATTCCCCTGGCAGCGGTGCTGGCGGAGCTGTCGAGCCGCTATCCCGAGCAAGGCGGCATTTACGCGTGGGCGAGGCGCGCGTTCGGGCCGGTGCACGGCTTCATCTGCGGCTGGTGCATGTGGGTCAACAACCTGTTTTACTTTCCATCGCTGCTGCTGTTCGCGGGCGCCAATATGCTGGTGCCGCTTGGCGCCGACGGCGCCGCGATCGCCGATGCGCGATGGTTCTCGGTCACGTTCGTGCTCGGCTTCCTGTGGCTGACCACGCTCATCAACATCTTCGGCTTTTCCGCGGGCAAGTGGCTGCAGCATCTCGGCGCGATCGCCACATGGATTCCGGCGCTGATGCTGATTGGCGCCGGCGCGATCGCGTTCGCGACCTTCGGCAGCGCGACGTCGTTTGCGCCGTCGGAACTGGTGCCGCGCGAGAATTTGCTCGACTCGATGAGCCTGTGGTCCTCGCTGTGCTTCGCGTTTTCAGGGTTCGAGATCTCGTCGATGGTCGGCCAGGAGGTTTACAACCCGCGCAAGACGATTCCGCGCAGCATCGTGCTGTCAGGTATCGCCATTACCGCGATCTACATCCTGAGCTCGGCGTCGGTGCTGGTCGCGGTTCCGGCGAGTGAGCTGGCCGAACGCAGCGGCATAGCTGATGCCGTCGAGCTCGTCGGCGGCCGGCTTGGGTTTGCCGGCCTCGGCGCGTTCATCGGATTGCTGCTGTTCGTTGGATCGATCGGCGGGACCAGCTCGTGGATCGCCGGCGCGGCGCGCGTGCCGTTTGCCGCGGGCGTCGATGCAGCGATGCCGGCGGCGTTCGCGAAGCTGCATCCGAAATACCGGACTCCGCATGTCGCGCTGATCGCGCAGGCGCTCGCAACGACGGCGTTGTTCCTGGTGAGCGTGTTTCTTTCCGTCGGCGGCGGCGAGACGACGATTCAGGAAGCCTACGACATCATGGTGAACCTCACCATCCTGATCTACTTCCTGCCGTATCTCTACCTGTTCGCCGCGTTCCTTCGTCTGCGATCGCTCGATCGTTCGACGCCGTCGGATGCGGACGCCATCACGCTGCCGGGCGGAACACCGGGCGCATGGCTGATCGCCGGCTGCGGCCTGCTGACGACGATGATTGCGATGGGGTTCGTGTTCATTCCGCCAACCGGCACCGAGAACGTGCTCAATTACGAAGTGAACCTGATCGGCCAGGCGGCGATACTGATCGCGATCGGCATGGCGTTCTATTTTTCCGCGCGGCGGAAATCCGCGTCCGTTTCTGACCGGTAGCGTCGCGGCGTTTTTGCGACAATACTTCCACCGCAAGCGGCGGATCGCCGCGCGCTGCCGGCATTGATTACTGTCATACGCATGAGCGCGCTCTTCTACACCCGCATCGACGACAGCCCGGTGGGCCCGCTGCTGCTGGCCGGCGATTCAGAAGCGTTGCACGTGCTCGCGTTCGGCGTTGGATCCAGGCCGCGCGACATCGACGCCGAATGGGAGCCGGATACGAAGGGCGTGCTCAAGGACGTTCGACGCGAGCTCGATCTGTACTTTGCCGGCAAGCTGAAACGCTTCGCGACGCCGCTGGCATTCAACGGCACTCCGTTTCAGAACCAGGTCTGGCAAGAGCTGACGCGGATCCCGTACGGGGAAACGATCAGTTATCTCGACCTCGCCAAGCGCATCGACAATCCGAAGGCGGTGCGGGCGGTCGGCATGGCGAACGGCGCGAACCCGATCGCGATCATCGTGCCGTGCCATCGCGTGATCGGATCCAACGGATCGCTGACGGGATTCGGCGGCGGCCTGCCGACGAAGCGTGCGCTGCTGGATCTGGAAAAAGGGCAGCGCACGCTCTTGTAGCCTATTTCCGGGGCCCATAGTGGGGCGGTGTCGTCCCCACCTCGAGCGCGCCAAGGTCGGGCGCAGCGCCTGCGAAACCGTCGGTGATCGACGGCAGCTTCACGCCGCGATCGACCGCCGCCGATCCCGGCTTCAAACGGAAGTCGGAGTCCTTGGCCAGATAGATGTTCTGGACCGTCGCCACATCCTGGGCATCGAGCCGCTTCACGTTCATGAACACGTCATAGTCGACCAGCACGCTGTTGCGATCTTGTCCGGTCGCTTCGCTGTAGTCACGCAGCGAGGCGAACTCCCGCGTTTCGAGCTGCGCCTCACCACCACCCGGCCCGGCCACGATCATCGGGATCCCGAACTTCGGCGAGACCCAGCGGAACGACACCTTGGCGCCGGGATTCAGGCGGAACCCGTTGTAGTCCGACGAAGTGTAGTTCGTGTTCGTGGTCACGCTGAAAATCGCAGGGGCGGAGTTCTGACCCAGCATGAGGTTGTTCCGCCAATGCGTGTTCTGCGGATTTCCAGCCGTCTCGGAGAGGATCGTATTGTTGTAGAAGATTACGCCGGCCGAGCCGCCGGTCAGGCGAGTCGACCCACCGGGCAGGTTGTAGGCGATATTCCGGATCCAGTAGACCGGACCGCCGAGCGCAGGCTGATTGCAGAGCGCGTGCGATGCGTGATTGATCAGCATGTTCCGCATCACGCGGATGTTGTGCATGCTGCCGTCGGCCTCGATCGGGTTGTCGTGCGAGCTGGTGATGTAGTTGTTGTAAATGTCGATCGCGACAGGCCGGCGATCCCAGAACTCCCGCGGCGGATACTGTGGGCCACTGAGCATCCCCGGCCCCGAGGCCGTCGCGCCGTCCGGACTCCCGTAGGTCTCGACGTTGATGCCGTCGTGGAAATCGGTGACGTAGTTGTACGCGATGACGTGGCCCGGCCCGTAGACTTTGACGGCCACGTACGAGTTCATGGCCGGCGGGTGGATCTGCCCGTTCACGCCATTGAACTTGCCCCAGAACTGCGGGTTCGACCATCCGATGAGATGCTTCGGATCGTTGCGGCCATGAAATGAATTGTCAGCAATGTAGAAGTTGCTCGAGCCGGCGAAGTTCGTGAAGACGCCTGCGCCGACATTATCGAACTTGCTGCGCTTCACCGTCAGCCCCTTCGCGCCGAGCAGGAACTGCGTGCCGGCCAGGATGCCGTAATCCGAGTTCCGGAACGTAATGCCTTCGAAATAGTTGTAGTCGGCGGCGCGCACGTCGAACAGCGCGTAATTGCCGGCGCCGTCGAAGATCACCTCGCCGTCGCCGGCTGCCTTGATGACGATGGGCATGTCCGGCGTTCCATCTGCGGTCAGGAAATACGTGCCGTCGAGCGGCGTCGTTCGATTAACGGTCGCGTCGTTGGTGTATTCGTAGCGGTTGTATTTGTAGACGCCGGCGTGCACCAGAATGGTGTCGCCGGCCCTGACGCGCGGTCGACCAGCCGTGGCCCAGTCGGTGCCCGCGCACCAGAAGTTATAGGCGCACATCAGACCCTCGAAGGAGGGCTCGATTTTCTGGCCGGTGAAGCCTGGCGGATAGACGTGAAACACGCGGCCGCCGGCATAGGGCATCGGCTCAGGCCGCGTCCGCGCGGTCACGATCCGCTGGGCCTGGCCGCGCACGCCGTCAGGGTCGGACAACATCAACCGGATTTCGTACGCCGTGTCGGGTACGAGATCGAGCACGCTTCCGGCGAACATGTTGGGCGACACCA
>DASUSZ010000246.1:0-3534 GCA_036374815.1 Vicinamibacterales bacterium | reverse complement strand
CGCGAGCGCCGCATTTCGCTCGAGCGCCAGGTGACCGACCTGATCGAGGCGCAGCAGGCGCCGCCCAAGCCGGCGGACCCGGCCAAGCCGGAGATGGCGCAGACGCTCGAAGACGAGTTGCGGCTCGCCCAGCAGGCGCTGCTCGCCGTCGAGCTGAAACTGAAGCCCGAACATCCCGACGTCAAGAAGCAGCGCCGCGCGGTCGAACTGCTCGAGCAGCGCGTTGCCGCGCAGAAGCTCGAAGGCACGCTGACGTCGCGGCCGACCGGCGCCGCCGTGAATCTGGATCCGGAAAAGCGCAAGCGCCTGCTCGAAGCGCGCGCCGACCTCGACAATCTCGATCGCCAGATCCAGGCGAAGATCGCGGAGGAAGGCCGGCTGCGCGGACTGGTCGGGATGTATCAGGCCCGCATCGAAGCCACGCCGGTGCGTGAAGCGGAGCTCGCGGCGCTGTCGCGCGATTACGAGACGCAGCAGCAGACGTATCGCGGTCTGCTGCAGAAGAAAGAGGAGTCGCAGATTGCCGCCAACCTCGAGAAGCGGCAGATCGGCGAGCAGTTCAAGATTCTCGACCCGGCGCGCATGCCCGAGAAGCCGGCCAGCCCCGATCGGCCGCGCCTCTACCTGATCGCGCTGCTGGTGGCGATTGCGGCGGGCCTCGGCGTTGCCGCGATTGCGGAGTTCTTCGACAAATCGCTGCGCACCGAAGCCGATGTTCGCGCCGCGCTCAACCTGATGGTGCTGGCCACCGTGCCGGTGATGCGCGATCCGGCGTCACCCCGGCGATTCGGCCGCGCGCTGGCGCTCAGCAGCGCGGTGTTCGCGCTGCTGGTCGTGGGCGGGGCCGTTGCATGGAGGCTGTGGCGATAGTCATGTATGAAAGCTTCTACGGGCTGCAAGAACGGCCCTTCGATCTGTCGCCGAATCCGCGGTTCCTCTGCTTCACGCCGCAGCACCGCGAAGCGCTCGCACACCTCGAGTACGGCCTGGCCGGACGGCCCGGCGTGACGGTGCTCGTCGGCGAAGCCGGCACCGGCAAGACGACGCTCGTGCGCAAGGCGCTGCAGGCGTCCGGCAGCGACTCGACCGTCGTGCACCTGTCGAACCCGACGCTGACGCGCGCGGAGTTCTTCGAATATCTCGCCGCCGGCTTCCGCTTCACCGCCGACGCGGGCAAGTCGAAGATCCAGTTCCTGCGCGAGCTCGAAGCGGCGCTCAACGATCCGCTCAGCCCGCGGCTGGCGCTAATCGTCGACGAGGCGCAGAGCGTTCCGTACGAGCTGCTCGAAGAGATTCGCCTGCTGACCAACGCCGAGTCGTCGATCGGCCGCTCGATCGCGGTCGTGCTGGTCGGCCAGCCCGAGCTCGGGCGGCGCCTCGACGAAGCGCGGCTGCGCCAGCTCAAACAGCGCGTCGTGCTGCGCTGCGAGCTGACGCCGCTCAGCCTGAAAGATACTGCCGCCTACATTTCCGCCCGCGTGAAGACGGCCGGCGGCGATGCGGTGCGGCTGTTCTCGCGCGACGCCGTCGTCGCGATTCATCAACACTCGAACGGCATTCCGCGCGTGATCAGCGTGATCTGCGACAACGCGCTCGTCAACGGATTCGCCGCGGACCAGAAACCGGTGGGCGCCGCGACGGTGATGGAAGTGTGCCGCTCCTTGTCGCTGCCATCGAGCGCGGCGGCGCCGATGCCGGCGCCGGTGCCCGCTGCGGCGGCGCCGGAGCCCGTGCCCGTGGCCAGCCGCGCCCCGATGTTTGCCGGAGTGTTCGGCCGGCGGCGCTTCTCCTTCTTCTAAAACGAAACGATCATGACCAGACTCAGCGACGCGCTGAAACGCGCACAACAAAACGCCGCGGCCCCTTCCATTGCCAGCGAAGAGGCGTTGCCGCCGCCGTCAACCACCGCGTGGAAGTTTGCGCCGGTCGAGACCATGCACGTCCCGGACGAGCCGCCCGTCGCCGTTGCCGCGCCGCCCGCTCCCGACGCGATCGACGATCGCATCGATCCGGCGTTCGGCATCGAGGCGCCGGCGTTTGCCCCGGCAGCCACCGCGCAACCCGGCACCACGCAACTGCGCCAGCCGGCCGTGATTGCCGAGCCGATGATTCGCGTCGGCGACGCCGACCGCAACAAGTTGATCGTCGGCGAAGGCGTCGATGCGGCGATGGTCGAGCAGTATCGTCATCTCGCGGCCGTGCTGCATCACGCGCAGAAGCAGTCGGGCGTGCGCAGCGTGATGGTGACGAGCGCGCTGCCGGCCGAAGGCAAGACGCTGACGGCAACCAATCTCGCCCTGACGCTCAGCCAGTCGTATCAGCGCCGCGTGCTGCTGGTCGACGCCGATCTGCGGCGTCCGCGGATGCGCGAGATGTTCGCGCTGCCGCCGACCGAGGGTTTGACCGACAGCCTGGCGCTGCCGCGCGAAGGCAAGCTGCCGGTGCACCAGGTCTCGCCGACGCTGTGGGTGCTGACTTCCGGACGCGTGCTTCCGGATCCGATGAGCATGCTGGTGTCGCCGGCGATGCGCGAGCTGCTCGAAGACGCGCGCGATTCGTTCGACTGGGTGGTCGTCGACACGCCGCCCATCGCGATCCTGCCGGACGCGAACCTGCTCGCGGCGATGATCGATACGACCCTGCTGGTCGTGTCGGCGCAGGCCACTCCGTATCCGATGGTGCAGCGGGCCGCGCAGGCCCTCGGCACCAACCGGATCCTCGGCGTGGTGCTCAATCGCGCCGAGAAGACGGTTCTTCCGAACAACTACGGTTACTACGGTCTCAAGTCCTATCAGCCGGGCCACCCCTTGCCCGCGCGCAAATCGTGGTTTGGGTGGCTCCGCAGAAAACGCGGGGGCGTGCCCCATGTTCAATAAAACGTGGCGATCGGTCATTCTCGTAGCCGGCGAAACGATCCTGCTCGTTGCCGCTGTCGTCATTAGCAGCATCGTGATCGGCGGCGCCCATGCGTGGGCGCTGCTGACGGACAACACGGCCTTCCTGCGCGTGTTGTTGATCGTGCTGGTCTGCCAGGTCTGCCTGCACTACACGGACCTCTACGACCTGCACACCATCCAGACCAAGCGCGATCTCGCCACGCGGCTGATGCGCGCGATCGGCGCGACGTCGCTGATTCTCGGCATCGCCTACTGGCTGTTCCCGCTGCTGGTGGTGGAGCAGGGCGTGTTCCTGCTGACCGCGGCGCTGGCGATCTTCATGGTGATGGCGTGGCGCTCGGCGTTCGACGTGATCACGTCGCGGCTGATGCCGCGCGAGCGGCTGCTGCTGGTCGGCACCAGCCCCGCCGCGATCGTGCTGGCGCGCGAGCTGTTCGAGCGCCGGCAGGAGATCGGCGTCGACATCGTCGGCTTCGTCGATCCGGATCCGACGCGCGTCGGCGCGCCGGTGATCAATCCGGGCGTGGTCGGCACCATCGACGACATTCCCGGTCTGACGGCCCGCATGCACGTCGATCGCGTGGTGGTCAGCCTCTCGGATCAGCGCGGCAAGCTGCCGATGAGCCAGCTGCTCGAC
>DASUSZ010000245.1:0-3740 GCA_036374815.1 Vicinamibacterales bacterium | reverse complement strand
ACGTCGGCCGCCTGCACGAGCGTCTGCTCCGCTTCCGCAAACGTGCCTTGCGACACGTGCGCTTCGTACAGCAACAGCAGCGGCTGCGGCGACCACGGCGCCTGCGCGGCGACCTTTTCGAGGATCGGCACCGCGAGATCGGCCTTGCCGGCGCGCAGCTGCAACCGGCCCAGCGTCATCTGCAGGTTCGGATTGGTCGCCATCAGCGGCGTGTTCTGGATCGCGGTGAGGTGCTCGATTGCCGCGGCGCGCGTCGAGGCCTGCGTGTGGCCGGCGGGAGGCGGCGTCACGCCGTCGGCCCACGCCGAGAACACGTTGCCGAGCACGCTGTGCGCCTCGACGTTGTCCTGGTCGATTTTCAACGCCTGCTCAGCGGCGGCAATCGCCTCGGTTGGGCGATTCTGCCGGTAGTAATAGCCGGCAATCTCCGCCGGAATTTCCGCGGCAGCCGGGTCGAGCTTGCGGGCCCGCTCGAGCGCGGCCAGCGCGCCCGGCAAATCGCCGGAGGATTCCATGCGCCGCGCCATCATGAACTCGAACTGCGCCTGCGCTTTCGGATCCTGCGGGGCCGACGCGACCGTCTGGGCAAACGCCGAGCCGGCCGTGACGATGAGCACAAGAGCGGCGCGGGCGAAGATCATGCTTGGATCATAAGCTAAGATTCACGGATGCCAGTCGACGCTGAACTGCTCGAAATCCTCGCCTGCCCCGCCTGCAAGACGCCCGTCACGCTGGTGAAGGACGGCACGGCGCTCAAGTGCGGATCCTGTCACCGCGTCTACCCGATCAAGGACGACATCCCGGTGATGCTCATCGACGAGGCGACGATCGAGAAGTAGTTCCAGGGTTCCAGGGGCTCCACAGGTTCCAAGGGTTCTGAGGTTCCAACGGACCTTGCACATTCTCCTGATTCGGCTTCGCCTGATTGGTGATGTCGTTTTCACAACGCCCGCGCTCAACGCGTTGCGGCGGCGGTTTCCCGACGCGCACATCACTTATCTCGTCGAGCCGGCGGCAGCGCCTGTCGTGCGCCATCATCCCGCGATCAATGAAACGGTCGTCGTCGAGCGCCCGCGGGGGCTCGCGCGGGTGCGTTATGACCTCGCGCTCGCCAAACGGCTGCGGGCGCAGCGTTTCGATCTCGTGATCGACTTTCATGGCGGCCCGCGCAGCGGCTTTCTCGCGTGGGCAACCGGGGCGCCGCAACGCATCGGCTACGCGCTGCCGGGGCGACGCTGGTGTTACACCACGCGCGTCGAGTGGACGCGCGCGCTCGTGCCGCCGAAGCATTCGGTGCTCAATCAATGGGCGCTGCTCGAGCCGCTTGGCATCGCCCCGCCCGATCGCTCGCGCGATGCCGTGCAGATGCCGCTCGATCCGGAAGCGGTGAGACGCGTCGACGAGCGCCTTGCGACGGCCGGTGTTGGAGCAGACGCCGAACTGATCGTGCTGCACGTCAGCGCCGGCAATCCCTTTCGACGCTGGCCGGCGGCATCGTTCGCGAGCGCGGCGGCAACGCTTGCGAGCGAGGCGCCCTCGCGACGCATCATCATCACGTCGGGTCCGTCCGAGAGCGCCGCGGCGGAAGCAGTTGCCGGCCAGGCGCGTCAACTGGCCGGAGGTGCGGCCCCGCGGATCCTGCGCACCGGCGAATTCGATCTCGCCGAGCTGCGCGCGCTTGTCGAGCGCGCCGCCCTTTATATAGGCGGCGACAGCGGGCCGCTGCACATCGCCGCCACCACGCGCACGCCGATCGTCGCGCTGTTCGGGCCGACGCTGCCGGATCGATCGATGCCATGGCGCGATCCGGCGATCGGCGCGATCGCGATCGACGCCGGCCCGCTGCCCTGCCGGCCGTGCCACCAGCGTCAGTGCGTGCCCGGGGACTTTCGCTGCCTGACCGCGATTTCGCCTACGATGGTAGTGAAAGCTGCCGAACAGCTCCTCAAATGACGACGTTTGGACTCACCGCAGGCGTGCCGCCACGCGACCGGCTCGAAGAAGTCGGCCTGTGGTCGCTCGTCGGCATTGTCGCCGCGATGCAGCTGTCGATCGCCGCCGCGCAGATCCTGTTGACCGTCGCGTCGCTGGCCTGGCTGATCTCGCATATTTCGCGAGGCGAACGGCTCGAAGCACCGCGCTTCTTCTGGCCGCTCGTGGTCTACGCCGCGTTGACGCTCGCGTCGGCCGGCTTCTCGATCGATCCCGAAGTCAGCTTCACCGACTGCAAGCAGCTGGTGCTGCTGATGCTGGTGCCGATCACCTACGATCTCGCGCGCGGCGCGCGCGCCAATTCGGTGCTGAGCATCATCCTCACCATCGGCGCGGCCAGCGCGTTTGTCGGGATTGTCCAGTACGCGATCCTGAACTTCGACGGCCTCGGCCGTCGGCCGCAGGGCACGCTGTCGCACTGGATGACCTATTCGGGCACGCTGATGCTGGTCATCTGCGCGGCGACGGCGCGGTTGCTTTATGGGACGTCGGGCAGACTGTGGGCCGCGTTCATCATGCCCGCTCTGCTGGTGGCGCTGAGCCTGACGCTGACGCGCGGCGCGTGGGTCGGCGTCGCGGTCGGTGTCGCGCTGCTGCTCCTCAGCAAGGACTTCCGCTTGCTCGCGCTGGTCCCAATCGTGATTGTCGCCTCGCTGCTGCTCGCTCCCGACACAATCAGGGAGCGCTTCTGGTCGATGCTCGATCCCAAGGATTTGACCGGGCGCGATCGCATCGCGATGCTCGAGGCCGGCGCCGCGATCGTCAAGGACTATCCGCTGATGGGCGTTGGCCCCGATCAAATCGAGCGCGTCTATCCGCGCTACCGCGTGCCCGACGCGGTGAAGCCCACCAATCCGCATCTGCACAACGTGCCGATGCAGATCGCCGCCGAACGCGGACTGCCGGCGCTCGCCGCGTGGCTGTGGTTCGTCGGCGCGGTGTTCCTCGGCCTGCTCACGCTGGTGCGCAAGGCCCGCAACAAGAGTCTCGCGGCCGCGGCGCTCGGCGGCATGGCCGCGATGCTGGCCGCCGGCATGACCGAATACAATTTCGGCGATTCCGAATTCCTGATGCTGCTGCTGGTCATCATCACCCTGCCGTTCGCCGCCAATCGCGACGGAGGCCTGCCCTCGTGAGCGTGGCCGAGCTCCCGCAGATTTCCCAGGCGCGCGCGCACGAATTAATCGACAAGTTCCCGACGCGGCGCATCACGGTGATCGGCGACGTGATGCTCGATCGCTTCCTGATCGGACGCGTCAGCCGCATCTCGCCGGAAGCGCCGGTGCCGGTCACGGTGTTCGATCACGAGGAGTACCGGCTCGGCGGCGCCGCCAACGTGGCCAACAACCTGCGCCAGCTTGGCGGGGCCGTCGACTTGATTGGCGTCGTTGGCGACGATGAATCCGGCACGCTGTTGAAGAACGAGCTGGCCGCGAAAGGCATTCACTCGACCGGGCTGATCACCGACGTCGAGCGGCGCACCACCACCAAGATGCGGGTCGTCACGACGCGCAACCAGCAGGTGTCACGCATCGACTTCGAGACCGATCGCGATGTCAGCGATGCCATCGCGGACGCGCTTGGCGCGCAACTCGAGATGCGCGCCCGCGCCGCGCAGGTCGTGCTGGTGTCGGATTACCAGAAAGGCGTCGTGACGCGCCGCTCGATGGCGCACCTCTTGTCGTTCGCGCGATCGAATGGGCTGCCCGTGATCGTCGACCCGAAAGTGCCGCACATCGATTACTACG
>DASUSZ010000244.1:0-6993 GCA_036374815.1 Vicinamibacterales bacterium | reverse complement strand
CCGGAGATCGTCGCCTCGGTCACGACACTCGGCTATGAAGAGCCCACCCCGGTCCAGCGCGAGACCATTCCGGTGATGCTGTCGGGCCGCGACCTGCTGGCGCAGGCCGCGACCGGGACGGGCAAGACCGCCGCCTTCGCCCTGCCGATGCTGCAGGAAATTGCCGGGAAGGATCCGGGGAAGCGCACCGCCGGGCTGGTCCTGGTGCCGACGCGCGAGCTGGCGATGCAGGTCGCCGAAGCGCTCCACAAGTACGCGAAAGGCAGTCAATTGACGGTGGTGCCGCTCTATGGCGGCGCGCCAATGGATCACCAGATCCGCGCGCTGCGCCGCGGCGCCGAGGTGATCGTCGCCACTCCCGGCCGCGCCCTCGATCACCTGCGACGCACCACGCTCGACCTGTCGAACGTCGAAGTGCTGGTGCTCGATGAAGCCGACGAGATGCTCGACATGGGCTTTGCCGAAGACATCGATGCGATCGTCGCGGAGACGCCGGGCGATCGCCAGACGGCGCTGTTCGCGGCGACCTTCGCGCCGCGGATCATGTCGATCGCGGGCCGGCACCTCACCGACCCGAAGAAGGTGCAGATTGCGCAGGAGAAGCGCGTCCCCGGCAAGCTGCCGCGCATTCGCCAGGTTGCGTTCATCGCCGGCAAGGGACAGAAGATCAACGCCCTCGGGCGCATCCTCGATTTCGAGAATCCGAAATCCGCGATCGTCTTCTGCCGCACGCGGCTCGAGGTCGACGAGCTCACCGACACGCTGACCGCGCACGGCTACGGCGCGCAGGCGCTGCACGGCGGCATGGTGCAGAAGCAGCGCGATCGCGTGATGCAGTTGTTCCGGACCGAGCAGGCCGAAATCCTCGTCGCCACCGACGTCGCCGCCCGCGGTCTGGACATCGAACACGTGTCGCACGTGATCAACTTCGATCTGCCGACCGCGCCCGAGGTCTACGTGCATCGCATCGGCCGCACCGGCCGCATCGGCCGCGAAGGCGTGGCGATCACGCTGATCTCGCCGCGCGAGCAGCGCTTCCTGCAATACGTCGAGCGCCTGACCAAACAGCGGATTGAGATCGGCAAGCTGCCGACGGAAGCCGATTTACGAATGCGGCGTCTCGAGAGCGCGAAGGAAACCCTTCGCACCCGCATCGCCGCCGGCGGGCTGGCCGAGATGCGCGAGCTGGTCGAGTCGCTGGCCCAGGAGTTCGACATCCTGGACGTCGCCGCCGCCGCCGTGGCGATCGCCAACGACGGCACCGAGCGCGCGACGCCGGAGATCGCGCCTGACATCGCCGAACATCCCGAGCGGTCGTCGGGCCGGCTGTCACTGTTACGAATCAGCGTTGGAAAAGAGGAGAGCATCAGGCCGGCGGATCTGGTGGGCGCCATTGCCGGCGAAGCGGGCATCCCGTCGCGCGCGATTGGCGCGATCAAGATTCACGATGACTACTCGCTGGTGGAAGTGCCCGAAGAGTTGTCCGAACGCATCGTCGAGGCTTTGAAGCGCACCAAGATCCGCGGCAACAAGGTGACCGTGCAATCGAAGCCGGCGCGTTAGGCCGTCACGCGCGGCGGTTCGCATAGACTTGCGAACATGCGGTCACGATACCCGATTCTCCGGCGTTGCGGCATGGTCGCGGCTGCGGTGTTGCTGGCGTCCGCGGCGGTCGCCGAGGCGCAAACCAAAGCGGTTCGGTTCGGCAGACTTTGGGACGGCACGAAGGTGATCGCCGATGCCGTTGTCGTGGTCAGCGGCGATCGCATTACTTCGGTTGGTTCTGGAAACGCCGCCGTTCCTCCCGGAGCCGAAGTCGTCGATCTCCGGAAGTACTTTGGCCTGCCCGGCCTGATCGACCTCCACACGCACATCACCTATTACTGGGATCGCAAGCCCGGGACGCGGCCGCGCGGCACGCCCCGGCTGCCGGCGGTGACGGTGTATCTCGCGCAGGAGAATGCGCGGAAGACGCTCGAGACCGGCGTCACGACCATTCGCGATCTCAACGCCGGCAACGACATGGATCTGGCGATGCGTGAGCTCATCGCCAGCGGCGCGATGGTCGGCCCGCGCATGTTCGTGTCGGGCCCCGGCCTCTCGTCGCGCCCCAATCAACCGCTGAACGCCGGGAACGTGCAGAGCCTGGTTGCGGCGCGCGTCAAGTCGGGCGTGGATTGGATCAAGGTCTTCGGATCGCGCGGCAGCTACGAAGTCGTCGACGGCACGCAAACGGTGACCTTCGAAGAGATGAAGAACATCGTCGACGCCGCTCACGCCGCCGGTAAGAAGGTCACGATTCATTCTTATGGCGCCAGCGGCGTGCGTGATGCGGTGCGCGCCGGCGCCGATTCGATCGAGCACGGCGCCGATGTGGAGGACGAGACGTTCGCGGAGATGGCGAAGAAGGGCATCGTCTGGGTGCCGACCGTCGATCACAACCGCTATTACATCGACGCGCGTGACGAGTTCGGCTTCGCGCCGGGCGTCGAGGGGCCGCTCAAGGACTACATCGACCGCAACCTCGAATCGGTCCGCCGCGCCGTCAAGGCGGGCGTGAAGATCGGTATGGGGTCTGACGCGGTCTACACGATGTTCGGCCAGAACACGCGCGAGCTCGAGTGGCTCGTGAAAGCGGGCATGACGCCGGCCCAAGCGCTGCAATCCGCAACGACGATTCCTGCCGAACTGCTCGGCATGGGCGATCGCCTCGGGAGAATCGCTCCCGGCTATTTCGCCGATCTCGTCGCGGTCGAAGGCGATCCGACCGTCGACGTTCGAACCCTTTTCACCGGGGTTAACTGGGTGATGAAGGCTGGCCAAGTAGTCCTGAAATGAACTCGCTCCTGCAAAGTTTTTCCCGTGCTTCTGTGTTTCCGGGTTTCCGTGTATGTTTGTTCACTTTTATGCGGATCTGCGTAACGGCTACGTTGTTGTGCGTAATGGCGATCGGCGCGGTGGCGCAGGATCATCTCGCCACGCTCGGCATCAGCGAGGGCCGCGCGAAGGAAGCGGTGTTCGATTCCTTCATGTCCGACGCGGTGTCGATCGCCGGCAAGCCGGCGGCATTCACGGCGATGGCGCCGGCCGCGCGCGTGGCGCTGGTCAACTTCGCGCTCAACCTCGCGCGCACGTTCACCGAGAGCGAGGAGTTCAAGCGCCGCTATGCCGATCATCGCGAGGCCAACGGTCCCGATCCGCTGCCCGAAGAGATGACGGTCGACGCGGTGTTCGCCAAGCAGCGCGCCAGCTTCGAGCAGCAGACCGCCGAGATGCGCAAGCTGTTCGATCAGATTACGCCGGAGCAGCGCGCCACGCTCGAAGCCGGCTGGAACGACATGCGCGCGCAACTCGACGCGATGGAAAAGGGCGAGCGCCGCAGGGAGCTCGAAGGCGTCCTCAAGGAGCAGCGCCTCGAGCAGGTGCGCGCGCGCGAGGCGGCGATGAAGGAGCTCGAAAAGGCCTACCCCGAGGATCCGCGCGCGCTCGTCGCCGCTCGCCTGCGCCACTACCTCGACGTCACCAGGGACATCGACTTCTCCGCCGAGCTCATCGACAAGGACAAGAAGAAGGTTTTCGCCGACGCGGCGCTCGAAGCCAAGCCCGCCGAGTGGAAAATGAGTTTTCGGGCCGGAAAACCCGCCACCGATGCCGCCCGCGCCTTTGCCCAGAGGTGGCTCGCGGATCTGCAGGCACAAGGGGTCAAGTAGGCCGCAGCACCCTCAGAAAGCGCGGAAGATCGCGGTTGAACACCGCCTGCAAAGGGCGTATGGTTCCCACGTCGCACGTACCAAGGGGGATTCATGGAGATCAATCGCAGAGCGTTCATCGCCAGTCTCGGCGGCACCGCGGCAGTCAGCCTGATGGATTCGGAAGCCAAGGCCGACGCCCTCGAGCACTGGATGGAGGAACAGCTCGACGAGCAGGTCGCCGCCAACCAGGGGCAGACCAAGTTCCCGACCGTCGCCGAAATCGAAGCGCAGATCGAAACGCGCAATTACCGGCGCGGCGCCGGCAGCCTGTTCGTGTCCGGACGCGGCAACGTGAAGAAGCTGCCGCCGATGCCGAAGGCGCCGACGCTCAAGGACTTCTTCGAGCTCCGCTTCGCGCCGGCGAATCACGTGCTGCAGAGCGCGACGCGCGCGCTCAAGACCGGCATGTCCGAGGAAGTGATCCTCGCCTGCCTGCTCCATGACTGCGTGCTGAACCTGATCAAGCCCGATCACGGCTGGTGGGGCGCGCAGCTATTCGAGCCCTACATTCCCGAGAAGTCGACGTTCGCAATCCGCTATCACCAGACGCTCCGTTTCTACCCGGATGCCGACGCGGGCTACGAATATCCCGACCAGTACTATCGAATCTTCGGCGAGGACTACAAACCGCCACAGCACATCGAGGCGACTTACAAGATGCTCCGCAACCACAAGTGGTACATGGAGCCGCGCCTCGTCACGGTCAACGACCTGTATGCGTTCGACCCGAGCGCCAAGGTCTCGTTCGAGCCGTTCGAGGACATCGTCGGCCGCCACTTCAAGCAGCCGAAGGAAGGCCTCGGCAACGACAACAGCCCGAGCGCGCACATGTGGCGCACGCTGGCTAATCCCGATCAGCCTCTGTAAGAGAGGGCTTGCGGTCTTGCGGGCTTACGGGCTTACTCTCGCATTCGTCGTCTGCCTCGCGATCATCATCGCGGGGCAGACGAAACCCACCAACTACAAAGGGCTTGAAGTCACGCCGCTCGGAATCGAGAGGGCGAAGAACGTTGCGCTGATCGATTGCCCGCCCGGTTCGAACACGGTGCGCGGCAACGCGCGCGAAGGCGAGGAGTTTGCCGTCGTCACGCTGGCGTTCAAGGTCACGAGCGCCTTCGATCCGAAGACGATCGTCAAGAAGCCGGTGCTCACCGACGCGTCAGGCAAGACCTACAACACCTCGGTGTCGATCATCGATGCCGGCTCGGTGCCCGAGTACAAGTGCGGCTTCCCCTTCCGCGTCCCGCTTGGCACGAAGGCCGCCTCTGTCGCCATCGATACCGCGACGATCGACATCGCGTCCTTAGACAAGTAGCTTGCTGCAACTCGCGGAGTACGTTGCCGAGACGCTCGATATCGGTCCGGGTACGCGCGTGTTCGAAGTCGACTGCGGGCGCGGCGAGTTCCTCTTCCCTCTCCATCAGAACGGCTACATCGTCGGCGGCATCGACGGCGATGCGGACGCGATCAAGGACGCGATCGCGGCCATGCCCGGCGGCCTGTTCCAGGTTGGGATGGCCTCCGCCCTCGATCCGGCGGTGCCATGGGATGTGATCGTCTGCCGATCGCTCGCCGCCGCACCATCGAATGACTACATCCGCGGCCTCGTCGCGCGGATGTATGCCAAAGCGACGCATGCCATCGCGCTCATCGACGTGCCCGACGCGCAGCATCAGCCGCTGGTGCACGCGATCACGGAAGCCGGCGCCCAGGCCATTCAGATCGAAGGTGCCCACATCTTCGCGCGTGTCTGAGATCGTCATCACCTCGTAATTGTTTGTGTCTCGCCGCCAGTTTTCGTGAATTCGCGGCGATTGGCGGTGTAATGGGATCTATTCAGGGCCCGCCCGCCGCCGCGTCTCCGCGAAGGCGGTGGCGCCCCTCCGGAGTACACAACAATCATGAAGAAACTGTTCGCTCTTGCCTTTGCTCTGGCTCTCGCTACGTCGGCGTTCGCCGGTCAGGACAAGAAAATCACCGCTGAATACTCGGGCATCGTCGAAAAGTACGACGCCGCCACGAAGACGCTCGTCATCAAGAAGAAGGACAAGCAGGGCGAGTTCATCATCACCGACACCTCGGCCGTGGAGCTCAACAAGGCCAAGGCCGATGCGTCCGCATTTGCCGCGGGCCAGAAGGTTGAAGTCGAGTTCGTGATGGACGGCGCGAAGAAGGTCGCTCAGAAGGTCAAGCTGCAGTCCGCAACGACCAAGTAGTTCAGGCCGCCAGGCCATCGGCGCGCGCGGAGGGGCTCCTTTCGCGCGCGTTTGCTTTTTGTCGGACAAACACCGACAGCCCCGTCAGACATCCTCCTACACAAAAATCAGCACAAGGCTGATTTACGCATTTGTAACCGGTTTCTATCCTCGTGTCATGACGATGTCGCGCCCCGGCGGCTCAGCAAGACCACTAAAGGAGGACAAGGACCGTGTTCAAGAAATTCGTGTTTCTGATATTCGTTCTGTTCGCAGGTTTGCTACGAGCTGAAGCCGCGACCTACGTCGTCAACACGACGGCCGACCTGCCCGATCTAGTCCCTGGCGACAACCAGTGCATCGCAGCTCCGGGCACCCTCTTACAACCGGCACTCTGCACGCTGCGCGCGGCCATCATGGAAGCGAATGCCCACGTCGGGCCCGACACCATCACCTTCAACATTCCCGATACCGATCCGGGGTGCGCCACCCAGGAGTGGTGCACGATCACGCTGGCTTTGCTCGATCTGCCGCCGCTCGTTGACGACGGCACGTTCATCAATGGCCTGACGCAGCCGGACACCAATCCTGGATTCGTCGGCGCGGGCTTGAGCGGAGAAGTTCCGGGTTACTACCTGAACAACCCGTGCGCGAACCTGGCGTCGAGCCTTACCGGCCTTGAACCGCGCCCGGCGCCGCTGCAGTTTCCAAAACCCGACATTGCCATCAACGCCAACAACGCCGTCAACGCCATGAGCATTGCCGGCACCGCGTCGGACATCACGATCCGCGGCCTCGCCATCTACAACTCCACGCAGCACGCGATTCTGGGCGACGCGGGTCCCGGCACCGATCGATTGATCGACCTGATGTTCATCGGAGTGCTGCCGCAGGAAGACGATCCTTCGACGATCCTGGTCAACGAGCAGGATCCGCTCGCTCTTCGCAACAAGGAGACGGGCGTCCGTCAGCTCAGCCCCGGCTTCATGGACGTGACGCGCTCGTATGTCGGCTTCAACGGCCAGGGTGGCCTCGACGGCTTCTCG
>DASUSZ010000243.1:0-11330 GCA_036374815.1 Vicinamibacterales bacterium | reverse complement strand
CATGCCACGGCCATCAATCGATCCCGTCGACGTGCCCTCGGCGATCGCGCTGGCGCTTGCCAACCGGCTCGATCTCAAGAGCCGCGTCGCGGCCAGCAACGATGCCGACAACCAGATTCGCTACTCTCGCAATCAGCTGCTGCCGCAGGTCGACGTGAACTTCGCGTTGACGCGGCGCGAAACCGCGGCAGGCTTCCGCGACAGCTTCGGTCTCGACGGCTACAAGTTCGCGACCTTCTTCACCGTCGCGATGCCCGTCGATCGCACCGCGCAGCAGGTCGAGTACCAATCCGCGATGATCGATCGCGAGCGGCGCCGGCGCGAAGCGCAAACGCTCGAGCGTCAGATTGCCGACAACGTCAAACAGGCCATCCGCGAGCGTGAGCGGCTGGTCCGCAATATCGCCGCGGCCGAAAACAGCGTGGACTTGAGCCGGCGGGAAGTCGAAGTCGCGCAGCTTCGCTACGAGAACGGGCTTTCGAACAATCTCGACGTCGTCACCGCGGAAGCGGGCTTGCTCCAGGCCGAGAGCCGGCGCATTCAGGCGCTGGCCGATTCGGTGGTGGCGGGCCTTCGGCTGCGTGCAGTTCTTGGCATTTTCAACCCGCGCATCGACCTGTCAGGCTCGACGAACGTGCTGGCGATCGCGTCTAATCTGGCGAAGTAATCATGGCCGCCCCGACGTCTTCGCCCTGGCAATCCCCGCGCGTCGCGGTCGCGGCCGCCGCCTTGCTCGGCCTCGTCACGGTGTCCGTGTATTGGGCGCGCGCCGGCTCGGACGACGCGATGGTGGCGACCGTGACGCGCGGCGATCTGACCGCGCGGCTCACGTCGAGCGGGACGCTCAAGCCGATTCAATCGATCACCTATCGATCGCCGATCCCGGGACGTGACGTCGAGATCCGAGATCTGGCGCCCGAGGGCTCGCGCGTCGCCGCCGGCGACCTGCTGGTGAGGCTCGACACCACCGACCTGGAAGTGGAGCTGGCGCGCGTGCGTCAGGAGCAGCGCCAGGCGCAGATGGACTTGCAGGTTGCCGAAGGCGAGCTCGACGAAGCCACCGCCGAGGTCAAGGCCGTGACGGAAGGCGAAGGCGCGCTGACCGTCGAAGAGGCCCGCTCGACGCTGCAACGCGCGCAGAAGAAGGTTGAGCGGCTGCGCCAGGAGTACGATCACCTCAAGCCGCTGCTCGACAAAGGCTTCATCACCCGCGACGAGCTGGCTCGCAGCGAGGCTCAACTGGAAGAGGCCGAGGAAGAGTTGATGCTCGCTCGCCGCCGCACCGATGTCGTGGTGCAGCTGTCGCATCCGCGCGAGCAGAAGCGGGCGGCGCTCGCGCTGGCGCAGAAGTCGGCGCAGCTGGGCCACGCGCGCACGCGCAACGCGGAAACGCAGCTGCGCGTGGAGATGCTGGAGCGGTTGATCGAAGGCTGCACGATCCGCGCGCGTGGTCCAGGCCTGGTCGTCTACGAAGAGAACCTCAATTCGAATCCGCGGCGCAAGCTTCGCATCGGCGATCGCGTGTTTGCGACGCAGGGCATCGTGACGATCCCCGAAGTCAATCGCATGCTGGTGGAAGCGTCGATCAGCGAGGGCGAAGTGCACCGCGTGCAGGCCGGCCAGCCGGCCGAGATTCACGTCGAGGCGTTTCCAGACGTGAAGTTGACCGGCAAGGTCACGCGGGTGGGGACGCTGGCCAGCACCGCGGCGAACCGGCCATTCGACGACAAGCGCTTCGATCTCATCATCACGCTCGATCCGACCGATGCCGAGCTGCGGCCCGAGATGACGATTCGCGCCGACGTGATCGTCGGCTCGCGCACCAACGTGCTGCTGGTTCCGGTCACGGCAGTCTTCAACCACCAGGGGACGCGCGTCGTGTATGTCGTCGGCGCCACCGGCACCGAGCGGCGTCCAGTCGATCTCGGCGCATCGAGCGATCGCATGGCCGAGGTCGTCGCGGGCCTGCGCGAAGGGGAGCGAGTGTCGTTGCTCCCGCCGGATACGGCCGCGACGGCAGCGCCATCATCCAACAATGCGCTTCAGCCTCGCTGAGCTCACCGAGTTTCTGCGGATCGCCGTCGAGGCGCTCGGCCGCTATCGATTGCGCACCGCGCTGAGCGTGCTCGGCGTGGTCCTCGGCGTTGCCGCCGTGATCGCGATGATGTCGGTCAGCGAAGGCGCCGCGCGCGAGGCGCTCGCGCAGGTCGATGCGCTCGGGCTCGACAACATCGTGGCGCAGTCGACCGGCGGCTTGAACGCGAAGGGCACCATGAAGCGGAGCCTCGTGGCAGCGGATGCCGATCGCGCCCTGGCACTCGTGCCGTCGGCGACGCTGGCCGCGCCCGTCGTGTCCCGTTACGTCCGTATCGGCCGCGGCGACCGCGTCGAGCCGACGCAGGTGCTCGCCGCGCCCGCATCATTCCAGCACGTGCTGCGGATGAAGGCTTCGCGTGGCCGTTTGCTGGCCGATACCGACGAATCGTCGCGCGTGTGCGTGATTGGCGCGGCGCTGGCGCAGCGGATCTTCGGCTATGCCGATCCGATCGGCGAGACGATCCGCATCGCCACGGATCACTACCAGGTGATTGGCGTGCTGCAGGAGCAGGGCGGCGATCCCAAAGCCGGCACGTCGATGGCGTGGCACAACGTCAATCGCGCGGTGCTCGCGCCGCTGTCGTCGATCACCGGCAAGACGATTGCGGTTGGACGGAATCAGCCGGTCGAAGAAATCTGGATCCAGGTGCGAGATGCCGAGCGTACCGTGGAGCTCGGCGAAGTGCTGCGGCGCATGCTATTGCAGACGAGAGACGCAGACGAGTTCCATATCGTTGTACCGCGCGAGCTGCTGGCGCAGCGCTACCGCACGCAGCGCACCTTCAGCGTCGTCGTCGGCAGCGTCGCGGCGCTGGCGTTGCTGGTCGGCGGCATCGGCATCATGAACATCATGCTGACGTCGGTGGTCGAGCGGACGCGCGAAATTGGCGTTCGCCGGACGGCCGGCGCAAAAAAACGCGACGTGACGATGCAGTTCCTGATCGAGACGTTGTTGATGACGGTCGGCGGCGGCACCGCGGGGATCGTGATCGGCGGCATCGTGTCGATAGGCATCTCGGCGTATGCAGGCTGGGCGACCCACGTGTCGATCACCGCGGTGCTGCTCGGCTTCGTGGTGTCCTTCATGGTCGGACTGGTCTTCGGCCTCTATCCGGCGATGAAGGCCGCGGCGCTGCAGCCGGTCGATGCGATGAGGTATGAGTGACGGAGGCACCACATGGCGAAGGCGATTCCAATCGACGGCACTGAAACGAGCGGCGAGCTCGAGGCAAAAATCAACAGCGGCGATTCGTACACGCTCGACGCCGCGGCCGTGGCCCGCTTCGTGTCGCGTTATCTCGCGGACGAGTTGAACGAGGTCGATCTCGAGCACATCGGCGATTTGATCGAAGGCGCCGAGTTCATCGAGTACGTCGGGCCCGGCTCGGACGGCCTCATCGCGCAGGTGATCTTCCAGATGTCGACGCCGCAGCCGAGCCGGCCGATTACCAAGGAGGCGGCCCAGCGCTGGCTCGGCCTGCTCAGCGACTAATCGCGCAGCGCCGCAATCCGAACGCCTGCGGATTCCAGCCCACGCCGGATTTCGCGAGCCAGCGCGGCGGCGCCTGGAGTATCGCCGTGCAGGCACATCGTGTCCGCCTGCAGTTTGATCGTCGACCCATTCACCGCCGCCACCTGCTGATCGCGGACCATCGCGACCGCGCGGGCCACCACTTTCGCGGTGTCGTGAATGACGCTGCCGGGCTTGCTGCGCGGCGTCAGCGAACCATCCGGATCGTACGCGCGGTCGGCGAACACTTCCGCCGCAACGGCGAGACCCTCCGCTTGGCCGGCGCGGAGCAGCTCTGAGTTCGGCAATCCGAAGAGGATGAGCGAACGATCGATCGATGCGACGGCCTTCGCGATCGCATCGGCCAGCGCGCGATCGCGGCAGGCCATGTTGTACAGCGCGCCGTGCGCCTTGACGTGTTGCAGCGTCGCTCCCTGCGCCGCCGCCATGCCTGCCAGCGCGGCGACCTGATACAGGACGAGGTCTTCGACTTCGCGCGGCGTGGCTTTCATCTCGCGGCGGCCGAATCCAACGAGGTCCTGGAAGCCGGGGTGCGCGCCGATCGCGACGCCCTTCTCCCGCGCCAGCGCGATGGTCGCGCGCATCGCTCCCGGGTCGCCGGCGTGGAAGCCGCAGGCCACGTTTGCCGAGGAAATACTGTCCATCAGGGCGGCGTCCTGGCCCATCGGCCACGGCCCGAATGATTCGCCCAGGTCGGAGTTGAGATCAATTCTCATTTTCTGCTTGACCGACCAAAATGGTCGGCAATAAGCTGGCTTGGAACCTGAGACCAGTTCTCAAGATTCCACCGTATGAAGCCGTTCCGCACCGTTCTGTTCTGGGCGCATCTTGGCGCCGGCGCCGTCGCCGGCGTCGTCATCCTCATTATGTCCGTCACTGGCGTGGCGCTGACCTATGAGAAGCAGATGCTCGAATGGGCCGACCGGCGCGCCTGGACGGCGCCGTCCTCGACCGGCGTCATGCCACTTTCGCCGGAGACGCTGCTGGCGCGGGTGGCAGAGGCGCGGCCGGGGACGGCGCCGATCGGCGTCACGCTGCGGGCCGATCGCTCGGCGCCCGCCACCGTGTTGCTCGACGGCAACCAGTCGCTGCTGGTGGATCCTTACACCGGCGCCATCATTGGCGCTCCGCCTGCCGCGATGCGCGCGTTCTTCCGGACCATGACGTCGTGGCACCGCTACGTGGCGATGGCCGGCGACAACCGCGCCACCGGCAAGTCGATCACCGGTTACGCCAACCTGCTCTTCCTGTTCATCGTGCTGAGCGGCATGTATCTGTGGCTGCCGCGCGTGTGGTCGTGGATCCAGTTCAGGAACGTGTTGTGGTTCCGCCGCGGCCTTGCCGCCAAGGCGCGCGATTTCAACTGGCACAACGTCGTCGGCATCTGGTCGGCAGTGCCGCTGGCGATCGTCATCGCCGGTGCCGTGCCCATTTCATTTCCGTGGGCCAGCAACCTTGTGTATCGAATTGCCGGCGACACGCCGCCGCCGCCGGCGGCCGCGCCCGCGCGTCCCGTGGAGAAGTCGACGCCGGCTTACGTGAGCCACGGTGTCGATGCGGCGTGGAGCGCTGCGCAGTCGCGCGTGCCGGAATGGCGCACCATGACGACGCGTCTTGCGACAACGGAGAAGGCGCCGATCGTGGTGACGGTTGACGAAGGTTATGGCGGCCAGCCGCAGCTGCGCACGACGTTCACGGTCGATCGCGCAACAGGTGATGTGGTCAAGGCCGAAGACTTTTCGAGCCTGAGCTCCGGCCGCCGCGCGCGGTCGTGGCTGCGCTTCGCGCACACCGGCGAGATTTATGGCCTGACGGGCCAGACCGTCGCGGGTCTCGCCACCGCGGGTGGTGCGTTCCTCGTTTACACCGGCATCGCGCTCGCGCTGCGCCGCCTGTCCGCCTGGTTTAAACGGCGGACCCACGCCGACGATTCCTTTCAACATCCACGCGCCGCGTAGCTTTCGGTTAACCCGGCAGAACATCATGATCACCCGTTTCTCGACAGCCTTTGTCCTCAGTCTCGTCGTCTGCACCTCGGTCCTGGCTCAGTCCCCGCTGAACGGCACCGTCCGCGACACCACGGGCGCACCGGTTCCGGGGGCCACTGTAACCATTCGCACCGATTCCGGCGTGGCAGTGACGACGGTCGTCACCGACGCGAAGGGTGAATTCGTGGTGCCGAACCTGGCGTCGCAGCGCTACGCGATATCGGCGTCGCTGCCTGGCTTCTCGGTCGCGCGCCGAACGCTCGAGCGGCCTGGTGTGATGCGCGTCGATCTGACGCTGCACCCCGAAGGCCTGTCGGAGGCCGTGACGGTGGTCGGCACGGAGCTGGTTGGATCGGAAGCAGTGCTGCGGCGCACGCCGGGATCGTACGATTTGTTGCGGCGTGCCGACCTCGAGGCTACGCACGTGTTCACGAGCAGCGAAGCGCTGCGCAAACTACCGGGCGTGGCGGTACGCGACGAAGAGGGCCTCGGCTTGCGGCCGAACATCGGCCTGCGCGGCTTGAATCCGACCCGCTCGAGCAAGGTGCTGCTGCTCGAAGACGGGCTCCCGGTAACCTACGCGCCGTACGGCGACAACGCGAGCTACTACCACCCGCCGGTCGAGCGCTTCGATCGCATTGAGGTGCTGAAGGGGTCGAGCCAGATTGCCTACGGCCCCGTCACCCTTGGCGGCGTCGTCAACTACATCACGCCGGCGGCGCCGGACCGTCGATCGTTGTCGCTGGATCTGACGGCAGGCAATCGCAGCTACGCCAACGCCGGCATCGCCGGCGGCGGGCGCTGGGGTACCGCGGGCCTGTTCGGTCACGCCACGCGCAAGCAGGCCGACGGTTCGCGGGACAACATCCATGCCACGCTGACCGACGTGCTTGCCAAGAGCACGTGGCGCTTTGCGACCGCCCATGACTTCACGCTGAAGGCCAATTACTACGACGAGAATTCGCAAGTCACCTACAGCGGCTTGCGCGAAGCCGAGTACCGGGCGAACCCGCGGCAGAACCCGTTTGCCGACGATCACTTCGACGGGCGCCGGGCCGGCGCGAGTGCCAGCCATCAGGCGCTGTTGTGGTCGAGGGTTGCGGCCTCACTGCAGGCATACGGCTCGACGTTCTCGCGTGACTGGTGGCGCCAATCCAGCAACTCGGCGCAGCGGCCCAACGACGCCGCGGATCCGCTGTGCGGCGGCATGAACAACCTGAGCACGACCTGCGGCAACGAGGGCCGGCTGCGTGACTACGTGCACGCGGGCATCGAAGCGCGCGGCCGCCTGATGTTCGCCGGCCGGACCACGAACGAAACCGATTTCGGTGTGCGGCTCCACGTCGAGCAGCAGGATCGCATTCAGCGCAACGGCGAAACGCCGGCCGCGCGCACCGGCGTCGTGGTGGAAGACAACGAGCGCACCACCGATGCGTGGTCGGCGTTCATGCAGCACAAGCTGACCGGGGGAGCCTGGACGATCGTGCCCGGCGTGCGCATCGAGCGGATCGATTATTCGCGGCACAACCGCCTGGCCGGCGTGAGCGGATCGACGCGGCTCACCGAAGTAGTGCCCGGTCTCGGCGTGTCGTTTGCGCCGGCTGCGGACGTCACCGTGTTTGGCGGCATTCACCGCGGGTTCGCGCCGCCGCGCGTCGAAGACATCATCAACAACAGCACCGGCGGGTCGGTCGATCTCGATCCCGAGCGTAGCTGGAATTACGAGGGTGGGATCCGCGGCCGCGCCCGCGGCGTCCACGCCAGCCTCACGGCGTTCCGCATGGACTACGAAAACCAGATCGTGCCCGCGAGCGTCGCCGGAGGCGCAGGAGCGGTGCTGACCAACGCCGGCGAAACGCTGCACCAGGGCGTCGAGGGCAGCGCGAACACCGAATGGCGCGGGCTTGGCGGTACCGGCCACGGCCTGTATGCCGCTGCCGCAATCACCTGGTTGCCGGTCGCCCGGTTCGAAGGGGTTCGCACGAGCGCGGTGTCGGGATTCGGCGCGACCAGCGTCTCCGGCAACCGGCTCCCGTACGCGCCTGAAGTGACGCACACGCTGACGTTTGGGTATCGCCATGCAAACGGCATCGACGTGCAGTTCGAATCGCAGCACGTCGGCGCGCAATTCGGCGATGACTTGAACACGATCGTACCCACTCCGGACGGCCAGCGCGGCCGGCTCGACGCTTATACTTATCTCGGCGTCGCCGCCTCCGCGCCGTTGCCGCGTGTCCCGGGACGCATTTTTGTGACGGTGAAGAATCTTGCCGATCGCACCTTCATCATCGACCGCGTGCGCGGCATCTTGCCTGCGCACCCGCGGTTGATCCACGTCGGCACGTCGTGGCGGTTCTGAGTGGCCACTGGCGTCCTGCTCGCGCAAGTCGGCACGCCTGAGGCGCCGACGCCTCGCGCAGTCCGGCGCTATCTCCGGAATTTTCTTTCCGATCGCCGCGTCGTCGACTACCCGTCATGGTGGTGGCAGCCGCTGCTGCGCGGCGTGATCCTGCCGACGCGGTCGCCGAAATCGGCGCGGCTCTATCAGCGCATCTGGACGGCAGCGGGCTCGCCGCTGCTGGTCGAATCCGAAAAGCAGCGCGCGCTGCTCGCCGCGTCGTTGGGTCAGGGCTATCGCGTTGCGTTGGGCATGGCGTACGCGGGACCGTCGTTCGAGGCAGCGATCGATCAACTGCTGCACGGTGGCGCCGATGAGATCGTCGTGCTGCCCATGTTTCCGCAGTACTCGTCGGCAACCACGGCGTCGGTATACGAAGCGGCCTTCGCCGCGGCCATCGCGCGCGGCGGGCAGCCGCGCCGTTTCGTGCCGGCGTTGCGGTTCATCGCGCCCTATCCCGATCACGCTGGATATATCGCCGCATTACGCGAGCGGGTCAGCGACGCGATCGCAGCGCTGCAGCCCGATCACATCGTGCTGTCATTTCACGGGTTGCCCGAACGATTCGTGAAGGAAGGCGATCCGTACGACGCGCAATGCAGGCGGACCGTCACGGCGCTTGCCGGCGCGATGCAGTGGCGAGCCGGCGATTACACGGTGGCGTTCCAGTCGCGGTTCGGCCGCGAGCCGTGGCTCGCGCCAGCCACGTCCGATGTCCTGGCCGCCCTGCACGCCAGGGGGATAACGCGTCCGTTGATCGTCGCGCCAGGCTTCACCACGGATTGCCTCGAGACACTGGATGAGTTGGGCAACGAGGGACGCGACGAGTTCGCGCACGGCGGGGGCGATCCCGCTGCCTACCGTCTCTGCCCATGCCTCAACGATCACCCGGCATGGATCGAGGCCATGGCGGAACTGGTCCGCGCCGCGACAAAACCGTGACACTCGCCAGCGCCGAGTTCATAAGATCGAAATATCGTGTTCGACCTGTGTGTCTGGCAGCGCGCGCCGCAGGCGGCGGCGCCGCCGCCGCCATGGCCGGTGTTCCGCACGTGCCGCCGCGAGATCGCGTTCGTTGATCCCGCTGCCTCCGTGCCGCCCGGCGCCGAGCGTTTCTCCGGAGACCACGCTTACGCGCACCTGCTGCGCGTGATTTGCGGACTCGAGTCGCCCATGCTCGGCGAAACCGAAGTCATGCATCAGTTCCGCGTCTTCATCGACAGCCTGCCGCCGGAACACCATGCCTTGCAGACCGTCGGGCGGCGGTTGCTCGCGGATGCGCGGACGGTGCGCGCGCAGCATCTCGGTGGTCTCGGATCGCGTTCCTACGGCAGCGCCGTCCGCCGTCACGTGCGCGGCGTCGATCGCGTTGCCGTGATCGGCACCGGCATGTTGTGCCGGGAGATCCTGCCTTACCTGATCTCCGATCGCCGCTTGATCGACGTATATGGACGACGAGCGGCATTCGACAGCGCCGATATGTCTGTGTGTTACCGGCGCCTCGCCGACGTTGGAGGAATGGCCAGCGTCGATGCGACGGCAGCGCTTGTCGTGGCCGCGCCGGTTGACGCGTCGCTGATTGCCCTGGTAGCGCGCGCCTATACGTCGCTGGCGTGCGTGATCGATCTGCGAGGGGAAGCCGGCGCGGAGCCTGTTCCGCCGTTCGCGCCAATCGTCTCGCTCGCCGACATCTTCAACGACATGCAACGCGCCGCCGAGGCGGCCGATCAACGCGTTGCCGCGGCGAAGATCGATATCGAGCTGTGCGCGCGCGCGTTCAGCACGCGCGCCGTTCTCAATCCATCCGGCTGGCATGACCTGTGCGCATAAGGATTTTGAGCCGCGGCAGCGCCCTCGCGCGTCTGCAGACGGCGCTCGTCGAGCGCGCGCTCGCCGCCACGCATCCCGGGATTGAGATTGAGTGTTCGACCCGCGCTTCGGCGGGCGATCGCGATCTGACATCGCCGCTCTGGAAGCTGACGGACAAGGGCGCGTTCACCGCCGATTTGTCCGAGGCGCTGCGGCGCAACGAAACCGACATCGTCGTGCACTCCTTCAAGGATCTGCCGATTGAATTGCCGGCGGGCACCCGCGTGGCGGGCGCGCTGCCGCGCGCGGACGCGCGAGACCTGTTGCTGATCCGGCGCAGCGTCATCGGCGAGCGCCCATCGCGTCTCTCGGTGCTGTCGTCTTCTCCGCGGCGTGGTTGGTTGTTGAGCGAGGCGCTGCCTGCGCTGCTGCCATGGCGTGTCGAAGCCGTCGACGCGCTACCGGTGCGCGGCAACATCGAAACGCGCGTGCGCCGGCTGATTGACGGCAACGCGCACGGCTTGGTGGTGGCGAAGGCCGCGTTGGATCGGCTGCTTGGTTTCGGCCCGCCGTTCGTGGAGGATGCGACGCGCCTTCGCGAACTGCTGGCGCAGTGTCACTGGATGGTGATGCCGATGCGCGAATTTCCGTGGGCGCCGGCGCAGGGCGCCATCGCCATGGAAATCGCCGACGGCCGGGACGATGTCGCGTCGTTGCTCGAGCCGATCATTTGCCGAAACACCACCGCCGATGTCGTCGCCGAGCGGCAGCACCTCGCCGCGGCCGGGGGCGGATGCCATCAAGCGCTTGGCGCTGCCGTGATGACGAAGCCTTACGGCCGCGTGATCAGCATGCGGGCGAAGGGCAGCGGCACGCCGCATGTGGAGCAATGGCGGCTCGAAGGATCCAGCCGCGAATGGCCGCGGGTGTCCGCCGATCGCATCTGGCCGGAGCCCGGGAGATCGATCGAAGTGACACGCCGTCCGATCGACGTCGCTCCTCCGGATCCGTCGATTGGATTATGGGTGGCACGCGCTGAAGCGTTGCCCGATCGGTGGCGCGTTGAACCGGACACCTTGGTGTGGGCCGCCGGGAACCAGACGCGGCGGCGGCTCGCGAGCCGCGGCATCTGGGTCCACGGTTCGGCTGACGGCCTTGGCGATGAAGATCGGCCGCCGGTCGACGCGCTCGCGGGGCGAGCGGTCGAGTGGCTGCGATTGACGCACGCGGGCGTTTGCGAGCCGAACGCATTGAGCACCTACATCGCAGACGCGGACCTGCCCGACGACCTTCCGAAGCGGTCGCACTTCTACTGGATGAGCGGCCAACTGTTTACCCGCGCGGTCGCGCGATGGCCGTCGATCCGCGGCGGCTGGCACGCGACGGGTCCAGGCCGGACACGGGAGACGGTGCTTGCGGAGATTGGGGATCCATCGCGTCTCGGAGTCTGGCTCGATCGCGAATCCTGGGAGCGAGACGTATGTCTGTAGCGATCAACACCGCGCCG
>DASUSZ010000242.1:0-13720 GCA_036374815.1 Vicinamibacterales bacterium | reverse complement strand
ATGCCGGCACGCGCGCCGCGTCGCCGGTCACGCCAGCCGCGCGCAAGCGCCTGCCGCGCACGTCGCCGTCGGCCGACGCGAACCTTCGCGGCGGCACCATCGCGATGTGGTGGATCACGGCGGCTGCCATCGTGATTGTCGCCGCCATTGCTTTCGTGCTGGTGACGCCGAATGGATTCGCCGACTGGTTCCCGCAGCAGGCGACCACCGGGGCGCCGCCGGCTCCAGTCACGCCGCCGGCGCCGTTGCCGCTGCCGTCGCCGACCGAGGCCTACCTCACGCAGGCACGGTCGCTGTTTGCGAGCGGCAAGCTGCGCGACGCGCTGCGCGCGCTCGATCGTGTGCCGGCCGCTGACGCCTTGCGGCCGGATGCGGACCGTCTTCGTGCTGACATTCAACGAGAACTGCTGGCCGTGGCCGGCGCCGAAGCGTCATCGGCATCGTCCATTGCCGCCCAAGCATCGCCACCTCGCTGATGAAATGTCCAAAGTGCGGCTATCTCGGGTTCGAGACCACCGATCGTTGCCGGAACTGTCAGTATGATTTTTCGCTTGCCCCGTTTTCATCCGAGCCGGAGCTGACGCTTCACGGCACCGATCGCAAGATCGAGTCGCCAAACGATTTCGACCTGCCGGCGATCGCGCGGCAGAGCGACAAGCTGAGCTCGAGCGCCCTGGATCTCGATCGCCTGTTCGGCGATGCCGATCCGGCTCCGGCACCCGCCAGGAAAGCCGCGCCGACGATCACCGTTCTCGACGACGAAGAGGAAGTCTTCACCGTACCGCTCGACGAGTCCGAGTTGCCGGCCGCCGGGGACGAGCCGCCCGCGGCCGTCGCGATGTCGATCGAAAGCGAGCCGCACGTCGCCGAACCGGAGCCGGCGCGCGTGGTGACCGTTTCGACAGACGATGGGGCACTGCCGTTCGATGATGGGCCGATCGTGCCGCCGCCGGCGGCGCGGGCGCCGCTCGCGGTGCGGCGATCGACGCCGGAAGTGCCGCGCAATCGCCCGCGCACGACGCGCCCGGTGCGCACCGAGCCCTTCGATTTCGAGCCGGCGGCGTCGCGTACGAGCGAGACATCGGAAGCCGCGACGGAAACCGTTGCGTCCCTGATGGAATTGCCGTCGCTGGGCGCGCGCGTCGGCGCCGGCGCGATCGATCTGCTGTTGCTCATCGGCATCGATGCGGTGGTGCTGTATCTCACTCTGCGCGTCACCGGCCTGCAGAACTCGCTCGAAGATCTGCGCGTGCTGCCGCCGGTGCCGTTCGTCGGGTTCCTTGCCACGCTGGCATTCGGCTACGTCGCCGCCTTCACGGTGGCCGGCGGGCAGACGATCGGCAAGATGGTGCTGAGCCTGCGCGTGATTGGCGATGACGGCCGCCCGGTCGATGCCGCCGGCGGCATGCTGCGGGCGCTCGGCTGCATGCTGGTGCCGATGACGCTGGGCCTCTCGTACCTGCCGGCGCTGTTCACGAGCGATCACCGCGCGATTCACGATCGCCTGGCCGGCACGCGCGTGGTCCAGGAATGAAAGGTCTGGCGGTTTTCGTAGCGAGTTTTGGTTACGTTGGCTACTTTCCAATCGCGCCGGGCACGGCGGGCTCTCTGGCCGCTCTGGCGCTGTTCGCTGTCATCAAATGGATTGGCGTGACGACCATCGAGCTCGGCGCGATCATCGCGGTGTTCGCGATTGGCGTATGGGCCGCGCATGGCACCGAGGCCGCCCTCGGCCGCAAGGATCCGGGCATCGTCGTGATCGATGAAGTGCTCGGCATGCTGATTACGCTTGCCGTGCTGCCGTTGTCGTGGCTGGGCATCGCGCTCGGGTTCCTGTTGTTCCGCGTGCTCGACGTCATCAAGCCGTATCCCGCGGCGCAACTGGAGCACCTGCATGGCGGGCTTGGCATCATGGCCGATGACGCGGTGGCGGGACTGTATGCACACCTCGCGCTGCGCGCGTGCGTGTGGATGGTGCCGGCGTGGCTGACGGCCTGACGGCGGCGATCCTCGCGGTCGGCAGCGAGCTGCTGACACCGCACAAGACGGACACCAACTCGCTCTACGTGACCGAGGTCCTCAACGACCTTGGCATTGCCGTGGCGTTCAAGGCGATCGTCGGCGACGATCGCGGCGAGCTCACCTCGCATGTCGCGCATGCGCTGGCGCGGCACCGCGTGCTGATCCTGACCGGCGGCCTCGGGCCGACGGATGACGACCTGACGCGCGAAGTGGTGGCCGCGCACCTGCAACTGGAACTCGAGGAACATCCCTCGATCGTCGAGGCAATGGAGCAGCGCTTCGCGGCGCGCGGCTGGAAAATGCCGGCCATCAATCGCCGCCAGGCGATGGTGCCGCGGGGCGCGGTGGTGCTGAGCAACCCCCACGGCACCGCGCCCGGCCTGTGGATCGAACACGGCCCCCCTTCGCATGAAGCTACGGGGGGCAAGCGGTATATCGCATTGCTGCCGGGCCCGCCGCGCGAGATGAAGCCGATGATGGACGGCGACGTGCGGCAGCGGCTGGCGCGCGTCACCGGCAGCGTGCGGCTGCATCGGCGTTTGCTCCGCGTCGCCGGCAAGGGCGAGTCGATGGTCGAGGAGATCGTCCAGCCGATCTACTCCCGCTGGCTGAATCAGTCGCCGCCGATCGCCACCACGATTCTTGCCGGGCTCGGCCAGGTCGAGCTGCACCTCGTGATGCAATCCGAGGATGCGAAGGCAGCATCGGAGTCGCTCGACGCTGCCGTGTCTCAACTCGCGAACGCGCTGGGTCCGGATCTCGTGAGCACCAACGGCGCCGTGCTGGAGGCCGTCGTCGGCGATCTGCTGCGGGCGCGTGGTTGGTGGGTGGCCTTTGCCGAGTCGTGCACCGGCGGGCTGGCGACGTCGCGCATGACCGATATTCCCGGCAGCTCGGACTACGTCGAGCGCAGCATTGTGGCCTACAGCAACCGCGCGAAAATCGAACTGCTCGACGTACCCGAAGCGTTAATCAAGGAGCACGGCGCCGTCAGTGAACCCGTCGCCCTCGCCATGGCCGCCGGGATTCGCAAGCGCGCCGGCGTCGACATTGGCGTCGCGATCACCGGCATCGCGGGCCCCGGCGGCGGCAGCGAGCAGAAACCGGTTGGAACCGTGTGCGTCGCGGTCGACGGCGTCGAGTCGATCGTTCGCACGTTTCGGTTTCCCGGCGGGCGCGAGATGGTGAAGGCGATGTCGGCCAACTGGGCGATCGATATGCTGCGCCGCTATCTGATTAAGTGATGTCCACCTGCGCGACCAACGGTCGCTACGGTGGATGGCCCGTAGCTCGACCGAAATGCGGACGAGCGTAAGGGCACGCGTTTTCGTCGCGGTGGATGTCGGCGACGCGGTGCGCCGCGAAGTCACGCGCGTCGTCACCGCGCTCACCGGCAAGCTCGAGGCCGTCAAGAAACCGCCAAAGGTGGCGTGGGTCAAACCTGCCGCGCTGCACGTCACGATCAAATTCATCGGCGAAGTCGAAGAGCCTGACCTCGAGCAATTGCAAGAGCTGCTCGCGCCGCCAATCGACGTCGCGCCCTTCGAGCTGGTGTGGCGCGGCATCGGGACTTTCCCGTCGCCCAAACGTCCGCGCGCATTGTGGCTCGGCGTGATCAACGGCGCGGCGCCGCTTGCCGCGGTCGAAGCGGAAGTGTCGCGGCGGCTGGCGGGCTCGCGCGCGTTCGAGCTCGACGATCGCGCGTTCCTGCCGCATCTCACGCTCGGCCGCGTGAAGATGGACGGCGAGGGCATCGACTGGCCGAAGATCCTGAAGGCGGTCGAGGTAAGACACGTGACATCGGTTGTCGATCGCGTCACGCTCTACCGCAGCCAGTTGTCGCAATTTGGCCCGAACTATACTGGTCTGGTCAGCGCTCCATTGATCAAGACCACGCCATGATCCCCGCCATCCTGATCGGCTACGCGATCGGCTCTCTGCCGATCGGTTATCTCGTCGCACAGAAACGCGGCGGCGGGATCGATCTGCGGCGCGTCGGCAGCGGCAATGTTGGCGCGACGAACGTGTATCGCACCGCCGGACTGGGCGCCGCCGTCGCGGTGATGCTGGCCGATATGGCCAAGGGCGCGGCCGCGGTGTGGCTCGCAGGCAGCGGCTCGAGCGCCGTCGCCGCGGGTGTCGCGGCGGTCATCGGCCACATCTATCCGGTCTGGCTGCGCTTCAAGGGCGGCAAGGGCGTGGCAACAGCGTCCGGCGCCTTCGCGATGCTGACGCCGATCCCGACGCTGATCGCCGCGGCATCGTTCGCGCTCGTGGTCGCGCGCACGCGGTTTGTTTCGCTCGGATCGATCGTCGCGACGATGGTATTGCCGATCGCGGAGTGGCTGACGCCCGGACGCCTGGCCGTCGACATCGGGACGACGGTGGTCTCAGCGTTGATCCTGTTCCGTCATCGAGGCAATGCGGCGCGGCTGCTGTCACGTACGGAACGCACACTTCCTCCTTCGCGCAAGGCGCTACGGAGGACAGAAGGCCAGTGACGCATCGCATCGCTGTCATCGGATCGGGCAGCTGGGGCACCGCCCTGGCGATTCATCTTTCGCACACCGGGCACGACGTGCGGTTGTGGGCGCGCGATGCCGCGCTCGCGGCGGACATGGCGTCTTCGCGACAGAACCGCACCTACCTGCCCGGCGTCGCGTTGCCCGCGCAACTGTCGCCGACCAACGACATGGCGGCCGCGCTCGACGGCGCGCAGTTCGTGGTGATCGCGGTGCCATCGCACGGCGTTCGCGACGTGGCGCGCGCGGCGCGCGCGTATGTGCCGGAGGCCTGCGCGATCGTCAGCGCGACCAAGGGCCTCGAAGAAGCATCGATGCTTCGCATGTCCGAGGTCATTCGCCAGGAGTTGCCCGCCGCGGGCGACATCGTCGTCGTGTCGGGCCCGAGCTTTGCTCTCGAGCTCGCGCGCCAGCTGCCGACGGCGCTCGTTGCCGCCGGAGATTCCCCCGCGGTGGTGGAGGCGGTGATGGCGCACTTTCGTTCGCCGGCGCTCCGGTTGTACGGCAGCAGCGACGTCATCGGGGTGGAGCTTGGCGGCTCGCTCAAGAACATCATCGCGATCGCCGCGGGGGTGGTCGAGGGACTGGGTCTCGGGCATAACGCGCTTGCCGCGCTCATCACGCGCGGGCTGGCGGAGCTCTCGCGGCTTGCCGTCGCCGTTGGCGCCGAGCGCGACACGCTCGCGGGCCTCGCCGGGCTGGGCGATCTGGTGCTGACGTGCACCGGCGATCTCAGTCGAAACAGGCAGGTCGGTCTCGCGCTCGCGAAAGGGCGATCGATCGAGGAGATCCTCGCCTCGACGAAGATGGTCGCGGAAGGCGTGCGCACGACCGAGGCAGCGTTGCTGCTCAGCGCGAGGCATGGCGTCGAGCTGCCGATCGCGCGTGAGATGTCGGACGTGCTGCACGGCCGCACTGAACCACAAACCGCGATTCGAAACCTGATGGGGCGTAAGCAAAAGTTGGAACACGCCTGAAAAGGCAAAAGGCAGAAGGCAAAAGGTAAAAGGGAATCAGTTGGGAATCTTCGACAAACTGAAACAAGGGCTGCAGAAGACTTCGCAGCAGCTCAAGGATCGCCTGGACCGTCTCGACGAGATGGTGGGGCTTGCCGGGCCGTCGGCGGAGCAGGGGCGCACGCGCGAGATCGACGTCGACACCGCGGAGAATCTCGAAGAGATCCTGCTGATGGCCGATGTCGGCGTGGCGGCGACCGACGAGATTGTCAGCGCCGTCAAATCGCGGCAGCGCCGCGGCGAGAGCCTGCGGCAACTGGTGAAGGAAGAAATGCTGCGCGTGCTCGAAGCTTCGACACCCGCGGCCCAACCCTGGGGCAAGCCCCACGTCATGCTGATCGTCGGCGTCAACGGCGTCGGCAAGACGACCACCATTGGCAAGCTCGCGAATCAATTGCGGCAACAAGGGCGCACGCCGCTGATCTGCGCCGCCGATACATTCCGCGCGGCAGCCGTCGATCAGCTGCAGATCTGGGCCGATCGTGCCGGGGTCGACATTGTCCGCGCGAAAGAAGGCTCGGACCCCGCGGCGGTGGTGTTCGATGCGATGACCGCGGCCAAGTCGCGCCAGCGTGATGTGGTCCTGGTCGACACGGCCGGACGCCTGCACACGCGCACCAACCTGATGAACGAGCTCGACAAGATCCGGCGCATCGCCGCCCGCGAAATCGAGGGAGCGCCCCACGAAGTGTTGTTGATCCTCGACGCGACCGTCGGCCAAAACGGCATTGCGCAGGCGCGCGAGTTCACCAACGTCGCCGGCGTGACCGGCATCGTCCTTACCAAGCTGGATGGCACCGCCAAGGGCGGCGTCGCCGTCGCGATCGCGCACGATCTCAAACTGCCGATCCGCTATGTCGGTGTTGGCGAGGGCGTGGACGACCTGCTGCCGTTCTCGGCAAAGGAATACGTCGACGCCATCTTCCAGGAAAAATGGTGACCGACGCCGACTTCATGCGGCGCGCGTTGTTCCATGCCGGTCGCTCTGAAGGCGTCACCACTCCCAATCCAATGGTCGGCGCGATCATCGTCTCGCCCGAAGGCGTCGTCGTCGGGCAGGGCCGCCACCCTCGCGCCGGCGAGCCGCATGCCGAAGTATTTGCCCTCGAGGATGCCGGCGCGCGCGCGCGCGGCGCGACGATGTACGTGAATCTCGAGCCGTGTTGTCATACCGGCCGCACCGGGCCCTGCACCCGGCGGATCATCGATGCGGGCATCCGGCGCGTGGTTGCCGCGATGGAGGATCCGAACCCGGTAGTCGGCGGCAAGGGCGTGGCGGAATTGCGTGCCCACGGCATCGAAGTCGATGTCGGCCTGCTCGGCGACGAGGCACGGCGGTTGAACAAAGGGTTTTGCCTGGTGCACACCGAACGGCGCCCAATGGTGATTGCCAAGGCGGCGATGAGCCTTGATGCGCGGATCGCGGCGGCGCCGGGCGTGCGCACGCAATTGACGTCGGCCGAGGCGAACCGACGGACGCAGCGGTTGCGTGCTGCGGTTGATGCGATCGGCATCGGCTCGGGCACGCTGCTCGCCGACGATCCCATTCTGACCGTGCGCGACTGCTATCGACCGCGCCCCCTGGCGCGCGTCGTCTTCGATCGCAGATTGCGCACTCCGGCAACCGCGCGGCTTTTCTCCACGCTGACGGCCGGGCCGGTGATAATAATGACAACAGCGGCTGCAACCAGCCGATACCCTGAACGAGCGCACGAACTGACGGCCGCAGGCGCCACTCTGATCGAAGGCACCGGCGATTTGCGGCGCGACCTTGGATTGTTATTGCCGTTCGAGATCTCGACGTTGTTACTCGAGGGCGGTGCGGTATTGCATGCCGCGGCATGGCAGGCGAAAGTGATCGATCGCCTGCACATGATCGTGGCGCCGACCTCGGTGGGCGACGGCGGCGTGAAAGTGTTTGACGGCATCGACATTCCGTTGTCCGAGTTGATCCCCGTAAAGGTGGAGATGCTCGGGCCGGACGCATGGATGGAGGCGGATGTTCACGGGCATCGTTGAAGCGGTTGGGATCCTCGACGAGGTGAAAGGAACGGGCGGCGGATTCCGCGTTCGCATCCACACGCCGTTGTCGCAGCAAATGAAGGTGGGCGACAGCCTTGCGGTCAACGGCGTCTGCCTGACAGTGATTCTGGTCGACGGCGAGCACGTCCTCGCCGACGTCGGTCCGGAAACCGCGCGCGTCACCACCTTCGGCGCATTGCAGCGCGGACAGGAAGTGAATCTCGAGCGCCCGATGCGCGTCGATGGCCGGTTCGACGGCCATTTCGTGCTCGGACACGTCGACGGTGTCGGCGTCATCGAAGAGATCAGGGCGGAGGGTGAATCACGCTGGCTGACCATCGGCTTTCCGTTGCCGCTGGCGCCGTATTTCATCCGCAAAGGCTCGATCGCCGTGGACGGCATCAGCCTGACCGTTGCCGGACTCGGCGAGCGTCAATTCGATGTGATGGTGATCCCATTCACGTGGAGCAGCACGACGCTGAAAGGCCTGAAGAAGGGCGACAAGGTCAACCTGGAGTGCGACATGATCGGGAAATACGTGTCGCGGGCGATGGAACTTCGAAAGTAAGCCGCAGATGACGCAGAAGAAATCACCGGGCCATCAGAAGGCGCAGAAGTCTCAGATCCGCATCGCCAAGGGCGCGCGGTCGGGGCCGTTCGCCGCCGTCGAGGAGGCCGTCGCGGCGATTCGCCGCGGTGAAATGGTGATCGTTGTCGACGACGAGGATCGCGAGAACGAAGGCGATCTGACGATGGCCGCAGAGAAGGTCACGCCCGAGGCGATCAACTTCATGGCGAAGTACGGCCGCGGCCTGGTCTGCATGCCGATGACCGGCGAGCGGCTCGACAAGCTGGAAATTCCGTTGATGGTCGAGCGCAATTCGACGCGCTTCGAGACCGCCTTCTGCGTTGCCATCGAGGCCAAGCGCGGGACCAGCACCGGCATTTCCGCTGCCGATCGCGCCGCCACGGTGCGCGCCGCGATCAATCCGAAGACCAAGCCGGCAGATCTCGCGCGGCCCGGCCACATCTTTCCGCTGCGCGCGCGCGACGGCGGCGTGCTGGTGCGCGCCGGTCAGACCGAGGCGGCCGTCGACCTGGCGAGGATCGCGGGTCTCGCCCCAGCCGGGGTGATCTGCGAAATCATGAACGACGACGGCACCATGGCGCGTGTGCCGGCGCTGACCAGGTTCGCGAAGAAGCACAAGCTGCTGATGATCACGATCGCCGATCTGATCCGCTATCGCATGCGGACCGAAGGCCTCGTGACCAAGGTCGCCGAGGCCGATCTGCCCACCGAGCACGGCGCGTTCCGCATTCATGGCTTCGAGAGCATGATCGACAAGGAAACGCATCTCGCGCTGGTGTGCGGCGAGATCGGCAAGGGCGACGACGTGCTGGTGCGGGTCCACTCGAAGTGCCTGACCGGCGATGTGTTCCATTCCGCGCGATGCGATTGCGGCTCGCAGCTCGAAGCCGCGCTGCAACAGATCGCGCGCGCCGGACGCGGCGTGTTGCTGTACCTGAACCAGGAAGGGCGCGGCATCGGCCTCGCCAACAAGCTGCGCGCGTACGAGTTGCAGGATCAAGGACTCGACACGGTGGAAGCCAATGAAAAGCTCGGCTTCAAGCCCGATCAGCGAGACTACGGCATCGGCGCCCAGATTCTGCGTAGCCTCGGCATCCGCTCGATGCGCCTGCTGACCAACAATCCGCGCAAGTTCGTCGGCCTGCAGGGGTATGGCCTCTCGGTATCGGAGACCCTGCCCCTCGAGATCGACGCCACCGCCACCACCCGCAAGTACTTGAAAGTAAAGAAAGATAAGCTCGGACACCGCCTCAAGTCGGTTTGACCGGTTCTCTGAAACTCATGTAGGATAAGGGTTTGCGCGGCGGAGCTGGTGCGTCGCCGTGAGACCTAATGTTCGACGCGCTTAGTAATCGCCTCCAGGACGTCTTCCAGTCACTCAAGGGAGAAACACGTCTCACCGAGGCGACGGTTGAGAGAGTACTGGGCGAAATCCGCCTGGCGCTGCTCGAAGCGGACGTCAACTTCAAGGTCGTCAAGGCGTTCGTCGATCGCGTGCGCGATCGCGCGATGGACAAGGAGGTCCAGAAGGGCCTCAACCCGTCGCAGCAGGTCATCAAGATCGTTCGCGATGAGCTGCTCGCGCTGTTCGGCGATGCCAAGGGCGGGCTGCAGGAGACCGCGTCCCGGCCGCGCGTGATTTTGATGCTCGGGCTGCAGGGCTCGGGCAAGACCACGACCACCGGCAAGCTCGCGAAGTGGCTCGCGAAGCAGGGCCGCCACCCGATCGTCGTCTCGACGGACGTGCGGCGCCCGGCGGCGATCCAGCAGCTGGCGATCGTGGCGCAGCAGGCGGGCGTGCGCGTGCACGACCCGGCCGGTGAAATGGATCCGGTGGCGCGCGCCAGGGGCGCGCTGGCCGAAGCGAGAGCGGTCGGCAACGACGTCGTCATCGTCGACACGGCGGGCCGGCTGCACATCGACGACGAGCTGATGAAAGAGCTCGTCGCGATCAAGGACGTGTCGGGACCGTCGGATCTGCTCTACGTCGCCGATGCGATGACGGGGCAGGACGCGATCAAGAGCGCGGGCGAGTTCAACGCGCAGGTCGGCGTCACCGGCGTGGTGCTGACGAAGATCGACGGCGACGCGCGCGGCGGCGCGGCGCTCTCGGTGGTGTCGGTGGTCGGCGTGCCGATCGCCTTCGTCGGCAGCGGCGAAAAGCTCGACGACCTCGAGCCGTTCCACGCCGACCGGTTCGTGTCGCGCATGCTCGGCATGGGCGACGTGCTGTCGCTGATCGAGAAGGCCGAAGAGGTCATCGACCAGGGCGACGCGGAAAAGCTCGAAGCGAAGATCCGCAAGGGCGGGTTCACGCTCGAAGATTTCCGGGATCAGCTGCGGATGCTCAAGCGCATGGGCCCGCTCGACAAGATCCTGGGGATGCTGCCCGGCATGGGCGGCATGAAGGAGCTCGCCGGCCAGAAGCCGGACGAGAAGCAGCTGTCGCGGATCGAGGCGATCATCAATTCGATGACGCCGGATGAACGCAAGCACGCGGACATCCTCGATGGCAGCCGGCGCAAGCGCGTGGCGAGGGGCAGCGGCACGACGGTGGAAGACGTCAATCGTCTGCTGAAGCAGTTCGTCGAGATGCAGCGGATGCTGAAGATGGTGGGCCAGATGACCGGCGAGCCCATCGCGGCGCCGCCGAAGAAGAAAAAGAAGAAAAGCGCGTTTAGTTCATTCAGGTAGTTGGCAGTTGACGGTTGCCAGTGAGTTGGCAGTCGGCAGTTGCATCGGTAATCGAAGTTAAGCGCGGCCTCGGAGCGCCGCAAGAAGAGAGTCTGCATGTTAGCCATTCGTATGCGACGGACCGGTTCCAAGAAGCGTCCGTTCTTCCGCGTCGTTGTTTCAGAAGGCAAATCGAAGAAGGAAGGCGAGTTCATCGAAGTGCTCGGCTTCTACAACCCGCGCACCAAGCCGGCGGTGGTTGAAATCAACAAGGAACGGATTGCCCACTGGATCAAGAGCGGCGCGCGCCCGTCGGATTCGGTCCGCACGCTGCTGAAGGGCCACCTCACGAAGGACCGAGGCGTCGTTGACGCGCCCGTGACGGCGGAGCCGACTGCTCCAAAGGCATAAAGGCGGAAGGTAAAAGGCGAAAAGGCAAAATGGCGGCGGACCTGAAAGGACTCATCGAAACGGTCGCGCGCGCGCTTGCGGATCAACCGGACGCGGTGAGCGTTCGCGAATCCGAGCGGCGCGGCGGCACGATTTACGAGCTGCAGGTGGCCTCGGGCGATCTCGGCCGCGTGATTGGGCGGCAGGGCCGCACCGCGGCGGCGCTGCGCACGTTGCTGGCGAGCGTTGCCGAAGACGAACGGCGCGTCAGCCTCGACATCCGAGATCAATCGGGCGGCCGGTAGTCCGGGAGCCGGGAACCGGGAGCCGGGAACCGGCCGGGAGCCGAACAATGAGCGACTGGGAAGACGCGGTGCTGGTCGGCGTCATCGCCCGGACGCACGGCAACAAGGGAGAAGTGGTCGTCAACTCCGAGACCGATTTTCCCGAGGAGCGATTTCGTGAAGGCGCGCAGCTGCTGGCGCGCCTGCAGGACGGCACGCCGGCCAGGATGGAAGTCGCGACGATGCGGATGCATCAGGGGCGGCCGGTCATCCTGTTCAAAGGCGTGGCGTCGATGAACGACGCCGAACTGCTGGCGGGACGCGAGCTCTGGATCGCCGAAGGCGAAGGCGACGCCCGGCTGCTGGAAGAAGGCGAGTACTTTCATCGCGACTTGATTGGCTGCGCCGTCGTGACGGAGAGCGGAGACCCGATCGGCGAGGTCGCTGCTGTTGAAGGCGAGGGCGGCCAGTCGCGCCTGGTGGTGCGCAGCCGGCGGAACGAAGTGTTGATCCCGCTGGCCGACGCCATCTGCACGGTGGACGTCAAGGCGAAGCGCATTACGGTGCGCCCGCCGGAAGGCCTGCTGGAACTGAACGGCGAATGGCGATGAAGATCGACGTCATCACCATCTTCCCGAAGATGGTCGAGGCCGGTCTCGCCGAAGGCGTCGTCGGACGCGCGAGGACCGCGGGGATTCTGGACATCGTCGTCCACAACCTGCGCGACTTCACGACCGACAAGCATCACGTCGTCGATGACGTGCCGTTTGGCGGCGGGCCGGGCATGGTGATGAAGCCCGAGCCGTTCTTCGCGGCGCTCGGCGCGATTCGCAGGACGCGCGGCGCGCCGGATGTGGTGGCGCTGTTGTCGCCGGCGGGTGAGCGGTTCGCCCAGGACGGCGCCAGGCGCCTGGCGTCGAAGGCGCATCTCGTGCTGCTGTGCGGCCGGTATGAAGGCATCGACGAGCGGGTTCGCGAGGCGCTGGCGACGGAAGAGATCTCGATCGGCGATTACGTGCTGTCGGGCGGCGAAGTGCCGGCGCTGGCGGTGATCGACGCGGTCGCGAGGCTGGTGCCCGGGGTGGTCGGCGACGACCAGTCGGTGGAAGCGGATTCGTTTACGCGCGGGCTGCTCGACTATCCGCATTACACGCGGCCCGCGGAGTTCGAGGGCCGCAAGGTGCCCGACGTGCTGTTGTCGGGGCATCACGGCGAGATCCGGAAGTGGCGGCGCGAAGCGGCGCTGGCGCGGACGGTCGATCGGCGGCCGGACCTGCTGGAGCAAGCGGCGCTCGACGCCGATGAACGTGAGTGGTTAAAACGGGCCAACCGGCCAACCGGCCAACAGGCCGACAGGAGTAAGTCATGACTGCGATGGAGTTGGTGGAGAAGGCGCAATTGATCGAGCGGCCGCGCATCAAGGCGGGCGACACGGTCAAGGTGCACGTGCGGGTGAAGGAAGGCGACAAGGAGCGCATCCAGATTTTCGAGGGTGTGGTGATCGGCCTTCGCCGCGGCGGCAATCGCGCCACGTTCACGGTGCGCAAGGTGTCGTTCAGCCAGGGCGTTGAGCGCATCTTCCCGCTGCACTCGCCGACGATCTCGAAGGTCGAAGTGGTGCGCTCCGCGAAAGTACGCCGCGCCAAGCTGTATTTCCTGCGCGATCTCAAGGGCAAGGCCGCGCGCATGAAGGAAGTCAAGAGAACCAGCTAAGATAGTGCGCGCCTATGCGCAAGGTCTCGGCGCGGAAAAACATCGAGAACTCCCTCCACCGCTACGGTTTCGTGGCGGTGGCGGGTGTTGACGAAGTCGGCAGCGGCTGTCTTGCCGGGCCCGTGATGGCCGGCGCCGTGATTCTCCACCCCGAACGCCGCATCGACGGCCTCGCCGACTCCAAGACCTGCACTGAACTGCAGCGCGAGCGGCTCTACAACGAAATCTGCCGCAAAGCCGTGTCGTGGGCGGTGATGTCCGTCGATCCCGAAGAAATCGATCGCATCAACATCCGCCAGGCCGGCCTGGAGGCGATGCGCCGCGCCGTGCTGGCGCTGGCGCCGCTGCCGGATGCAGTTTTGGTAGATGCCTTTCGAATTCCGTCATTGCCGATGGCGCAGCGCGGCGTGATCAAGGGCGATCGCCGCGCCTCCGCCATCGCCGCCGCGTCGATCGTCGCGAAAGTGACGCGGGATCGATTGATGCAGG
>DASUSZ010000241.1:0-2391 GCA_036374815.1 Vicinamibacterales bacterium | reverse complement strand
GCTCATGTGCGCGATGTGCACATGGCCGCCGGTCATCTCCGCCAGCAGGATGTCGCGGCCCGCGGTGATCGCTTCGGCAACGCCCGGAATGCCGCGCAGCCCGAGCGACGCCGCAACTGGTCCTTCATGCGCGCAGCCGTCGGCTTTCAGCGTCTGATCTTCGCAGTGCTCGATCATCGGCATGTCGAACATGCTGGTGTACTCGAGCGCCCGCCTCGCCAGGATGGCCGTGGCCACCGGCAGCCCGTCATCGGTCACGGCAACGCAGCCGGCATCGCGCAACTCCGCGATGTCGGCAAGCTCTTCGCCCTTCTGCCCGCGCGACACCGCGCCGATCGGATACACGCGCGCCAGCCCCGCCTCGGCCGCCTTCTGCAGGATCAACTTCGTCACGCCGGCGTTGTCGTTCACCGGCTTCGTGTTCGGCATGCAGGCGACGGCAGTGAAACCACCGGCCACCGCCGATGCGACACCTGTCGCGACCGTTTCCTTGTGCTCCTGGCCGGGCTCACGCAGGTGCACGTGCATGTCGATGAATCCCGGACAAATCACGAGGCCGTTTGGCACCTTCACGACCTCGGCGCCGTTGGCGTCGAGGTTCGCGCCGACTTCTGCAATCCGATCGCCGTCGATCAGGACGTCGAAGATCCCGTCGCGTCCATTGGCCGGGTCCACGACCCGGCCGCCCTTCAATAACCGTTTCACTCAGCCCCCAAGAATCTGCGTCTAATCCGCGTCAAGCTGCGGCCCCGCCAACAGGTAAAGAACCGCCATTCGAACGGCGACGCCGTTAGCCACCTGGTCGAGGATCACCGATGCCGGTCCGTCCGCGACCTCTGATGCGATCTCGACGCCGCGATTGATCGGCCCTGGATGCATGATGATCACGTCCGGCTTCGCCCGCTTCACGCGCGCCTCGGTCATGCCGAAGGTCGTGAAGTACTCGCGCAGCGACGGAAAGTATCCGCCCTGCATGCGCTCGAGCTGGATGCGCAGCATCATGATCACGTCGGCGTCCTTGACCGCTTCGTCAACGCGCGTCGTCACGCGCACGCCCATCTCCTTCATGCCGGCGGGAATCAGCGTCGCCGGCGCGCACACCCACACCTCGGCGCCAAGCTTGGTCAGCAGCAGCACGTTCGATCGCAGCACGCGGCTGTGCAGCAGATCGCCGACGATCGCGATCTTCAAGCCCTTGATGCGGCCTTTGCGCTCGCGAATCGTGAAGGCATCGAGCAGCGCCTGGGTCGGGTGCTCGTGCATGCCGTCTCCGGCGTTGACGATCGCCGCCTTGCAGATGCGGGCCAGCAGGTGGCACGCGCCTGACGACGCATGCCGCAGCACGATCATGCTCGGCGCCATCGCTTCGAGATTCATCGCCGTATCGACCAGGGTCTCGCCCTTCACGACGCTCGACGACGCGATCGCCACGTTCAGCGTGTCGGCGCTGAGGCGCTTCTCGGCAATCTCGAACGACGTGCGCGTACGCGTGCTCGGCTCGAAGAACAGGTTGATCACCGTGCGGCCGCGCAGCGTCGGCACCTTCTTGATGGTGCGCTGGCCCACTTCCTTCATCGCTTCCGCGGTGTCGAGCACCAGCACGATCTCTTCGGCGGTGAGATCGGCGATGCCGAGCAGGTGCTTGTGACGCAGTGCCGTGAGCGGCGGCGCGGCTGGAGCAATCGGTGCGGCGTCCATGGCTCACCCCTTCCCTTGCAGCAGAACTTCGTCGACGCCGTCGAGCTCGCGCAGGCGCACCTGCACGCTCTCGTGGCGCGAGGTCGGCACGTTCTTGCCGACGTAATCGGCCTTGATCGGCAGCTCGCGATGGCCGCGATCGACCAGGACCACCAGCTGGATCGACTTCGGCCGGCCGAAGTCGGTCAGCGCATCGAGCGCCGCCCGCGTCGTGCGGCCCGTATACAGCACGTCGTCGACGAGGACGATGGTGCGGCCGTCGATTGAAAAAGGAATTTCAGTCTTGCGAACCATCGGCGCGATGCCAACGGAAGCGCCCATCAGGTCGTCGCGATACAACGTGATGTCGAGCGCGCCGACCGAGAGGTCTTCGCCCGTGATCTTCCTGACGTCTTCAGCGATGCGTTGCGCAATCGGCACGCCGCGGCTGCGCACGCCAACGAGCGCGAGATCGGCAAGACCACGATTGTGTTCGAGGATTTCGTGCGAAATTCGAGTGAGCGCGCGGCCGATGCGCTCAGCATCCATCACTACCGGCATGTTCCACCTCTTTGCGGACTCTCAGATCCGCGATTAAAGAGACTGCCGGGATTATATCACCGGCGGACGCCGCAGCCCGGCGCGCGTGCTCTGCTCGAAGGCGTGCGCCAGCTTCAACACGTTCAGATCGTCGCGGAAACGGCCCACGATCTG
>DASUSZ010000240.1:0-6455 GCA_036374815.1 Vicinamibacterales bacterium | reverse complement strand
GAACCAGATCACGCCGTACTCCGGCGGGATAAACGGGCCGTGCCAGCCGCCCAGGAACATGTTCGTGGCCACCGCCGAGACGGTGACCATGTTGATGTACTCCGCCATGAAGAACATCGCAAAGCGCATCGAGCTGTATTCGGTGTGATAACCGGCGACCAGCTCCTGCTCTGCTTCCGGGAAGTCGAACGGCGCCCGGTTGGTTTCCGCGATGCCCGCGCACGCGAACACGAAGAAGCCGATCAGCTGCGGGAACACATACCACTTCGGAATGAAGCCGAACCAGTAGCCCGCCTGCTTGTCGACGATCTCGGTCAGCGACATCGAGCCCGCCATCATCACGACCGTCGCGAGCGACATGCCGTAGGCCAGCTCGTAGCTGATCATCTGCGCCGAGCTGCGCAGGCCGCCGAGCAGCGAGTACTTCGAGTTGCTCGCCCAGCCGGCCAGCACGATGCCGTACACGCCCATCGACGCGACCGCGAAGATCACCAGCACCGCGACGTTGACGTCGGCAACCTGCAGCTTGATCGGCTCGTCGAGCAGCCCGAAGAACGTCGACGGCGCGCCGAGCGGCACCGGCGCAAACGCGAGATACGCTGCGGCCACCGAAATGATCGGCGCCAGTGAGAACAGGAACGCGTCCGCGGCCTTCGGCCGCAGTTCTTCCTTGAAGAACAGCTTGACGATGTCGGCGACCGGCTGCAGCAGGCCCTGCGGACCGACGCGCAGGGGGCCGACGCGCTGCTGCATGAACGCGGCGACCTTGCGCTCGGCGTAGACCATCACCGCCGCCATGATCTGCAGGCCCCCGAACACGATCGACACGATGATGCCGTAGGCGATCCACCAGTCGTACGGCGGCGACGTCAGCGTTTGCACCACGCCGCCCACTAATGCGTCTCCTGCGGGGTGCGCGCGCGGTAATCGGCGGGCGCCGGCGGGTTGCCCTTCACGTACGCTTCGAACTCCGGACGGAACCACTTCAACGTCGTCAGCACCGGCGTCGCCGCCGCATCGCCGAACGCGCACAGCGTCTTGCCGTTGATCTGGTTCGCCACGCTCTGCAGGAGCGTGATGTCCTTCTCGGTCGCCTTGCCCTGCGTCATGCGGTGCAGCAGGCGATACAGCCAGTCGGTGCCTTCGCGGCACGGCGTGCACTTGCCGCACGATTCGTGGCGATAGAAGTGCAGCAGGTTCTCGGCGAGCCACACCATGTCGGTGGTTTCGTCGAGCACCATGATCGCCGCGGACCCCAGCAGCGAACCCGCCTTCTGCACGTCGTCGAAGCTTGCGGGGATGTCGATCTGATCCGGCATCAGGATCGGCACCGACGATCCGCCGGGAATCACCGCCTTGATGGTGTGGCCATCGAGCGGGCCGCCGGCGTAGTCGTAAATCAATTCCTTGAGCGTGACCTTCATCGGCGCTTCGAACACGCCGGGGCGCTTCACCGCGCCGCTCACGCAGAACAGTTTCGGTCCGCCGTTCTTCTCGGGGCCGAGCGCGGCAAACCAGTCAGCGCCGCGTGTCATCACCAGCGGCACGTTGCAGAGCGTCTCGACGTTGTTGACGGCGGTTGGACACTTCCACGCGCCTTCGACGGCCGGGAACGGCGGCTTGAAGCGCGGCTGCGCGCGCTTGCCCTCGAGCGACTCGAGCAGCGCCGTCTCTTCGCCCGCTTCATACGCGCCGGCGCCGCGATGCAGGTAAACCTCGCAATCAAAGCCGGAGCCGAGAATGTTCTTCCCGAGATAGCCGGCCTTCCGCGCATCGTCGATCGCCTTCTGCATCGTCGGGAACAGGTGATAGAACTCCCCGCGGATGTAGATGTAGGCGGCCTTCGAGCCGATCGCGTAGCAGCCGATCAGGCAACCCTCGACGAGCAGGTGAGGATTGCGCTCCATCAACAAGTGATCCTTGAAGGTGCCCGGCTCGCTCTCGTCGGCGTTGCAGACGATGAACTTCGGCTTCGGCGACTTCTTGTCGACGAACTGCCACTTGAGGCCGGTCGGGAAACCGGCGCCGCCGCGGCCGCGCAGGCCGGACTTCTTGACGTCCTCGATCACCGCCTCGGGCGTCATCGACAGGGCCTTCTTCAAGCCCTGATAGCCCGACTGATTTTTCAGGTAGTGATCGAGCTCGGCGCCGCCCGGCGTGAACGCGTACTTCGTCAGCACGGGCTCGTAATTCGGATCCGCCTTCGACTTCGCGGGCGTCGTCGTCTTGTTGCCTTCGCTGATGCGCTGCTCGCACAGATGGCAGTCGTTGAGCGCCTTGATGCCGCTGGTCTTCATGCGATCGACGAGACCGCTCACCTGCTCGGGCTTGAGGTGCTCGTGCCAGTGATCGTTGTTGACCATCATCACCGGCGCGCGATCGCACGCGCCGAGGCACTCCATCTGCTGAATCGTGAACATGCCGCTCGGATCGGTCTCGCCGACCTTGATCCCGAGCTTGTTCTGCAGCTCTTCGATCACGCGTTCAGCGCCGGCGAGCGCGCACGACAGCGTGGTGCAGACCTGCAGCACGTACTTGCCGGTCGGCGCGCGATGGAACATCACGTAATACGACACGACGTCCTCGACGTCCGCCGTCGTGCAGCCAATCACCTGCGCCACGTGACGCACCGCGTTGTTGCTGATGTAGCCCTGCTGGTCCTGCACCAGATAGAGCGCATGCAGCACCGCCGACACGCGGTGCTCCTTCGCGTAATGCGACGCGAACTCTTCGAAGTTCGCGCGATTCTCCTGCGTGTACGAAAATTCCGGGCCCTCGGGGAGGGTGACCCGCATCGAGCGATGCCAGTTTTCCGTCCCGTACGGCATCGTCGGATGAAAGCTCATCGATCCACGTCTCCCATCACCACGTCGAGCGAGCCAATCACCGCGATGACGTCCGCGATCATGCCGCCGACCACAAACTTGTGCAGCGCCTGGCAGGCAAACAGCCCGGGCGCGCGCATGTGCACGCGCCACGGACGGTTGGTGCCGTCAGACACCACGTAACAACCGTGCTCGCCACGCGGCCCTTCGACCGGCACGTAGGCGTCGCTGACCGGTACCTTGAAGCCCTGCGAGTAAATCAGGAAGTGCTGAATCAGCGCTTCCATCTCGGTGTAGACCTGATCCTTGGGCGGCGGCACGATGCGCTTGTCGTCGACCGCCCACACGCCGACCGGATCGATCCGCTCCAGCGCCTGGTTCGCGATCTTGACGCTCTCGCGCATTTCGGCGACGCGGCAGAGATAACGATCGTAGACGTCGCCGTTCGACGCGCCAATCACGTCGAAGTCGTAAGTGTCGTAGCCGCAGTACGGGAAGGCGCGCCGCACGTCGTAATCGCCGCCGGCCGCCCGCGCGATCGGCCCGAACAGGCCCCACTTGCAGCAATCCTCGTAACTGATCACGCCGACGCCGCGCGTGCGCTCGACCCAGATCATGTTCTTGGTGATCAGCGTCTCGTATTCATCGAGCTTCTTCGGGAATCGATCGAGAAAGGCCCGGACCGCTTCCTTGTAGCCGCGCGGAATGTCTTCCTTCAGGCCGCCGACGCGGATGTAGCTCGGGAAGAACCTGAAGCCGCCGAGCAGCTCGTTCAGGTTCATGACGATCTCGCGCTCGCGCAGCGCGTAGAGCAGGCCGGTGATGGCGCCGACTTCCATGGCGTGCGTGCCGAACCACACCAGGTGCGAGCTGATGCGCTGCAGCTCGGCGATCAGCACGCGGATCGCGTTGACGCGCTCGGGCATCTGCGCATCGATGCCGAGCATCTTCTCCACCGAGAGGCAAAACGCCAGGCTGTTCGACTGCGCGCCGAGGTAATCCATGCGCTCGACGAGCGGGATCACCTGCTGCCACTTCTTCTGCTCGCAGGTCTTCTCGATGCCGGTGTGCAGGTAGCCCACGGTCGGCGACACCGACACGACCGTCTCGCCATCGAGCTCCATCACCAGCCGCAGCACGCCGTGCGTGCTGGGGTGCTGAGGCCCCATGTTGACCGTCATCGTCTCAGTGCGCACGTCAGCCATTGATGTCGCTCTCTACCAGCTCACAAATCACATGCAACACCGTTGCATGAACCTCTTGCACGCGCGCCGTGCGCGCTTCCGCCACGGCAATGTGATGCCGCGCGATCGATCCGGCCGTGCCGCCGCGGCCGGTCAGGGCCACGGTGATCAGCCCGCGCTCGTTGGCGGTCTCGAGCGCGCGCAGCACGTTCGCCGAATTGCCGCTCGTGCTGATGCCGATCGCGACATCGCCCTTCCTGCCGAGGCCTTCGATCTGCCGCGCGAACACGCGATCGAAACCATAGTCGTTGCCGATCGCCGTCAGCGCGCTCGTGTCCGTCGTCAACGCGATCGCCGGCCACGCCTTGCGTTCCTTCTCGTAGCGGCCCATCAGCTCCGCCGCGAAATGCTGCGCGTCGGCGGCGCTGCCGCCATTGCCGAACACCAGCACCGACCCGCCTTGCTGCAACGACGCGACGATCGCCTCGGCGGCGGCGACGATCGATGCCGCGTTCGCGGCCATGCGCTCGTGCGCGGCCGCGGCATCCTGCAACGTGCTCGCCGCCTTCGCCAAGGCTGCGGCGAGCCAGGCTTTGTCGGCGGCCATCGCTACTTCGGCTTTGCCGAGCCTCGCTGGAACCGATCGCGCTCCAGGTTCGCCTTGAACTCTTCCTCCGTGACCTGCAGCGGCATATAGGTCTGCGCGTCCTTGCGGAGCTGCACCGGGTAGTCCTTGCGCAGCGGATGCCCTTCCCAGTCGTCGGGCATCATCAACCGCCGCATGTCGGCGTGGCCGTCGAAGACAATCCCGAACAAATCGTAGATCTCGCGTTCGGGCCAGCCCGCGCCGGGGTACACCGTCGTCAGCGTCTCAATCGCCTCCTGCGCGTTGAGGCGGACCTTCAAGCGGACGCGCGCGCGGCGATGCGGGGAGACCAGGTGATAGACCAGGTCGAAACGCGGCAATCGATTCGGATGGAAATCTACCGCGGTCACGTCCGAGAAGGCGACGTATTCGAGGCCGGGCCCCTGCAGTGCGCGGCACGTCGCCACGAGCTGCTCGCGCGGGACGACGATCGTCGGAGTGACGGCCGCGTCCGCCGAGGCAAGCGCCTCGTACGTCGCACCGGGCATCGCCGGAGCGATCGCGGCAATGATCTGCTCAGCGGTCATGCGATGCGGACCTTCGGCGTCTGATCGAGCTTCGAAGCGGCGATCTTCTTCTGCAGTTGGACGATGCCGTAAATCAGCGCCTCGGGGCGCGGCGGGCAGCCGGGAATAAAGACGTCGACTGGCACGACCTGATCCGAGCCCTGGACGATGGCGTAGTTGTCGAACACGCCGCCGCACGACGCGCACGCGCCCATCGAGATCACCCACGTCGGCTCCGGCATCTGGTCGTAGATGCGGCGCATGGCCGGCGCCATTTTTCGCGACAGCCGGCCGGCAATGATCATCAGGTCGGCCTGCCGCGGCGATCCGCGGAATACCTCGGCGCCGAACCGTGCCAGGTCGTAGCGGCCGGCACCCGTCGCCATCATCTCGATCGCGCAGCAGGCCAGGCCGAACGCCACCGGCCAGATCGCCGAGCGGCGGGCCCACTGAATCATGAATTCAGCGGACGTCGTGACGACGGGAATTTCGTAATCAGTTTCGAGTCCCATAACGGTATCTCTTCACCACGGAGGGGCCGGGCTTCGGCGCGTGCTTGTAATCGGGATCGAACTCGGGGCCCCAGTCCAGCACGCCCTTGCGCCAGATGTAGATGTAGCCCACGACGAGGATCATGAAGAAGACGACGATCTGGATCAGTCCCGGCCACGACAGCTGCCGCATCGCCATCGCCCACGGATAGAGGAAGGCGACTTCGATGTCGAACAGCAGGAAGATCATCGCGATCAGGTAGAACTTCACCGACTGGCGCTCGCGCGCATCGCCGACCGGCGGCATGCCGCACTCGTACGCGGCGAGTTTTTCGGGGGTGGGATTACGGGGCCCGAGGAAGCGAGAAATGATGACGGAGACGAGGCCAAATCCGACCCCGATGACCGCCAGTAAGAGGATTCCGCCCCAGCCCATACGCTAAAAATTATGTCACCGCTTGTGTCGCCGTAGCGGTCGAAGTTGCGGACCTGCAGAGGCGGACTCGCCTGTTTTCAGGGAGCTTGTGAAGGATATCACACGCTCTGCCGCTACAATTGGCGCCGCATGCGCCTGTCGACGGAACGCGCCGTGCTTGGCGTGGTCATGGCGATCTCCCTGATCACGCTTGGTCTCCAGGCGTTCGTGCTGCGCCCGCGTTTGTGGCCGGCGGGAGCGGGAGTCACGCTTTCGGGCGGGGAAACGTTCGCGCGGTGGGCCGCGCCGTCGCCATTTGCGGTCATTCGCCCTCCAGACGTGAGCGGAGTGCTGGGCGAGGCAATACGCGTCCTTCAGATCGTACCGG
>DASUSZ010000239.1:0-15235 GCA_036374815.1 Vicinamibacterales bacterium | reverse complement strand
GAGGAGGGATGGAACGGCTGGTTGGAGCCGCTTTCGGGGAACACGCGGTTCTGCGCGTCGCGCCCGGTCTTGAACGCGATGATGCGGGTCATGTCGCTCTGCAGCGCGAGCACCTGCAGGTCGAACATCAGCTTCATGTGCTCCGAGAACGAATCGGGCACGCCGGCCGGCGCGTCCGGCAGCGCGCGCTCGTCGCCGCTGGTGTTGCGCGCTTCGATCGCCTGGATGCGGCGCTCGATCTCACGCACGTAGGTCAGGTAGCGATCGAGACGGCTGCGGTCGCTGGTGCCGAGCTCCTTCTTGACCGACGCCACTTCGCCCTGGACCCAGTCGAGGATGCTGCGGCGCGTGATGCGGCGCTCCGCGCGATCCTTTTCCGACGAGCCCGAGCCAAACAGCATGTCGAACGCGACGCGCGGGTCGCGAATCATCGGCAGCGGCTCGTTCGGCGACGCCCAGCTGATCGAGTCGGTGTAGGCGCACGAGTAGTTGTAGGTGCAGCCGCCGGCCTGGTCGAGGTTCTCGATGCAGAACTGCATCGACGGCATCGGCGTTTCCTTGCCGTACTTCTGCGCGTAGAGCTGGTCGAAGGAGGTGCCGGCCCAGATGTCCGAGCCCTGCGTCTGCTTCGGATGCGACTGGGTCAGGAACACCGCGCTCGAGCGGAAGTGGTCGCCGCCGATTTCCGGTGCGGTGAACGCTTCGGCCATGCGCACGTCGGTGTTCGAGACGATCGTCAGGTGCTGGCGATACGGCTCGAGCGACGCCAGCGCGCTGTCGTTCGTGATCGTGAAGTTCGATCCGGTCTCGGCCGGGGCGAACAGGTTCTTGGTCGCGCCCCACTTGTTGCAGCCCGCGAGGCCGTGGACCTCTTCGATGGCAATCAGCCGGGTGCGCTCGGCCGCGGCCGGGGCGCCAATCCCCCTGGCCGCCACCATAGCGTCGAGGAACGGCAGTGCCACCGTTGCGCCCATGGCGCCGCGGAGGAACGTGCGACGGGGCAATTGCTTTCCGGTTAAGAAATGCATCGGTTTCTCCCTTTAGCGTCCACTAGCCTTCGTTGTTTCGGTCGTTGCTGCTTCTGGTTCCACTCGGCGCATCCGGAACGCGTCGCTCTTGACGACGCCCAGGATGAACGACGAAATGCGGTAATTGTTCGCTTCCGCGGTGCGCGTGATGGCGCGAATCGCGGGCTGGTCAAAATACTCGACGCGGCGGCCGAGGGCGTAGGCCATCAAATTCTCGGTGAAGTTGCGGACCAGCGGCGTCGGCCGCTTGGCGAGCGTCGTCACCAGCTCGGGCAGCGAGCTGACCTTGGTGCCGTCATAGAAGTCGCCGGCGGTATCGAGCGGCATGCCGTTCTCGCGCTGGCGCCACCTCGCGGTGACGTCGAAATTATCGAGCGCCAGGCCGATCGGATCCATGAAGCGATGGCACGAGTTGCACGTCGCGTTCTTGCGATGGATTTCCATCTTCTCGCGCGTGGTCAGCATGCGGCCTTCCTTCGCTTCGCCCGCGGCTTCCAAATCCGGAACGTCGGGCGGCGGGGGCGGCGGCGGCGTGCCGAGCAGCACTTCCATCACCCACTTGCCGCGCAGCACCGGCGAGGTGCGGTTGGCGAGCGAGGTCTGCACCAGCATCGTGCCCTGGCCGAGAATGCCGCGGCGCGTCGCGTCCGGGTAGGTGACGCGGCGGAACTGGTTGCCGATCACGCCCTTGATGCCGTAATGGCGCGCGAGGCGCTCGTTGAGGAACGTGAAGTCGGCGGTCAGCAATTCGATCAGGCTGCGGTCTTCCTTGACGAGGGTGTTGAAGAACATCAACGTCTCGGTGCGCATCGCGTCGGCGAGGTTCTCGTCGAAGTTCGGGTAGAAGTTCGGATCCGGGTGGACCTTTTCCACGTCCTGCAGGCGCAGCCACTGCGCGGCGAAGCGCTCGCCGAGCGCGGTGGCGCGCGGATCCGCGAGCATGCGGCGCGCGTGCTTCTCGAGCCCGGCCATCGTCGACAGCTCGCGGCGGCCGGCCGCTTCGATCAGCGTCTCGTCCGGGGGCAGGCCCCAGATGAAGAACGAGAGGCGCGATGCGAGATCGATGTCGGCCAGGCGATAGGTGCCGCCGGTGCGCGCGTCCGTGGGCGCGCGCTCGAGACGGAAGATGAAGTGCGGGCTGGCGAGAATCGCTTCGAGCGCCGAACGGACGCCCGTCTCGAAGCCGCCCTTTTCAGAGCCGCCCTCGTAGAACGGCATCATGCGATCGATCTCGGCCGCCTGCAGCGGCCGGCGATACGCTTCGCCGCCAATCTTCGCGATGATCTGGCGCGCGCAGGTGCGCTCGGTCGCCGGCGACGTCGGACGGCAGGTGAAGATCTTCTGCCGGCTCGGCGTCGTGGAGATGCCCGTCGTCTTGAGCGGTCCGCGGATGATCAAGTCGCCCATGTGCGGCAGCGTCGTGATGCCCGCGCCGCCCGAACCGCCGCCCGCGTACGACCAGTCGTGCGGGCGAATCAGATCTTCATAAGGTCCGTCGATCTTCTTGATGAACGCGGCGGCGACCTTGCGCTGGCCGGCCTTCACCAGGACCGGCTCGGTGCGCAGCGGCGTCTGGCCGCGGCCGTCGGCGCCGGCGATGTTGATCAGCTCGTAGGCGACCAGCGCGACGCGCTCGCCGTCGATTGAAATGTCGATGTCCTCGAAGCGCGTGTTCTCGCCCGAGTTGAACGTCATCTCGAACTGATACTCGCCGTCGGCGGGGAACACGTGGTTGACGACCATGCCGCCGCGCGTGCCGAACGGCGCGCCCTCGACGTGATCCCACGGGTGCTGCGACATGTAAGTGGGATTGGTATAGGTGACGTCGATCGACGGCGCGCTCTTGTCGCCCACCGCCATGCGGCTGATGTCCGCGGCGGCGTTGAGGTAGGCCTCGAGCAGCGTCGGCGACAGCGCCTGTTCATCGGCGATGTTGTCGAAGTTCGCGCTCATCGTGTCGAGCGGCAGCCACTTGCCGGGATCGACTTCGATGTCGAGCAGGTCCTTGATCGCGCGCGCGTACTCGGGACGATTGAGGCGCTGGAAAGTGCGACCGCCCGGATTCGGGTTGGCCTTGGCGTGCGCGTCAACCGCGTTCTCGAGCGAGCGGATGAAAGTCTGATAGGTCGCGGGATCGGGGCGCGGCATGCCCGGCGGCGGCATCATGCTCGCCTGCAGCTTGCGAATCATGCGCTCGGTGACGTCGGCGTGCTGGCCGGCCTTCGCGAAATCAAACGACGCCAGCGAAAGATTGCCGGCGCGCTCCTTGTTGCGATCGCTATGGCAGCTCGCGCAGTACTTCTTGACGAGACCGTTGTAGTCCGCTGACGCGGTCGCCGGTACGACCGGATGAGAAACCGCGGGCTTCGGCGTCACGACAGGCTTCGCGGCCGCAGGCGCCTGCGACTTCGCAGCGGGCCTGCCCTCCGTCGCTTTAACGGAGGAGGGTTGCTGTGCCGCGATTGCCGCGACCAATGCGAAGCACATCGTCGCGGTGCCAAAAGTGATACTGCCGGCGCGCATCATTACGTTCGTCCCCAACACCCGACACGAATATTTGCGGCCGCCGAAAGGCTATCTCGGCGTCCTACCTGAATCTCCGGAAAATATACACCCAATTCCCGCTAAGCATAGATGGGGCAAGAAGATATGACGTCGGGAGACCTTCGTACACAAGTCGGCCGGAACCACCAAACAGGGCGTTTGCCCCACTTTCGATGGATTCCGGCCGGAATTGCGCAGATCGGCGCGCCTTAGCGCGACCTTACTTCTTCGTCGCGGTCATTGCCGACGGCGAGGAGAACTTGATCGAGTTGCCGTCGACCGTGCCGGTCCACTTCTGGTTGCCGGCGGTGATGGTGATCTCGTTGCCGCGCAGCCGGCCCTGGATCGCCTGGTTGCCCAGCGTGCCGGTCAGCATCTGGAAGTTCTGCTTGAGCGTCAGCGCGCCGCTCGGCGTGTTCCAGGTGCCTTCGACCTTCGCGGGCACGATCCAGAAGAGCGCCGTGCACCAGCTGCTCGAGCATCCGTCCGTCACCGTCGCCGTCTCGTCGGCCTGCCAGTCTTCCATCGTGAACGTGTTGGAGACGATGCGCGTGCCGGGCTTGAGGTCGAGGATCTTCGGACGCAGCTTGAGGTTGATCGAGGGCAGCAGGAACATCGTGATGACGTCGGCCTTCGAGAGATCGGTCTCGAACAGATCGGCCTTCACGAACGTCGCGCGATCGGTCACGCCCGCGGCCTTCGCGTTGCGAACCGACAACTCCACCATGTCCGGGTTGTATTCGATGCCCATCGCCCGAGCGCCGCGCTTCGCCGCGGTGATCACGGTGCGGCCGTCGCCCGATCCGAGATCCATCACGAAGTCGTTCTTCGTGACATTGGCCATGTCGAGCATCTTGTCGACAACCGCCTGCGGCGTGGGCACCCACACCACATCCTTGCCGGCCTGCCCGACCTGCGGCTCGAATGGTTTCTGTCCAGTCGCCGTTCCCTGCGCGTAGGCCGACGCCGAAACCATCAGCGCCATCACCAGGGAAGTAATAAAGCGTCGTGTGCTCATCAAAATCATCTCCATCAGCAAGAGTGCCAGGTCAGAGAGTATACGTAAGAGTTCGCATTCGGCCGAAAAGGAAAGCATGGTCGACTGGCCCGGCTGGCTGGCATTCGTACTTGCATTGGTCCCAGCCGCGATCCGCCTGCCGCGCACGCGATCGCTCGTTCGTCACGTCGACGATCCCGCGCTGCCCGAACGCCTCGCCGGCAGCCGCAACCTGATCGCGTTTGCGTTCAGCCTGGCCGCCACGCTCGAAATCATCCTGTGGCCGCGGCTCGCCCTGTTCACGATGCCGCTGCTGATCGTCGCGTTCGCGCTCGCCGGCTGGCCGCTGCGGCGCGCGCTCTTTGCGGAGACGTGGAGCTTTCCTTCGTACTTGTGGTTTTACGCCCGGTTGACCTTCGCTATTTACGGCTTCTGGATGCTGTTGATCGCGTCGCCGTGGCTCACTGATTTCGACGGCCGCCAGGGATGGCTGGCCGCCGCGGTGCTGGGCGCGCTGCTGCTCGCGTGGAACAGCTTCTATTTCCCGGTGCTGCGGTTCATCCTGCGCGCGACGCCGGTGACCTCGCCGGCGCTCGTCGAGCGCTTCCGCGCCGTCATCGCGAAGACGACACTGCCGCCGCCGGATGTGGAGTACGTCGACATGCGCGGCGGCGTGCTCGTCAACGCGCTCGCGATGCCTGGCATCACCAGGTCGGGCGTGCTGTTCACCGGCACGCTGCTCGATCGCTTCGACGATGACGAAGTGGAAGCGATCTTCGCGCACGAGGTCGCGCATCTCGAGCACTATCACCCTGCCTATCTGCGCCGCCTGCGGGCGAGCGGATGGCTGTTGGTCGCCGCGAGCGTGGCGATCGGGCCGGTGATGCAGGCGACGGCGCCCGAGTACCGATCGTTCCTGATCGCGTGGCCGCTCGTCGTGCTCGGTTACATGATCGCGCTCGGCGGTCACAAGCAGAAGCACGAGACGGAAAGCGATTTGCGATCGGCGGCGCTCACCGGCAAGCCCGAAGTGATGGTGCGGGCGCTCATCAAGCTGTACGAACTGATGAAGCTGCCCCGCCGCCTCGATCCCTCCGTCGAAGTGAGCGCGTCGCATCCCAGCCTCGCCCGGCGCATCCAGGCGATTCGCAGCGCCACCGGCGGCGCCGCCGAGACACTGCCCGATGCGGTGCTGTTCGCGCACGAATCCACGTCGGTCACGCTGCATGCCGATCGCGTGGTGTGGAATGAACGCGAGGGCGCGTCGTTCACGCTGGCGTATTCAGCGCTCGACGAGCTGCGCATCGAGGCCGACAGCAAGGGCGCCGCGCACTTGATCGCGTCGGATCCTGCCGGGCGCAAATGGCGGATGCGTCTTGCGCACGAGGACGTGGCGCGCGCACACGCCGCACTCAACATCGTTGACGTTCGCCTCCGTGCCACACCTGCCGGCGCGTCGAAGTGGGTGACGCTCGGCCGGCTCGCCGCCATGATCTGCGCGCTTGCCGCGCTGGCCGCCTGGCAGCTCGCGTCGGTCTTCATCGCCGCGGCCGCCGCGATCATGGCGGAGCGGCCGGTGCTGCGCGCCGCCGGCGCCGCGGCCATCGCCGGCGGTGTGTTGACGCTGCGCGACGGCCGGGTCCCGGACTTCGCCGGCATTCTGATCGCCGCCGGCGTCCTCGTGCTGTTCGTCGCCTGGCGCGACACGCGCGAGGTCGCCTCGCGATACACCTGGCGGGTCGTGGCGGTGATCGGAGTCCTGGCGCTGCTCTGCCTCATTCCGGTGGCGCTCGCCGCCACCAACTGGCTGGCGCTGCACCAGGCCGCGCGCCTGTGGCCCGGCGTGGCGACGGCTTCGATCGCGTTCGCCGCGGCAAACTGGCCGCGCCGCACGCCGGCGTGGATCGCCGCCACGGTAGTCGCGGCGGCGATCGGCGTGGCGTCGATCGCGCTCGGCGCCGCGCGGACCGCCGATCTGCTCGTCGACGATCCATTCCTGTCGCGGCTGTCACCCACTCGTGCGCTGGCACTTCCCGCCGCGCCCGAAACGACATTTGAACTCGACGTCGCACCGCACGATGTCTTCATCTCGCCGAACGCGCGCGCCATTGCCGCGGTCAACGAAGACCACTACGAGGAATACCTCTTTCACGTCGGCAGGCCTGGAGCGGCGCTGATGGAACTGCCCGGCGATGCGGCGGTCTTCGTGGACGACGACCGGCTGCTGTTGCTCGATGCCAATCGCGGCGTGGCGCAACTGCGGCTGATTCACGTCGATCGCACCGCGCCAATATGGACGATCGACATCGAGCTGGCGGACCCCTCCCTCGCGGTTGCCCGAGACGGGCAAAACTGGGAGATGCTCGGAGTGCGAGACAACGGCGAGTTTGCGCGCGTGACTGGATCGATGAACGGCACGATCTCGCGCGAGCAGACCTGGCCGATCGGCGCCACCGCCGGAACCGGCGTGCTGTCTCCATTGATCGCCGACGAGTCGACGCTGATCGCCCGCAAGGCCGGCTACGATCGCCGCGGCTTCGGGCTGAATCCAGCGATGTCGGCGTGGTTCGATCCATGGCGGACCGAAAGCCGCTTCTTCCGCATCGATGCATCAGGCCAGCACGAGGTGATGCACTCGGTCCTCGACGTCGATTGCGCGCCGGTCCCGATTGCCGGAGAGCCGCCGGTCTGCTGGGCTTTCGACGGCAGCCGCACGCATGTGTTCCGCCTTGGCCGCGACGCCGCGCTGACGCCGCTGGCCGTCACCGACGGCCGCTTGATCGTCGACGTGACGGGCGGCTGGGCGATCGGCTGGGCGCCGCGGCCCTACGCGGTGCACCTTGAAAGCGGCAAGGCGTACGAGATGAATGCCGCGCGCGGGTTCTTTGCGGCAGGCGGGCCGTTCCTCGGCGTCGTCGAGATCCGCGACAGCCGCGCCGTCGTCGAGCTCTATCGCGTCAACGCGCGCTGATTCGATACAGCGACGAATCGGTGCGCAGGAAAAATGCGCCGCCCGCGACCGCCATCGATGCGAGATGGCCGCCATCGAGCCGGTTGGCCGCCAGGCGCCGCGCTTCTTTCCCCGGCGCGATCACCGTCGTGACGCCCTGCTCCGAGGGAAAGTACAGCCGCCCATCCGCGTAGACCGGCGACGCCGAATACGTTCCACCGAGACGGCTTTGCCAGATCACGCTGCCGGTGCGCGCATCGATGCACGACGCGATGCCGCCGTCGGTCACGAGATATAGCTCGTCGCCGACGACGATCGGCGACGGCGTCAGCGGAGCACCGCGCTTGAGCGACCACGCGACGTGCGTCTTCGTCACATCGCCTTTGCCGTCGGGCCGCACGGCAAGCAGCTCCGGCTGCTGGAACCCGGTCGTGATGTAGACGAGGCCGTGCGCGAACACCGGGCGCGGCACATTCGAGAATCCCTCGTCGTATCGAACGCGCCAAATCTCCTTGCCGGTCAACGGCTCGTACGCGCGAGCGCGATGCGCGCCGACGCTAATCAGCTGATCCTGATCGCCGACGCGGATCACCAGCGGTGTCGTGTAAGCCTGGTCGGCCGGATCGCCGCGGTTCGTTTTCCACTTCGTCCTGCCGGTGTGCTTGTCGAGCGCGATGACGAATGCGGCGTCGCTGCCGTCGGCGCTGAAGATCAACAGATCGCCGTAGACGATCGGCGAGCCGCCCGCGCCGTGCTGCGACTGATATTCGAAGCGATTCTTCCAGATGATGCCGCCGCTCTGCGTCAACGCGGCGGTGCCGTCGGCGCCGAAGTGAACGTAAACGCGGTCGCCGTCGATCACCGGCGTCGGCGACGCCCAGCTGTTCTTCGGATTGATGTCGCGGCGATCGGTAGGAATCTTGAAGACTTCGACGTTGACGACTTGCCTGCCGGTGGCGGCGTCGAACGCGATCGCGCGGAGCGAGAACCCACGCTCCTCCACCGCGCTCGTCAGCCACACTTTGCCGCTGGCGACGACCGGCGTCGACCAGCCGAGGCCGGGCACCGCCGCTTTCCACGCAACGTTCTTCGTCTCGCTCCACTCGACGGGCAACCCGGTTTCAGCGGAATGTCCCTGGGCGCCGGGTCCGCGAAACTCCGGCCACGCCCCCTTCGCCAAGGCTTCGGGGGACTGGGCGTGTGCCGCGACGCTGCAGGTCAGCGCGAGGGACAACGCGATTGCGGCGGCTGCCCGCCCTCGGAAGCCTCGGCGAAGGAGGGTCATGCCTGGGTCGCGAGCACTTCGGCCGGAGTGGTCTTCCCTGCGGGCAATGTGAAGTAAAACGTCGCGCCGCCGTTTGGCTTGCCCTCGGCCCAGATGCGGCCGCCGTGCCGGCTGATGATGCGGTGCACGATCGCCAGTCCCACGCCGGTGCCCTCGAACTCGTCGTTGCGGTGCAGCCGCTGGAAAACGCCGAACAGTTTTTCCGCGTAGCGCTCGTCGAATCCGGCGCCGTTGTCGCGGACGAAATACACCGTGTCGCCGTCGACCACCGACGAGGCGATCGTGATCGACGGCTGCGGCGACGCGCCGGTGAACTTGATCGCGTTCGAGATCAGGTTGGCGAACACCTGGTTGAGGAGCGCCGGCTCGCCGTAGCATGGCGGCAACGGCGACACCGTCAGATCGATCGAGCGGCCGGACGCGGCAATCGCTTCCTGCGCGGCCGTGGTCGCCAGCGCCGTCAGATCGACGGACTGCCGCAGCATCGTGGTCCGCCCGATGCGCGAGAACGCGAGCAGGTCGTCGATCAGCTGGCCCATGCGTTGCGCATTGAGCTTGACGCGCTCGAGATGCCGGCGTGCCTCCGGGTCGAGCGACGCGCCGTGATCCTCCTCGAGGATCTGCACGAAGCCGGCAATCGCCCTGAGCGGCGCGCGCAGGTCGTGCGACACGGAATAGCTGAACGCTTCGAGCTCGCGATTCGCGGCGCGCAGCTCCGAGGTCCGCGTCTCGACGCGCAGCTCGAGATCGGCGCGCGCCAGCTCGACTCGCTGAGCCATGGTGTTGAAGGAATCGGCAAGGCTGCCGATCTCGTCGTCGCGATCGATCGACACGTGCACGTGCTGCTGCGATGCCGCGACGGCTTCGGCGGCCTCCGTCACCTCTCGCAACGGCGTCGTGATGCGGCGCGTCGTCACCAGGCCGATGGCGACGGCGATCAGCAGCACCGTGGTCGCGATTACCAGCGAGCGCAGCAGGAAGCGGCGTACCGGCCCAAGCACCGCGGCGCGAGGCATTTCAATAGCGACCATCCACGGCGTTGCGGGAATCGTGGCGGCCCACGCAAAGGCGCGCGGCATGCCGTCACGCTCGTATTCCCAGAGCCGATCGGCGCCGGCGCCGGTAATGGGCATGCCCTCGACGGGCGTCGACAAATTCGTCCACTCCGATCCGTCCTGGTTGCCGATCGCGATGGTCGCTTCCGATCCGATCAGGCCGCTCAACAGCGCCACGGTCTGTTGCGTCTGCGAAGGATTGAAGACACGCCGCCGCTCGACGATGTAGCCGAGGAACTCGCCGGCCGATTCGACCCGCGCGCCGATCGGATATAGCAGCCTGCCGCTTTCCATTCGCAACGCGCCGATGGCGGGAGTAGTCGACGTCATCTGATCGAGGTGATCGGTAAGCGCGGTACCGCTCAGTTCGGCAAGCGCCGCGCCGGCCGCATAGATGCGCCGGCCCGCGGTGTCCCACAGCTCGACGTCGCCGATCTCGAACGTGTTGCCGAGATACTTCCTGGCGCTGTCCTCGAGCGCAGCGAGATGCGCGGCATCGCGGGTTTTCAGGAACGCGGGGATCTCCGGCTGGCGCATGAACTGCGTCATCGCGGTCGCGCGCTGACGCGTCGACGTCGCAAACACGTTCGCCATCTGCGCGGCGGCGCCCTGCAGCCGCTGCGAGGCCATGTCGACGAGCGCGCGCCGCAGCTCGAGATACGACGCCACGGTCATCGCCGCCAGTGCCGCGGCGAGCAGCACCGAGGTCAGCAGCGGAATCTTGATCGCGAGCGACTGCCGCCGGCGGGAAGGCATGTCCGGCTACAGCCTACAATGAGCGGGTGCCGTATCGATGGGTAATGCTGTTGCTCGCGGCCGCCGCAATGGTTGGCACATTGCCGGGGCGGACGCAGGGGCTGGGCCTGGTCACCGAGCCGCTGATCGCGGATCTCGGCATTGGCCGCGTCGACTACGCGCAGTTGAATTTGTGGGCAACGCTGCTCGGATCGACCTTCGCGATCGGCATCGGCCGCTTCGTCGATCGCCTCGGCGCGCGCATCGTCCTGACGACGGTCGCAGCGGCGCTCGGCCTGGTCGTTTGCGCGATGAGCGCGGTCGATTCCTTCTGGGCGCTGGCGATCGCGGTGACATTAACGCGCGGCCTCGGCCAAAGCGCGCTGTCGGTGATCAGTCTTGCGATGGTCGGCCAGTGGTTCACCCGCGGCGTCGATCTCGCGATGGCGATCTACAGCGTGGTCTTGAGCATCGGCTTCATGATCGCGTTCCCCGTTGTCGGATCGATCGTGCAAAGCCAGGGCTGGCGCGTGGCGTGGTTCTCGATCGGTGTCGCGTTGCTCGTCGTACTCGCGCCAGTCAGCTTATTGATTGCCCGCTCCGCAACCGATCGTAGAGGGGCAGCTTTAGATGCCGCTGAGGTAAGCGGCTTGACCTGGCAGGAAGCCGTGAGAACTCCTGCGTTCTGGGTGTTCTCGATCGGCGCGGCGCTCTACGGTCTCGTCGCTTCCGGCATTGGCCTCTTCAACGAATCGATCCTCGCGGAGCGTGGTTTTGGTCCCGACGTCTATTACCAGACGCTGATCGTCACCGCGATGACGGCGCTGCTGGGCAACTTCGGCGGCGGCTGGCTTGCCACGCGCCTGTCGCTGACCAACCTGCTCGCGATATCGCTGTTCGTGCTCGCTCTCGGTCTTGCCGCCCTGCCGCACATCACGTCAATCGGGCAAGTGATGATGTGGGCGACAGCGATGGGACTGGGCGGTGGTCTCGTAATGGTTCTGTTCTTCAGTGTCTGGCCGCGGGTGTATGGCCGCGCGCACCTCGGACGCATCCAGGGCGCGGCGCAGGCGATGACCGTGATCGCGTCCGCAGTCGGACCGCTGCTGCTGGCGTGGTGTGTGGAATGGACGGGCAGCTACGCCGCGATGTTCAACATCCTGGCGGCGGTGATTGGCGCGCTGGCGTTCACGTCGATGATCACGCCGCTTCCCGAGCCCGCGCCGGCGCCGGCGCCCACGACCTAGGCGTAATCCGACAGCTGGATCACGCGCAGCCCTGGGATGGCCGGCAGCCGCCGATCGTTCGTGACGAACACCTTGCATCCCGACGACGTCGCGGCAACAACCTGCAGCGCACCTGCGCCCGCAATCCGCGTCCGGCGGCGCCAGTTGACGGCCGCGTGCGGGCCGTGGATACTCCACTGGCATGTCTAGTGAACGCGTCGAGCTGCTGCAGGGCACGCTCGATCTGATCATCCTGCGCGCGCTGTCGACCATGGGTCCGCAGCATGCCTACGGCCTCGCCGCCCGTCTCGCGCAGGTGTCCGATCATCCGCTCTCGCTCAACCAGGGCACGCTCTACCCCGCGCTTGTTCGACTCGAGCACAAGGGATGGATCAAGGGCGCGTGGGGCAAGACCGAAACGAACCGCGAGGCGAAGTTCTACGCGCTGACAAAAGCCGGCGAAAAGGCGCTGCAGGTCGAGGCCGAAAAGTGGCGGCGCCTCGCCGGGCTCGTCGACAAGCTGCTGCTGGAGTCGTAGCCGCGCCGGTTCACAGTGAAGACGGCTCGCCGGCGGACCATCGGCCGGCGCGCCACGCTTCAGGCCGGAGGATCACCAGCACCGTGATCACTTCGAGCCTGCCGATCCACATCGCCAGCGTCAGCACGATGCGGCTGATCGGGTGCAAATCGGCGAAGTGATTCATCGGTCCCACCTGGTTGAATCCCGGACCGACGTTGCCGAGCGACGCGGCGGTCGCGGAAATGCCGGTGATGAGGTCCGCGCCGAGCAGGATCACGATCGCCGAGCAGACCGCGAACGTCAGCATGTAAAACAGGAAGAACACGATCACGCCCTGCATGATCGGCGCGGGCACGACGCGGCCGCCGAACTTGACCGGCAAGATCGCTCTTGGATGCAGCGTGCGCCGAAGCTCCTGCAGCGTGAAGCGCGCCAGCAGCAGGTGCCGGACCACCTTCGGTCCGCCGCTTGCCGATCCGGCGCAGCCGCCGATGAACATCAGGCCGAGCAGGATCGCCTTGGCCTGGTCGTTCCAGAGGTTGAAGTCGACGCTCGCAAAACCGGTCGTCGTGAGGATCGACAGCACCTGGAACAACGCCACGCGGAACATCTCGTCGGATCCGACGGTGGTGCGAATGGCCATCGCCAGGACGATGGTCGCGATCAGCACGACGCCGGCGTAGGCGCGCAGCTCCTCGTCGTCGGTGAACACGCGCAGGTCGCGGCGCAGCAGCGCGCGATATTGCAGCGCGAAATTGGCGCCGGCCAGGAACATGAACACGATGATCACCCATTCGGCGGCGGCATTCCGGTAGCCGAGGATCGACAGCGGGTGCGGCGAGAAGCCGGCGGCGGCGATGGTGCCGAAGGTGTTGCAGATCGAATCAAACAGCGGCATGCCGGTCATCAGCAGCGCAACGATCTGCAGCAGCGTCAGCGTCGCGTAGAGACGCCACAACAGCGCCGCGGTCCGGCGAATTTGCGGCGCGACCTTTTCATCATCGGGTCCGGACGCTTCGGCGAAGAACATCTCGCGGCCGCCGATCGCGAGCCTCGGGAGGATCGCCACGAACAGGGCGATCACGCCCATGCCGCCCAGCCAGTTGGTCAGCGACCGCCAGAAAAAAACGCTGCGGCTGTAGAGCGAGAAATCGCGAAACACCGTCGCGCCGGTCGTCGTCAACCCCGACATCGCCTCGAACGTCGCGTCGATCGGCCCGAACCCGTTCCATATGTATGGAATGCCGGCGAGCACGGCGATGAGCAGCCACGATACGGACACCACCGCAAGCCCTTCGACGCGCCGCATGCTCTCGACCACGGATTCCGCTGCGCGTCCGCCGGCGCGGTGCATCAGCTGCCCGATCGCGATCGTCAGCGCCATCGCGAGCGTGAATCCCCACGCGTCGTGGTGATCGCCGTCAGAGAGTGCCAGCGCCAGCGGCGCCAGGAACATCGCGCCGAACACGCGGACGATGACGCCGCTGACGTGGACGACTAGCGAGAACCGCATTGCGCCACGCCGGACTCAGTTGCCGGTGCCACTGAAGTAGGTCTGCACGCGCTCGGCGGCGCCGCGCGTCGAAAACACGATGATGTGATCGCCGGGCTCGACGCGATCGTCGCCGCGCGGCACGATCACTTCGCGGCCGCGCAGGATCGCGCCGACGATCACGTCGGCGGGCGCGCCGATGCTCTTGAGTGGCCGCGGCTCGAATCGCGGCGACACGACCAGCTCGAGCACGCGCGCCTCGCCGTGCTCGACCACCGCGAGCAGACTGGACGTCCCGCCGGTGATCTGATGGAGGATCGACGCGACCGCGGCGCCGCGCGCGGACAGGGCGACATCGATGCCGACGCGCTCGAACAGCCGCAGGTTGGTCGGCCGGCTGACGCGCGTCACGATCTTCGCGACCCCGAGCTGCCGGCCCAGCAGCGACGCCAGCAGGTTGCGCTCATCGTTGTCGATCACCGACACCAGCACATCACTCCGCCCGACGTTCTCGCTCTCGAGGAACTCCAGGTCCGTGCCGTCGCCGTTCAGCACCAGCGTCCGCTTCAACCGCGCCGCCAGCATTTCGCCGCGCGCGGCATCGCGCTCGACGATGCGCACGCGGCATGACGAGGACCGTTCGAGCCGCTCCGCCAGCTGAATGCCGACGTCGCCGCCGCCGATGATCGTGACCTCGATCGCGCCGCCGTGCGTCGGATGGACCAGGCGCTCCACCTCCTGCATCGCCTGCGGCGTACCCATCACGATGATCTTGTCGCCGGCCTGCAGCTCGGTGGCGCCGCGCGGCACGAACAGCGCTCCGGCGCGCTTCACGGCGACGATCAGCGAGCCGCGCGGAATGCGCAGCTGGCCGAGCGACATGCCAATCAGCGGCGACGACGCGTCGAGCCGGTACTCGAGCAGCCGCACCCTGCCGCCGGCGAAGATTTCGGCGTCGATGGCGCCTGGAGTGGTGACCACGCCCTCGATGTCGTTGGCCAGCTGTGCCTCGGGCCACAACACCCGATCGATGCCAAACTCGCGCAGTCCAAGCTCGCCGCTCCCCTCGGGCAGGAAGTCGGCGCGTGATACCACGCAGATCGTCTCCGGGTTCGACATCCGGTTGGCAATCGCGCAGGCGACGATGTTCACCTCGTCGAGCGGCGTGGTGGCAACGAAGAAGCGCGCATCCTTGATGTTGGCGCGCTCGAGCATCTCCTCGCTGGTGCCGCTGCCGATGATCAGCTCGGCATCGATGGTGGTAAACGTGTTGGCAACGTCAGGGTTGTGGTCGATGACCACCACTTCGTGATCGGCGGCGAGGGACCGGGCCAGGGAGGAGCCGATCTGCCCGCCCCCGACGATAACGATGCGCATCCGGGCGGTATTCTCGCAGGAATTTG
>DASUSZ010000238.1:0-15235 GCA_036374815.1 Vicinamibacterales bacterium | reverse complement strand
CTGCCGGAGAAAAGCCTTGCGTAAGTTGCGATTGTTGTTGGGAGACGACCACACGCTGGTGCGCCATGGTCTGCGGAAGATCCTCGAGGAGCAGCCCGAGTGGGAAGTGGTGTCGGAGGTCGGCGACGGGCGCGAAGCGGTGCGCGAGGCCGTCGCGCAGAAACCCGATGTCGCGATCATCGACGTCGCGATGCCGCTCCTGAACGGCATCGATGCGACGCAGCAGATCGTGCGCCGCGTTCCCGAAACGCGCGTGCTGATGCTCAGCATGCACGCCGACGAAGCCTATGTGATGCGCGCGCTGCAGGCCGGCGCGACCGGTTACATGGTGAAGGATTCGGCCGGCAAGGAGTTATTGACGGCCGTCGAAACGGTGGCGGCCGGGCGCCGCTACTTCAGCCCGGCGATCGAAAAGCTGGTGCAGGACGACCAGGGCCGCACCGCCGGCGCCGGCTTCGCCGATCGATACGAGACGCTGTCGACGCGCGAGCGCGAGATTTTCCAGCTGATTGCCGAAGCGCGCAGCAACAAGGAAGTCGCGGCGCTGCTCGACATCAGCCCGGCGACGGTGGAAACGCACCGCGCCCGCATCCTGCAGAAGCTCGACGTCCACAACATCGCCGAGGTCGTGCTTTATGCGGTGAGGCGCGGAATTATTTCTTGATCGATCGCGTAATGAGCGCGGACCAGCGATGCGAGCAGTGCTCGCAGCGGATCAGCACCCGCAACTGGGAAGGACCGTCGTCTGCGAATTTATAGGGGCGGCCGCTGTGCTGACAGCGCGGACAGGTGTAATCCATCTGGTTCTCTTGAACTTCCGACACTGTGTCCCTGTTTGTAACTGAGCCTGCGCGCCGGGGCAATACAGCCTTCGCTGTATTACCGGGCTCAAGTAGTTGCGATGTACCCGCAAGCCCGTAGCCCCGCAAGCCCTACTCCTCTCGCAGAGCCACCAACGGATCAACGCGCGAGGCGCGCCACGCCGGCAGGTACCCTGACCACGCGCCCACGGCGGCCAGCACCGCCATCGCAATCACCATTACGGCGGGATCGTTCGGGTTGACGTCGAACAGCATCGGCCCGATCAAGCGCGCGGCGGCGAGCACCAGCGGCACGCCGATCGCGAGGCCGGCGCCGACCAGCAGCAGCGATTCGCGAAACACCATCCACATCACGCGCGGCCGCGGCGCGCCGAGCGCGAAGCGCACGCCAAGCTCTGCGGTCCGCTGCTTGACGGCGTAGGCCATCAGCCCATACAACCCGAGACTCGCCAGTGCGAGCGCGAGGATGCCGACCACCGTCGTCAGCCGCGCGATCAGGCGCTCCTGCCGAAGCGTGTTCGCCGCCAGCGCTCCGATGGTCGTGATGCGATCGACCGGCAGCCGCGGCTCGAGCTCGTTGAGCGCGCGGCGAATCGCCGCCCCGGCCAGCGCCGGATCGCCGGCGGCGCGCACCTGCATCGTGCCGACGTACGACGGCGTGGCGCCGATCTTGTGGAAGACCATCGGGAACACCGCCTCGCGGACCGTGTTCACACGTGCGTCCCGGACCACGCCGATGATTTCGAACTCGTTCGGGTGGTCGTAGCCGAATCGTTGCCCGATCGGATCGCGGCCGTTGAAGTACTTGCGCGCCATCGTTTCGTTGATCACCGCCACCGCGGCGTCGCTGCCAATCTCGCGCGGCTCGAAACCCCGCCCCGCGGCCATCGTCATGCCGACGGTCGAAAAATAATTCGGCCCGACGCGGTTTTCCTGGAACATCAGCTGCTCGCCGGGTTGAGGGACATAGCCGGTGATTTGAATGCCGTCCGAATTCGATCGGCAGCCGGTCATCACGCCGCACATCGCAATGGTGGCCGACTGCACGCCCGGGATCGCTTCGACGCGCTCGATGATGCGCTGATAGAGCGACGCCAACTCCGGCAGTTGATATCCGCCGAGGTTTGGATTGATCGTGACCGACAGCACCTGGTCCTCGACGCCGAGCGGCTGCGACACGAGATTGTTGAAGCTGCGCGCGAACAGCCCGGCGCCGACGGCCAGGAACAGCGACAACGCCACCTGGCCGACGACGAGCATCTTCGAGAGGTTGAGGCGCGCGCCCTGGTGCGTCGACCGGCCGGTGGACTTGAGCGCCGTCGACAGCGACAGATCGGTGGCGCGCCAGGCCGGCGCGAACCCGAACAGGAAACTCGTCAGCAGCGTGATGACGATCGTGAACATCACGACGCGTGAATCGATGCCGACCGAGAAGGGCAGCGGCCCGCTTTCGACGCCGATCGTCATGCGCACCAGCAGCTCGCTGACGAGCGGCGCAATCGCGAGGCCGACGGCGGCGGCCAGCGCGCCGAGCAGCAGGCTCTCGATCAGCAGCTGACCGATGATGCGGCCGCGGCTCGCGCCGATCGATAACCGCACCGCCATTTCACGCTGGCGGCTGGTCGAGCGCGCCAGCAGGAGGTTGGCGGTGTTCGCGCAGGCGATGAGCAGCAGCAGCCCCACCATGCCGAGCAGCGCGAACAGCGGCGCGCGGAACTGCGAGCGCAGGTTCGAGAAGCCGCTGCCGAACGGCTCGAGCACGATGCGGCGATCGAGCGCCACCGCCCGCTGCTGCACGTCGGTGATGCGATCGACTTCCGCGAGCAGCTCCGGGCGATACGCCGCATTCAGGGCGGCTTCGGCGTGCGCGGGGTCGGCGCTGCGCGTCAGCACATCGAGCCAGCGCATGCCGTCCTGCGGAATCCACGGTTTCAGGAAATCCGCATTCTCCGCGCTGAAGTTCTGCGTGTACTTGACGTCGGCCTGCATCATCACCGGGATCCACGCCTCGGCCGGCGATTCGAGCCACACGCCGGAGAAGCCGGGCGGCGCGACGCCGACGATCGTGAAGCGCACGTTGTTGAACGTGACCTCGCGTCCGACCACGTCGGGGGCGGCGTTGAAGCGGCTGCGCCAGAACGCATCGCTGATGACGGTGACCGGGTGCGCGCCCATCGTGCGGTTGTCGTCCGGCGTCAGCATTCGACCCAGCTGCGGCGCGGTGCCGAGGACGCCGAAAAACTCGCCGGTCACCAGCTGCACCGCGGCCATCTGCGCATCGCCGCCGCTGCCCATGCGCATGCGCGTCACGCGGCTCATGCCCGCCAGGCCGTCGCGCGTCGGGAAACCGCTGCGCAATCGATCGAAGAAAACGTAGGAGACGCGGCCCGTCATCGGCAGCCGCGACTCGAACCGCATGACGTGCACGTTCTGCGGCTCGGCAATCGGCAGCGTCTTCAGCAACATCGCGTTGGCGATCGAGAAGATCGCGCTGTTGGCGCCAATGCCGGCGGCCAGCGACAGGACGACGACGAGCGTGAAGCCGGGGTTGGCGCGCAGCATTCGCGCGCCGTAGCGAATGTCCTTGATCACCGCGTCGAGCGACGCGCCGGCGCGCTCCTCCCGCACCTGCTGGGTGATCGCGTGCTGTCGGCCGAGCTCGAGGGTGGCGGCGCGGCGCGCCTGCTCGGCGGTCATCCCGCCGCGCCTCTTCTCGTCGACCAGGATGTCGAACACCGCCCGCACTTCATCGTCGAGGTCGCGATCGACCGAATCGCGATGCCGCAGGTTCCGCCACACGCTTCGCAGCCGTGCCAGCATGAAGTCTCCTATCGTCTGTCGATACGAGCGCGAGTCTGCGGGGGTTCCTATCGAATGTCAATACGTAAGGAGGTTCACGGGTTCTTGCCTTGCCGAAGTTCGCGCAGGCGGGCGAGCTCGACGGCTCGCTGCGTTCGCATCGCGCGATCGACGGCGACCATCCAGGCGATGAAGGCGAGGTGGGGGATCGCCATGGCGCTCAATTCGATCGTGACGGGGCGCGGCAGCAGCACCGCGAGATAGTTGAGCGCGGTCGCGATCAAAAAAAGTGGGACGAACAGGGCGTGGCCGCCGACGCCTGGAACCACGCCGAAGCTCATCGCGACACGCTCCCATGAGGGAGTGTCCTGCATCGGACGGCTCGGGTCGCCGTCCTCTTCGTAAAAGACCTGGAGGTAGCGGCCGATCCGCTCGGCGCCAAAGTGTAAAGGCCTTATTACTTCGAAAGTTGTAACCAGGACTAGCAAGGGAATTGCAGCGGCCACCGGGTATGGCAGGAGCGCCAGCACGGCGATGAGCGTAACGGCCCACAAAGCCAGTCCGGTCAGGACAAGGATGGGGCGCAGCGTGCCTCTCTGGGCAATTGTCTGCCTAAGGACCAGGTACTCGGTAGGTCGTTGCCGTTCCATTAGGGCTGCCAGTTTAATCCAATGGCTCTAAACCCTATTGCTTATTGGAGATACTCTCGCTACAATCCGCTTATCTTGCTGAAGTCGAAGCTTACTCGCTTCACGAAAATAGCCGTGTCGCTGGCGGCAGCTGTCACGATGGTGATTGGCGCCCCCGTGCCGTCGGCTGCGCAGGCCAAAACGTCTACGCAGAAGACGCCGGCTCGCGCCGCGGCAAAGCCACCCGCCGCGAAGAAAAAAGCCTACTCGGCGACGACCGCCCGCGCCCGCCGCGCCCAGCTGGCGCGCGCCCGCGCCGCCGTCCGCGCCCGCGAGCTCAAGGAGCTGCAGACGCCGCGATTCCGCGTCGACGAGTTCGGCCGCGAAGTGCCGGACGTCCGCGCCGAGGCCGCCATCATCTACAACCCCGAAACCGGGGAAGTGCTCTGGGAGAACCACTCCAAAGAGCAGCGCTCGATCGCCAGCATCACCAAGGTGATGACCGCGCTGGTGTTCCTCGAGAGCAACACGCCGCTTTCCACCCTCGTCACCGTGCAGCGCAGCGATGTCGCGCACGCGTCGACGACCTATCTGCGCAACGGGTTCAAGCTGACCGCCGACGACCTGCTGAACCTCGTGCTGATCGGCTCGGACAACGCGGCGGCGCGCGCGCTTGCCCGCGCGTCGTACCTCGGCTACGAAGGCTTCATCGCCCGCATGAACGAGAAGGCGAAGGAGCTTGGGCTCGAAAGCACCGTTTACGCGGATCCGTCCGGCCTGCTCGCCGAGAACATGTCGTCGGCATACGACCAGGCGCGTTTGATTGCGTATGCCGCGGGTGACGAGCGCGTCGGCGCGATCATGCGCAAGAGCTCGTTTACGACCACCGTCGGCAAGCGCGTCATCACCGCCAACAGCACCAACCAGATCGTCCGCAGCGGCGACATCGACGTGGTCGGCGGCAAGACCGGCTTCATCAGCCGCTCGGGCTACTGCCTCGCCACGCTGCTGAAGCTGCCGCAGTCAGGGCAGCAGGTTGCGTTCGTCGTTCTCGGCGCGAAGACCAATGCCAGCCGCTTCTGGGAAACCCGTCATCTGTTCAACTGGATGGCGACGCGCACCAAGGCGCTGCTCGAGGGAGATTTCCAGGCGCCGCAGCAGCAGGATGAGCTGCTGCAGCAACAGCAGCAGTAGCGCCTACCGTTGCGACTGCATCACTGCCGCGTCCAGCGGCAGCGTCGCGATCAAATCCACATAAGGCAATAGCGGGCGCGTCGCCTTGCGCGCGTCGAACGCCTTGATGTAACGCCCGCACGGCGAACAGATCATCACGCGATACATGCCGTCCGGCGTGGCCATCGACTTGATGCGCGTGCGATCGTCGTTGCCGCAGTACGGACAGGCGATCGGACCGAAGCCCCAACGCACGTGACAGCGGCCGCATAGCAACTGGCGATCGCCGCTGGTCGTGATCACCGAAAAATCCGGCTCCGACGAGCATACCGGGCAGACGCGCTCGGTCCAGCGATCGAGGCTGATGCGCTGCTGCAGCGCCTCCGCGGTGCGCTGCAGATAGGGCCGCGCCGCCCAGCCAAGCACCTCGTCGAGCATCTCGATGTCGAGCGCCGGCTTGTGCTCGAACCAGCCGCGCATCACGTCGGGCAGCGTCGGACTGCGGCCTACGGCGTGGAGCGCCGCGGCGGTCGCGGCATCGATCACTTCGTGACGCCGCAACACATCGGTGACCTGCCGGACCAGCAGGCGCACGTCGTTCCAGTCGAACGCGATTTGCGAGAAATCGAGCAGCGGCTGCCCGGCCTCGAGCCGCGCCGTCAGCGTTTCGACCGATGTCTCGATCCACGGCGTGGTGATGCGCCCCTGCACGCGGCGCACCGACTCGATCAAATCGACCTGCAGCGTCGCGGCGGGCGCGAGGGCAGGTTGCTTTTCGGCAAGCGCTTTGAGCTCGAGGACGTCGCGCGGGAACACGCGCGAGCCGCTCGAAGATGGTCCGGACACGCCACGGATCATACCGCTTTCGGCCTCGCAGCTTGCAGCTATCGGCTCTCGGTTTCACCATTGCGGCGTAAGCTAGATGTGAATGCCTCGCCGGTCAGCAAAAACCCTTATCCGTGAAGTTGTGCGAAAGGCCAGGACGATCCGGAAGCCGACAGCCGGACGCCGAAAGCCGAATGCGCTCAAGATCTTGATGATCGCTTCGGAGGCTCAGCCGTTCTCGAAGACCGGAGGCCTTGCCGATGTGGCGACCGCCTTGCCGAAAGCGCTCGGCAAACTTGGTCACGACGTCACCGTCATCACGCCGCGCTACCGCGGCATCGAGGATGGGCCGATCGTCGATCGGCTGTCGCTCGAGATCGCGGGGCATCAGTTCAGCGCCGGCTTGATCGAAGCGCGGATTGGCCCCGGCGCACGCGTGCTGTTGCTCGATTGCCCCGAGCTTTACGATCGCGCCGGCATCTACTACGACTCGCGCGGCGATTACGCCGACAACGCGGCGCGCTTTGCGTTTCTCTCGGCCGCCGCGATCGACTGGCTCGCCCGCAGGGACGAGCCCTTCGACATCGTCCACTCGCACGACTGGCAGGGCGGTCTTGCGTCCGTCTACGCGCGACGTCTGAGCACCCCAGGCACCCCAGGCACCCGGGCACCCAGGCACCCAAGCACGGTGTTCACGATCCACAACCTCGCGTACCAGGGCATCTTCGACAAGACGTGGCTGCCCCATTTGGGGTTGTCGTGGGAGGACTTCACGATCAACGGGTTCGAGTTCTTCGACCGTTTGAGTTTCATGAAGGCCGGCATCAACTTCGCGGATGCGATCACGACCGTCAGTCCGACCTACGCCGAGGAGATTCAACGTCCTGAGTACGGCAACGGTCTCGATGGCGTGGTTCGCGCACGCCGCGAGGCGCTCGTCGGCATCCTCAACGGCATCGATCCCGACGAGTGGAACCCGCTCACCGATCCGTTTTTGCCGGCGCCGTTCGACTCGGACAGTCTCGAAGGAAAAGCCGCGGCCAAGCGCGCGCTGCTCGAGGCGTTTGGCTTCACGATCACCGACGAACTGCTGGCGCGGCCGGTGATCGGCATGGTGTCGCGGATGGTCGATCAAAAAGGCCTCGATCTGATCGCGTCCGTTGCGGGTGAACTGGCGACGCTCGATGCGACGTTCGTGATCGTCGGCACTGGCGAACCGCGCTACCAGGACATGTGGACCAGCCTGTCGCAGTGGCGTCCCGATCGCATCCGCGTGTTCATCGGTTTCGACGAGCGCCGCGCGCATCTCGTAGAGGGCGGCGCCGACATTTTTCTGATGCCGTCGCGGTTCGAGCCGTGCGGGTTGAACCAGATGTACAGCCTGCGTTACGGAACGGTCCCGGTGGTGCGCGCTGTGGGCGGCCTCGTCGATACGGTGCGGCCGTACAACCCGAAAAACGGGCACGGCACAGGGTTCTTGTTTGCTGATTACCATCCCGCCGCGCTGATGCAGGCGCTGGGCGCCGCGCTGGCCACGTACCCCAACAAGAAGGCCTGGACGCGCCTGCAGAAGAACGGCATGCGCGCGGACTTCTCGTGGGACCGCTCGGCGGGCGAGTATGTCAAAATGTACAGGGCTTTGACGGCGCGCAACCGCGGCAGACGAGTGGCATCGAAGAAGTAGGTGTTTCCAAGTTCCTTAGGGGCCGTTCCAACGGAGCGGCCCGCGGTGAGGTTAAATGGCATCCGAGAAAGTCAAGACATTTACAGACGCGAATTTCAGCGAGGAAGTGAAGAACGGGGTCGTTCTCGTCGACTTCTGGGCAACCTGGTGCGCGCCGTGCCGCCGCATTGCGCCGATCGTCGATCAGCTGGCCGAGGAATATAACGGCAAGCTCACCGTGGCGAAGGTCGACATCGACGAAAACCCGATGACGCCGAGCAAGTTCATGGTGCGCGGCATCCCGACCCTGTTGCTGTTCAAGAACGGCGACCTCAAGGAAACCGTCGTCGGTCTCGAGACCAAGGATCGTCTCGCGCAGATCATTCAAAAACACCTGTGAGCACGCACAAGCAAGTCGTCATCATCGGATCCGGTCCGGCCGGTCTGACGGCGGCGTTGTACGCATCGCGCGCCAACCTCAAGCCGCTGCTGATCGAAGGGATCGAGGCGGGCGGGCAGTTGATGCTGACCACCCTCGTGGAAAATTATCCGGGCTTCAGCGCCGGCGTCATGGGCCCTGACCTGATGGCGCAAATGCGCGCGCAGGCCGAGCATTTTGGCACCGAGATCCTGCAGGGTGATGTGACCTCGGTTGATTTGTCCAAGCGTCCGTTCACGATCAACGTGGACAAGACGGCCTACACCGCGGAGGCGCTGATCATCGCGACCGGCGCGTCGGCGAAATGGCTCGATCTGGGCGTCGACAAGAAATTGTCCGGCCGCGGCGTGTCGACGTGCGCGACCTGCGACGGCTTCTTCTTCAAGGGCTTGCCGGTGGCCGTCGTCGGCGGCGGCGATACCGCGATGGAAGAGGCGATTTACCTGTCGAAGCTCGCGACCAAGGTCACCGTCATTCACCGCCGCGACACGCTGCGCGCGTCGAAGGTGATGCAGGACAAGGCGATGTCGACGCCCAACATCTCGTTCATCTGGAACACCGAAGTCGTCGACATCAAGGATCTCGATCAGGGCAAGGTGACCGCGCTCGTGCTGCGCGATACCAAGACGGGCGCGAAGAGCGAACTGGCGGTGGATGGCGTGTTCATCGGCATCGGCCACACCCCGAATACGGCGCTCTTCAAAGGCCAGCTGGCGATGCACGACAACGGCTATCTGAAGACGCACGACGGATCACGCACCAGCGTGCCGGGCGTGTTTGCCGCCGGCGACGTGCAGGATCACGTGTATCGGCAGGCGGTCACCGCGGCCGGATCGGGCTGCATGGCCGCGATCGATGCCGAGCGGTTCCTGTCAGGGACGCTTCACGAAAGCAGTCAGGAGACGGCCACGGCGCACGGCTAATCGATCCAGCCGCCGCCGAGCACTTCGTCGCCCTCATAGAAGACGACGGCCTGGCCGGGAGTGATCGCGGTTTGAGGAGCATCGAACTCGAGTTCGATGCTCTTTTCATTTGTACGGCGGACGCGGGCCGGCGCAGCGGCATGTCGATGCCGAATCTGCGCGTGCACGCGCAGCCAATCTGACGGCGAGACTCCGCTGATCCAGTTCACGGCCGATGCGGTGAGCGCCGTGCGTCCGAGATCGTCGCGCGATCCCACCACGACCTGCGCGGTGTCAGGCTTGATCTCGGTCACATACAACGGCTCGCTGGACGACAGGCCAAGCCCCTTGCGCTGGCCGATCGTGAATCGATGCACGCCGGCGTGCGTGCCGAGCACGCGCCCCTCGTTGTTCACCACCGTGCCCGGCCGCGTCGCCTCCGGCGCCCTGCGCTCGACGAACTTCGCGTAGTCGCCGTCGGGCACGAAGCAGATCTCCTGGCTGTCCGGTTTCTGCGTGACGTGCAGGTTCAGCCGCTCCGCGTGCGCGCGCACCGTCTGCTTGTCGAGATGTCCCACCGGAAAGGCCGCGCGCGCCAGCTGCTCCTGCGTCAGCGAGAACAGGAAGTAGGTTTGGTCCTTGGAATTGTCGGCGCCGCGATACAGGCGATACCGGCCGGCCGCATCCTTCTCGATGCGCGCGTAGTGGCCGGTGGCCAGCTGCTCGGCATCGTAGGCCTTCGCGCGATCGAGCAGCTCGGCGAACTTCAAATCGCTGTTGCAGTGCGAGCAGGGGATCGGCGTCCGGCCGCGGACGTACTCCCGCACGAAGTTCGAGATCACGTGCTCGCCGAACTGCGACTCGAAATTGACGATGTAGTGGGGAATGCCGATGGTCGCGGCGACGCGTCGCGCGTCGTAGAGATCGTCGATCGTGCAGCAGGTCCCGAACGCGCGCTGGCCGGACTCCGTCACCTGGGAGTTGTCATACAGCTGCATCGACACACCGATGACGTCGTGACCCTGCTCGGCAAGCAGGGCCGCGGCGACCGACGAGTCGACGCCGCCGGACATGGCTACAACGATTCTCATACTCAATGGTGCCGAGGGCACGGAGCAGTACGGAGGACACGGAGTCCTCCGTAATTACTTGCGTCCACCAACCGTAGTCAGGCTGCGCAGTTTCTCAACCAGAGCTGGCAGCACAGCGAGGACACGATCGACGTGCTCCTCCGTGTTCTCGGCGCCGAAGCTGAAACGGAGCGAGCCGAGCGTGCGGGCGTGGGGAAGGCCCATTGCCTTCAACACGTGCGACGGCTCGAGGGTGCCCGACGAGCAGGCGGATCCTGATGACACGGCGATGCCCGCGAGATCCAGTCCGATCAGCAGCGATTCCGCTTCGACGCGATCGATGCTGATGTTGGTGGTGTTCGGCACGCGCGGGGCAGCCGCGCCGTTGCGCTCGGTGCCCGGCACGCTCGTGAGAATGCCGGCTTCGAGACGATCGCGGAGCGCGCTCAATCGCGGCGCTTCGCCCGCCATTTTCTGCCGCGCCACGTCCGCTGCCACGCCGAAGCCGACCAGCGCCGGCACGTTCTCGGTGCCGGCGCGGCGGTTGCGCTCCTGTCGGCCGCCGGTGATCGGCGACACCAGCCGCACGCCGCGCTTGATCCACAACGCGCCGGTGCCTTTCGGGCCGTAGAACTTGTGTCCGGCGATCGTCAGCAGATCGACGCCCAGCGCGTGGACGTTGATCGGAATCTTGCCGGCGCTCTGCACCGCGTCGGTATGAAACAGCGCGCCGCGCTCGTGCGCCAGCGCCGCGATCTCCGCGATCGGTTGAATGGTGCCGATCTCGTTGTTCGCGTGCATCACGGACACCAGCGCCGTGTCGTCGGTGATCGCCTCGCGCATGCGATCGACCGACACGATGCCCGAGGCATCGACCGGCACCAGCGTGACGCGCCAGCCGCGCCGGCCGAGTGCCTTCATCGTATTGAGCACCGCCTCGTGCTCGATCGCGCTTGCGACCAGATGCCTGCGGCCGGCGGGCTCCGCCGCCTCGGCCGCGCCGCGGATGGCGAGGTTATCGCTCTCGGTGCCACCGGCCGAAAAGACGATCTCAGAGGCGTCGCCGCCGATGAGGGCACCCACAGACGAGCGGGCCTCATCCAGAGCGGCTTTGGCCTGTTGACCGAAGTGGTGAACGGAGGAGGCGTTGCCCCACACGTCGCGCATTGCCTGGGCCATCCGATCGGCGACCAGAGGGTCTAGCGGGGTCGTCGCGTTGTGGTCCAGATAGATTCGCATGTGACGAAAAGCCGATCGTAACATTCCTGCTAAGTCGCAGCAATAAAAGGACTAGACAATGGTTTACGCTGGCTTCTATACTGGCTGCACTTCAACCCGAAGCCCACTCCCCGGGTTTCAAGATGGCACCTTCTGCGGGATTCCCAGTAGAGGGGGAGGTTTCAAAGATGTGGAAGCGTGACGAGTCGGTCAAACCGGCTGCACCTCCGGCGTCGACTCCGGTGGCTGCGCCTTCGGCGCCTGCTGCCCAGGCGCCGGCCGCAGGCGAGCCGCGTGCCCAACAAATGATTGGGAGGGACATGGTGAATATCGGTAAATCGGTCGTGATCAAGGGCGAGTTGAGCGGAAGCGAAGACCTCACGATCGAAGGGCACGTCGAAGGCCGGATCGATCTCAAAGGCAACGTGCTGACCATCGGCCCGAACGGGAAGATCAAGGCCGAAGTGTTCGCCAAGTCGGTCGTGGTCCTCGGCGAAGTTACCGGGAACGTGACGGCCTCGGAGAAAGTGGACATTCGCGACAACGGCTCGGTCGACGGCGACATTGCTTCGCCGCGCGTGGCGATTGCTGAAGGCGCGCACTTCCGGGGCAGCGTCGACATGCAGCGCGCGGGGCAGAAGCCGCAGCAGCAACAGCAACAGCAGCAACAGAAGCCGGCCAATGCGCCGCAGCAGGGCCAGCCGCAGCAGCAGAATCAGCAGAACCAGCAGCAGGGCCAGAGGGTCGGCGCGTAGCCGCTGAAACATGGCCGAGAGCACGCGTTCGTTGACAGACCTGTTCGGAATACTGGGGTCGCGCCGGGAAACCGACGCGGCCGCGTCCTCCGATTCGTCTGTCACGAACGTGGCCGAAGCCTCGTACCCGACCAAGGCGCTGCAGAAATTCATCGCCAGCCTGCAGACGATCGAGGGGCCGCTGCTGCTCGATCTCGGCCCGGTGGTCGGCAGCAACGTGACGTTCTTCGGCGAGCAGCTTGGCTGCCGCCTGCGCGTCGAGGACGTCGCCAAGGACATCGATCGCCACGTCAAGGACGGCACGCTCGAACAGCTGCCGGAGTTTTTCTCGAAGCGCTTCACGCAGGCGCCCGGCACCGTGGACGGCATCCTGTGCTGGGACGTGCTGGACTACCTCGATCGGCCCGCCGCGCAGGCGCTGGCGACCGCGCTGTCGCGGCTGCTGCGTCCCGAAGGCTGCCTGCTCGGATTTTTCAGCACCGCCGAACAGCGCGAAGCGCTCTACACGAAGTATGTCGTCGTCGACGAGAACGCGCTTCGCTATCGCACTTATCCCGCCTCGCGCCCGCGCCAGCGCAGCCTGTTGAATGGCGACATCATCAAGCTGTTCAAGGATCTCCGCGTCACCGATTCGTTCCTGATGAAGAGCAAGGTGCGCGAGATGCTGTTCCGCAAGCCCGCTCCGCGTACATAATTCGGCGATGGCGCGGCCCACGGTGGCCTTGCTCACCGATTTTGGCACTCGCGATCATTACGCCGGCACGCTCAAAGGCGTCGTGCTCAGCGTGTGTCCCGATGCCACGCTGGTGGACATCGGCCACGACATTCCCGCGCACGACGTGGTGGCGGGGGCGCTCGAGCTCGCCGCGTGTTATCGATATTTTCCGAAGGACACGATCTTCCTGGTGGTCGTCGATCCCGGCGTCGGCTCGGCCCGCCGCGGCATTGCCGCCGACATCGGCGATTACCGGTTCGTGGCGCCGGACAACGGCGTGCTCTCCGCGGTGTTCCGCGAGGCGCCGCCGAAGAAGGTCGTCGAGCTGACCGAACGCAAGTATTCGCGGCCGACCGTCAGCCGCACGTTCGAGGGCCGCGATCGCTTCGCGCCGGCCGCGGGCTTTCTCGCAAAAGGCGTTGCGCTGGCGTCGCTCGGCAAGAGCATCCAGGATTTCCAGACGATCGATCTGCCGCGCCCGACCGCGGCAGGGCACGAGCTGACCGGCGAGGTGGTCCGCGTCGATCGGTTCGGCAACCTGATCACCAACATCGATCGCAAAACGTTCGAGCAGTTCACCGACGGCGGCCGGATTGGCGTCTTCATCGGCGGCCAGGAGATCCCGCGCATCGTCGCCACCTATGCCGAGGCGCCGGCCGGCGAGCTGTGCGCACTGTTCGGCAGTACCGATCACCTCGAGGTCGCGATTAACGCAGGCGACGCGGCCGCCACGCTCAAGCTCGCGCGCGGCGCGGCGGCGAACGTTCGAATCGTGAAATAATCCAATCTGAGATCTGAAATGGAATCCGACCTTTCCCTAGAGTTCCTGCGCGTCACCGAACAGGCCGCCATCGCGTGTGCCCACACCATGGGCCAGGGCGATCGCCATGGCTCCGACCGCGTCGCGGTCGAGGCGATGCGCCGCGAAATGGACACGGTGCCGATCGACGGCACGATCGTGATCGGTGAAGGCGAGCGCGACGAGGCGCCGATGCTCTACATCGGCGAAAAGGTCGGCCTGGCGCAGAAGCACAACGACAACCGCCGCAAGTGGGACGAGGTCGATATTGCGGTCGATCCGCTCGAAGGCACCAACCTGTGCGCGACCGGCGCACCGAACGCGATCGCGGTGCTCGCCGCCTCCGAAAAGGGCGGCCTGCTGCACGCGCCCGACATGTACATGGAAAAGCTCGTCGTCGGACCGACGTCGAAGCATCTCGTCGATCTCGACGCACCGGTGCGCGAGAACCTGCGCGCGATCGCGCGCAGCCTCGGCCGGCAGGTCGATGAGCTGACGGTGGTCGTGCTCGATCGGCCGCGCCACGAAAAGCTGATTCAGGACATCCGCGCGACCGGCGCGCGCATTCGCTTGATCGGCGACGGCGACTTGTCCGCCGGCATTTCGGCCGCGGTGTCGGGCACCGGCGTCCATGCGCTGATGGGCACCGGCGGCGCGCCCGAAGGCGTGCTAACCGCGGCGGCGATGCGTTGCCTCAACGGCGAGATCTTCGCGCGCCTGGTCGTGGCCAAGCCCGGCGACGAGGAGCGCGCCCAGGCGATGGGCATCAAGGACATCAAGAAGATCTACAAGTCCGAGGATCTCGCGTGCGGCAAGGACATCGTGTTTGCGGCGACCGGCGTGACCGACGGTTCGCTGATGAAGGGCATCCAGTTCTTCGGCGCCGGCATTCGCACCAGCTCGATCGTGATGCAGACCAACCCGCATCGCGTGCGCTTCATCGACAGCATCCAGGTCTACCCGGGGCCGTCGGTTAAGATTCGCTTCTAGTTGGACGAGCGCCAGAGTCGACGCAACATCCTGGCCGCCGCGGCCGCCGGCGGCATTGGCTTCACCGGCTTCACGCTGGTGATGCCGTTTCTCCCTCTTTACATCGCCGAGCTCGGCACCACCGACGTTGGCGAGATCGCGATGTGGACCGGGCTGACACTCGGCGCCACGCCGACCGTCACGGCGATCAGCGCCCCGCTGTGGGGCCGCGTCGGTGACAAATACGGCAGCAAGCTCCTCGTCATCCGCTCGCTGACGGCCTTTATCCTCACCAAGGCCGCCATGGCGTTCGTCACCGCGCCGTGGCAGTTGTTCGCGCTGCGCGCGCTGCTCGGAGTCTTCGCGGGCTATGGCGCGTTGACGATGTCGATGGCGGCGCAGTCGGCGCCGCGAGACAGGATGGCGCAGGCCATCGGCACCGTGCAGACCGGGCACCG
>DASUSZ010000237.1:0-25828 GCA_036374815.1 Vicinamibacterales bacterium | reverse complement strand
ACAGATCGGGGACGAGCGCGAGCGCGTCCTTGAATTCCTGGTGGGCCTCGTCGAACAGGCCCGCCGACCACAACGCGTCGGCGTGAATCGCCAGCACGTCGGCACTGCGCGGATCCTGCTGCCGCAGCGTCGCCGCTTCCTTCTGCGCCTCGATGAATTCACCCAGCCGCAGCGCGGACTTGACGACGCCGATGCGCGCCTGGACGGCAATGCTCTTTGAATCGGCGTTGACGGCCTTGCGGAACGCTTCGAGCGCCTCGCGATACCGCGTTTCTTCGAACAGCAGCGTGCCGAGCTGGAACTGCAGCGAGGCGTCCTGGACGTCGCGCGCCTGCACTCCGGTAATCAATGCGGCCAGCACCGCGGCCGCTGCCAACGCCAAGCGAGGACGACGAAGTGTCATACACCCTCAACAACACAAAGACATCAGGGGCGCGGCCTGACGTCGGGATCAAGACTCTTGGCGGATTCTATCCCCGGGCGCTCCCGGCGGGAAGGCAAATCAGGGACGCGGGCTCCCGACAGGAGTTACTTCCCGACGGGAGGCGAACTCCCGACGGGAGGCTGCTTCCCGGCGGGAATTCCTCCCGGCCGGCTTACTTCTGAAAGTGCTTGGCGTTGATGTCGATGTAGTTCTTCCACTTTTCAGGCACTTCGTCGAGCGCGAAGATGGCTTCGACGGGGCATGCCGGCACGCACGCACCGCAATCGATGCATTCGTCGGGGTGAATGAAGAGCTGCGTCGCGGCTTCGAAGTCGGGTTCGTCCTTGCGCGGGTGGATGCAGTCGACCGGGCACACGTCGACGCACGCCGAATCCTTCGTACCAATGCACGGTTCCGTAATGATGTAAGCCAAACTGTCCTCTCCTAAGCAGTGCTTTCCAGCGCGCTCACCGGCACATGGCCGAGGCGCATCGAAATGCGGCGCGCGAGATCCCACGCGCCGCGGTGGTGCTCCTTCAAGATCGGGCCGTCGTCCACGCCGTGTCCGAACACGCCGACGCGCGCCACTTCCTGGCCGGTGTAGTCGCGCACCGGCGCGCAGACGCAGAACAACCGCTGCAGCGCGTCAGGCTCGACGGGCGGCGGTCCCAGCCTGACCACCGTTGCCTCCGGTTTGCTGAGCTCGTTCGGCGCCGCGAGACGCAGGCAGCTGAGACGGCGCGTCGCCTGACGCGGCTTCCCCGCCGGCACGTCGGCGTTGGGCGCAAAGTAAATCGCGCAGTGCCCTGGCATCTGCTTGCCGTAGACCGTGCGCATCGCCACTTCATCGGGGCCGGTGCTCCAGACGTAGGTCACTTCGCCGCTCGCGGGGATCGCAATGAATCCCCGATACGGCGTGCGCAGCACGTACTCGCGCATGATCGGATAGGCGTGCAGCCGCAGCTCCGATCGCCCGAGCGATCGGAAACTGAGGTCCAGCATCTTCAGCGTCAGTCCGTAACGCTGCGTCTCGTCGTCCTGCCTCACGTAGCCGCGTTTCTTGAGCACGCCGAGGAGGCGGTGAACGGTCGGCGCGGGCTGCCGTAATGCGCGCGCGAGATCGGAAAGGCTCATCCCGCGAGGGACGCCGCTCAGCACCTCGCACACCTCCAGCGCCTTGTCGATCGAGGTCATCGACCCATTTGCACGGAGATTTGCGGGCTGCGGCGACGATTCCATTATGTGGAATGGCGTTTCAGAATTCTGACTGTAATGATAGCCCCCTTCCCTGTCAAGGCGTTACGGGAATAGGATGGTCGTCCGCAATAATTAGCGGCAAACATTAGCGACACCGTGGCGACATCTTTGGTTGGTCAACTACTCGGGCACTACAAGATCCTCGACCAACTGGGTGCGGGCGGGATGGGCGTGGTCTATCGCGCGCAGGACACGAAGCTGGGCCGGCAGGTTGCGCTGAAGGTGCTGCCGATGGGCACGACCTCCAGCGACGAAGCAATCGAACGGTTCCGCCGCGAAGCGCGCACCGCGTCTTCACTGAACCATCCGAACATCTGCACGATCTACGGCTTCGACGAGCACGAGGGACAGCTCTACCTCGCGATGGAGCTGCTCGACGGCGAGCCGCTCGATCGACGGCTCGCCGGTCGCCCGCTCGATTTGCGGCTGATGCTCGACATTGCGGCGCAGGTGGCCGACGCGCTCGACGCGGCGCATGCCGAGGGCATCCTGCATCGCGACGTCAAGCCCGCGAACATCTTCATCACGCGCCGCGGCCCGGTGAAGGTGCTCGACTTTGGTCTGGCGAAGCTCGCGCCCGAGTACCGCCGCTCCGGCCGCCATCTCGATGCGCGCGGCGAGACCGCGCCGCCCGAGCACTTCACGAGCGTGGCCGGGACGACGGTCGGCACCATCGCATACATGTCCCCGGAGCAGGCGCGCGGCGACGAGATCGATCCGCGCACCGATCTGTTCTCGTTCGGGGTCGTCCTGTATGAGATGGCGACCGGACGCCAGAGCTTCCCCGGCCACACCACCGCAGTGGTGTTCGACGGCATTCTCAATCGCGATCCCGTGCCGCCGAGCACGATCAACGCGATGCTGCCGGCGGAGCTCGATCGCATCGTCTCGAAGGCGCTCGAAAAAGACAAGAGCCTGCGCTACCAGACGGCCGCCGACATGGGCGCCGACCTGAAGCGGCTGCGCCGCGACTCGGGCGGATCCCGACAGGGTGTCGTCCCGGCGTTGGGCGGACAATCGATCACCGCCGATCAGGCAACCGTCGTCATTTCCGCCGCGTCGCAAAACACCGTCATCGGCGGATCGTCGGGCATCGGCAGCGCGCCGACGATCGCGGCGCATCCGGTGGCGTCGAATATGCCGCCGCGCGATCCATCGCAGGTGATTCGCAACGCGGCGAAGACACCATGGGTGTGGGGCGTCGGGTTCGGCGTGCTCGCGATCGCGGCGATTGCCGCGGGCCTTGGCGCATATCTGGCGAGCCGCGGCGGCAACACGCAAACGCCGCCGCCGGCCGATCAAACCACTGCCGCGGCGCCCGCGCCGGTGACTCCGCCGCCCGTTGACGCGGTGCCGGCAAACACGACGCCCGCGCTGCCCGAGGCGGTTGTGCCCACACCACCCGCGCCCGCGACCGTCACGCCGCCCGCACCGGCCACGCAGAAACCGGCGGCGACGACCGCGGGCACGACAACGGGGAAGCCGCCGGCAACGGCCGCTGCCAACAACGCCGCAAACACGAAGCGTGAACCGCCGCCGAAGCTCGCGCCGTCTTCACCCGTTGCGCCAGCGCCCTCGGTGTCGCGAGACACGCAGGCGGCGCAGCTGCTCGAAGTGGCACGGGCGAAGCTCGCGAACAACCTGACCGAACAGGCGCTCGCGGATCTGCGGCAAATCATCATCGACTTCCCCGGCTCACGCGCCGCGGCGGAAGCCGCGTTCATGGCCGGCGAGATTCACGAGAAAGCGGGCCGGCTCGAGGAAGCGATGGCGGCGTTTGTCGACTTCGAGACGCGGTTCGGCAACGATCGCCGGACGGCCGACGCCAAACTGCGCCGCGCGGCGATGCTCGGGCGACAGCGCGGCGATCGGCCGCAGGCGCAATCGCTGCAACTGCTGAACGAGGTGGTGCGCGATTACCCCGGCTCCGGCCAGGCGATGCTCGCGCTGCAGACCAAGATGAAGATCGAAACCGATCGCCGGGATCTGCGCGCGATCGATCCGGTCACCAAGCAGGATGGTCCGGCGATCGTCGCGACGCTGCGCGCGATGATCGAGCAGTTCCCCGACTCGCCGCAGGCGCTGGTAGCGCGCAACCGGCTGTCGCTGACCTTCTCGCAATTGAATCGGCACCAGGAAGCCGCGGCCATGCTCGAGGAGATCGCGGCGAAGAGCGGCGAGAACACGCCCGGCGACTTGTGGTGGCGGCTTGGCGAGATCTACGAGCGGCGCCTCAACGATCAGGTGAAGGCGCGTGAGGCGTACGCGAAGGTGCCGGCGGGGTCGCCGCGCTACAACGACGCGCAGCGGAAGCTGCGGTCGAAGTAGGCGAATGGGCGAATAGGCGAATAGGCCAATAGGCCAATAGGCGAATAGCCTTACGGGCTCTTGATTTCGATCATGCCCGTCACCACATCCAGTGAGATAACCGGCTCGCCTTTGCCGAGCGTGGCTTCGCCCCAGCGTGGTCCCCACGTGTCGCGGGTATTGAGCGGAATCTCCGATTTAATGTGACCGTTCAGCGCGAGCGCCATGATGCGCGCGTCGGCGGGCCGCGCGGCGAGCGATAACCGCACGTCGCCGTTGAAGGCGCGCAAGCGCAAGAGGCCATTCGCGCTCAATCGTGCGTCGGTGACGGTGACCGATCCGATGCCCGCTTCGAGGCGCAGCGTGCCGGACAGGCCCTTGCCATCGATCGGCCCGCGCCGCACATCGGCGGTCACGGCGCCGCTGATCCCTTCGATCGTGATGCGGCCTTCGAGCACCTGCACGCGATCGATCACCGCGCCGCGCGGCACGCGCACGGTGACGTCGGCACGAATCGCCGGCTCGGTGGTGTTGTCGGTCTGCACGGCGCGGACGCTGACCTTCGCCGGCAGATCCTCGATCAGCAGCGGCACGCGCGACAGCTGAGCGGAGGTGGGCGCGCGGCGCTCGACGATGATCTCCACGTCGGCGCGGTCCCAGCCTTCGATGCGAACGGCGCCGATCGTCACCTCGATCGACAAGGTCTTGCCCTGCGGCAGCGCCAGCGTTTGCGTCTGCCGGTCCGTGACGTCCGCCGATGCGAGCAGCGCTGCCAACAGGGCGATCAGCACGCGCGGATTATACTTTCGCCATATGCGGGTGCATCGGGTGCGTCAGGTGCGTCGGGTGCTCATCGCCTGGGCGGTGCTTGGCATGCTCGCATCCAACGCGTCGGCCCAGGTGCTGCCCGAGGAGCCGATCTCGATTGCCAATGGGCGATTCGTGCTCGGCGCCGAAGTGACGGCGACGTTTGCGCCCGAGGATCCCGGCTTCTTCAACTACACCAGCTACGAGTTCAGCGCGCTGCGCAACCTGCGGATGGGCGTGTCGGCGGAGCTGCGCGCCAGCGATCGCGTCCAGCTGCTCGGCGAAGTCAGGTTCGATCAAGGCCGCGTGCTCGAGGCCTACGGACTGTTCGTGCGGGTGCGGCCGTGGCCGGCACGCCGCTTCGACATCCAGGCGGGACGCATTCCGCCAACCTTCGGCGCGATGTCGCGCAGCTCGTATGGCAGCAGCAATTTCCTGATCGGGCAGCCGCTCGCGTATCAGTACCTCACCTCCTTGCGCGCGGACGCGCTGCCGGCGACCGCTGACGATCTGCTGCGCATGCGCCGGCGCGGCTGGCTGTCGCGTTTTCCCGTGGGCAACAGCGTCGACGCGCCCGGCCTGCCGCTCGTGAACACCAGCCGATGGGACACCGGCGTGCAGGCGCACGGCGTCACCGGAATGATCGAATGGACCGGTGCGGTCACGGCGGGGTCGTTGTCGGATCCACGCTTCAAAGACAACAACGCCGGCCGGCAGCTGGCCGGCCGCGTCGCGGTGCGGCCGACCGCCGCCCTGGTGTTCGGCGCCTCCGCGGCGCGCGGCGCGTGGCTCGATGCATCGCTCGAGCAGGGAGTCGTCGACAACACGGCCGGGCGGTCGCAGCAGGTGGCGTTCGGCGGCGACGCCGAATTTTCGGCGGGCGCGTTCCTGGTTCGCGGCGAGGCGATTCGCGCGACGTGGCAGATGCCGCGGTTTGGCGCGCTGCAGCTTGCGCAGCCGCTGCGCGCGATCTCGTCGCTCATCGAAGGCCGCTACAAGATCAGTCCGGGGTTTTATGTGGCAATGCGCGGCGATCGCCTCGACTTCAGCAAGATCCGAGGCTCGGCGGGGCTGATCGAGTGGGAAGCTCAGACGTGGCGGTTTGAAACCGGCATCGGCTATTCGCTGACGCGCAACATCACCTTCAAGGGCGTGTGGCAGAAGAACGGGCGCGACGGCGGCCGCGTGCCGAAGGATGCCCTCTTCGCCGGACAGGTGCTCTATTGGTTCTGAAGGCGCTCGCGGCGGCGATCGCGCTGGCGCTGATGTGCGTGGATGCGCGGTTGATCGCGCAGGCCACCGGCGGTATCCGCGGCCGGCTGGATATTCGCAAGCTCGCGAATCCGGCCGAGCGCCGGCCCGACGTGGCCTCGCCGGGCGCGCCCGGACCGCGCGATGTGCCCGACTTGCGCCGCGGTGTCGTGTATCTCGAGTCCGCTCCGCGCTCTGCCTTCGACGAGCGCGACCCGGGCCGCGCGGTGATGGACCAGCGCAACGAACGCTTCGTGCCGCACGTGCTGGCGGTGATGGTCGGCACCGTCGTTGATTTTCCGAACAGCGACTTCATCTACCACAACGTGTTTTCGCTGTCGCGCGCCAAGCGCTTCGATCTCGGGCGTTACGCCGCCGGCAAGTCGAAAGGCGTGCGGATGGATCGGCCGGGCGTCGTCCGCGTGTTCTGCGATATCCACTCCCACATGAGCGCCTTCGTGCTGGTGTTCAATCACCCGTTCTTCGACGTGACCGATGTCGAAGGGCGCTTCGAGCTGCCGTCGTTGCCGTCGGGCACCTACACCGTGATCGGCTGGTACGAAGGCGAAGCGCGCATCACGCGCTCGGTAGCGGTGCCGCCGAGCGGCTGGGCAGAGGTCGATCTGGTCGTGCAGTGATGCGCGTGCTGGGATCGATCACCAATCGCATTTTTCTGGCCAGCGCGCTGCTGGCGATGTTGTCGATCGCGGCCGCCGTCTATTTCGTCAGCAGCCGGATGACCAGCGAGACCGAGGCCGGGCTGCAAAGCGACCTGAAGGAAGCGGCCACGCTCCTCGAAGAACAGCGCGTCACGCAATTCGACAACGTCGCGCGGACGGCGCGCCTGATCGCCGACCTGCCGAAGTTCAAGGCCGTCCTCGAAATCGGCGATCGGCCGACGCTGATGCCGATTGCGGCCGACTACCGGGAACAGGCCGGCGCGGACCTCTTGATGGTGAACGGGCGAAAGGGCGAAGAGCTCGCGCTCGTCGGCATCACGGCGGCGCGCCATCCGGTGCCCGCCGCCGTGTCGCTGGTCGACGGCCAGATGACGCCCGCGTTCTGGCCCCATCCGTCGGGGGTTCTCGAGGTCGTCAGCGTGCCCGTCACGATCGGCCTGGAGCGCCCGGAGTTTTTCGGCACGTTGACCCTCGGCTACCTGCTCGACGATCGCCGCGCCCGGCAGTTCAAGGCGCTGACCGGCGCCGATATCGCGTTCGCGATGGACGGCGCCGTGCGCGCGTCAACCCTCGGGCCGGACGCCGCCGCGGCGCTCGCGCCGCTGCTGTCGGCATCGGGGATCCAGCGCATCACGATCGGCGGCGAGGAATACGTCGCCATGGCGCAGCCGTTCGATCCGGCGCACGGGCCGAATCAGGCCGCCGCGCTCATCCTGCGATCGCGCAGCGAGCGGATGCGTTCGTTGAGCGCCATCCAGGCGGCGCTCGCGGGCATTGCCATCGGCGCGACGCTGCTGGCGATCGTCGTCAGTTACGGCGTCGCGCGCACGATCACGCGGCCGCTGGCGTCAATCACCGATCACATGCGCCGCATTGCCGTTACCGGCGACCTGACGCAGAAGCTGCCGACCAAGCGGCGCGGCGGCTGGGACGACGAGGATGCGCACGTGCTGGCGACGACGTTCAACACGCTGACCGACTCGATCGTGCGATTCCAGCGCGAAGCGGCGCAGCGCGAACGCCTGTCGTCGCTCGGCCGCCTCTCCACCGTGATCGCCCATGAAGTGCGCAATCCCTTGATGATCATCAAGGGCGCGCTGCGCACCATGGACAAGAACGGCGCGACGCCGGCGGACGTCCGCGATGCCGCCAAGGACATCGACGAGGAAATCGAGCGCCTCAACAGCCTGGTCAACGACGTGCTCGATGTCGCCCGGCCGATCCGCTTCGATCCGGCGCCGGCGGACATCAATGCCGTGTGCCGCGATGCGGTGCAGGCGGCGGGCGCCGGCCGCGTCAACGCCCCGGTGACGTTGACCCTGGCGCCGGCGCTGCCCGAGCTGGTGACCGACGCCGAGCGACTGCGCACCGTGCTCGTGAATCTGCTGACCAACGCCGATCACGCGATCGAAGGCCGGCCGTCGGCAAGCGTGACGTTGCTCACGCAGCAGACCGGAGAGCGGCGGGTAGCGATTACGATTCGCGACACCGGCAAGGGCATCGCCGAAGATGACCTGCCGCGCGTCTTCGATCCATACTTCACGACACGGCGCGCCGGTACTGGTCTCGGCCTCGCCATCGCCAAGAACATCGTCGAAGGGCTGGGCGGATCGATCAGCGTGACCACGCGGCCCGGCGCCGGCACCGATTTCCGGATCGACATCGGCGACGCGCCCGCGCGCGCCGAAGGGTGATGATGGCTGGCAGCATCCTGCTTGCAGACGACGAAGAAAAAATCCTGAAGACGCTCGGCCGCGCCCTGCGAGACGACGGCCACGAGGTCATCACCGCGTCCAACGCGAAGGAGGCGGCGCGGCTGCTGAGCGAGCGCTCGGTGGATTTGCTGGTGATCGATTTTCTGATGCCCGATCGCACCGGCCTCGACGTGATCCGTGATCTGGCTGCATCGACGCCGGAATCCGAACGCCCGGCGGTGGTGATGATGACGGCGCACGGCAGCATCGAGAGCGCCGTCGAAGCGATGAAGCTTGGCGCCCGCGATTACCTGCAGAAGCCGTTCGAGGTCGAAGAGCTGCTGGTGCTGGCGCGGCGAGCGCTCGAAGATCAGCGGGCGCGCACCGGCCTTCGCTATCTGCTGAGCGAGCGCGACGCCGAATACGATCACTACGGCATCATCGGCCGCAGCCGCGCGATCCTCGACGTGATCGCCCGCGCCGAGCTGGTTGCCGAATCGAAAAGCACGGTGCTGGTGACCGGCGAAACCGGCACCGGCAAGGAGCTGGTTGCGCGCGCCATCCACGCGCGCAGCGCGCAGCGCAGCATGCCGCTGATCAAGGTGAACTGCGCGGCGATCCCCGAGACGCTGCTCGAATCCGAGCTGTTCGGGCACGTGCGCGGCGCATTTACCGGCGCCACGTTCACCAAGAAGGGGCGCTTCTCGCTCGCCGACGGCGGCACCATTTTCCTCGACGAGATCGGCACCATTTCGCTCGCGGTGCAGGCCAAGCTGCTGCGCGTCCTGCAAGACCGCGAATTCGAGCCGCTCGGCGCCGAGCGCACGCAAAAGGTGGACGTCCGCGTCATCGCGGCAACCAACCGCGATCTGCGGCAGCTGGTGTCCGAGGGAAAGTTTCTCGAGGACCTGTTCTATCGCCTGAACGTCATCCCGATCGAAATGCCGGCGCTGCGCGAGCGGCGCGAGGACATTCCGCTGCTGGTCGAGCATTTCGTCAGGCGCTTTGCGGAGCGCACCGGCAAGAAGATCGATGGCGTCGACGAAAAGGCGATGGCCGAACTGGCGCGATACGAATGGCCCGGCAACGTCCGCGAGCTCGAGAACACGATGGAGCGAGCCGTGGTGCTGGCCACCGCGCCGCTTCTCAACAGCCGCACCATCTGGCTGATGAGCGCCACGTCGACGCCGGCGACGGCGGCGGTGCCGTCGCTGAAACTGCACCAGAATCTCGAGTGGGCCGAGCGCGAAACCATGCGGCGCGCGCTCGAACAGGCTCGCGGAGTAAAGAAGGACGCCGCCGAGCTGATGGGCATCAGCCAGCGTGCACTCAGCCACTACCTCGCCAAGTACCGCATCGATTAGCGCGCCGCGCCGGGTTACGGCCTCCGTAAACGCTTACGGGCACCGGTGCCTGCAGCGGACAAAACGGCCGTTTCCCGCCGAAAAACACGCGGCATTGACCTTGCTTAGTCAGGGGCCAGTGTACGTATCACTCACTTTTCTGAAAGATTCAGTTGCCGCGGCGGGGACGGCGCTCTTGTTGGGGGCGGCAGCAATGTCTAACCAGCAGGACCCCGCCGCGGCTTCTGCGCCCTTCGACCCGAGTGCGAACGGCGCTGCGGTCACTCTCGCTCAGGGCAAGCCCTCCGAAGCCGTCGAGCCACGAACGATTGAAATCCTGGCGAAGCGTTTTTCGTTCGAGCCCGCCCGCGTCGAAGTGACCGAAGGCGAGCGCGTGAAGCTGGTCGTCAAGTCCGGCGACGGCGTGCACGGGATCGAGATCAAGAAGTTCAAGATCAACAAACGGATTCCGCGCGGCGGCGAGCCGGTGACGATCGAGTTCGTCGCGTCCGCCGCCGGCGAGTTCCCCATTCTCTGCTCCGAATATTGCGGTGACGCCCACGAGGATATGAAAGGTATGCTGGTGGTTGCTGCGAAGAGCAAATGACCATCATGCAGATCAAACTGTTCGTTTCACTGCTGCTCGCGTTGTCATTCCTCGCGGGCGTGGCCGGTTCCGCCGCCGCGCAAACCGCGGCCAACACGTCATCGTCATCGACCACCGCGGTCCAGGACGACGATCCCGATCGCGATCCGAATGATTCCCAGCCCGACTTCTACGTCGCCACGCTGAACACCAACCTGCGGCTGCCGAAGGGCAAGATGGCGTTCCGGCTGACGCACCGGTTCCTGCGCACGCTCGGCGACGGCGACTTCAGCGATCTGGCGTCGCGCTTCTTCGGTCTCGATTCGGGCGCGCAGATCGGCCTCGATCTGAAGTACGCGCCGTTCAGCGGCGGGCAGATCGGCATCTATCGCACCTCCGATCGGACCATTCAGCTGCAGGGCCAGTACAACGTGATCAAGGACGGCAACGGCCCGATCGGCGTCGGCCTCGCCGTCAACGTCGACGGCACCGACAACTTCACCGACGAGTTCTCGCCGGGTGCGGCGCTGGTGCTGTCGCGCGAGCTTGGCGATCGCGGCGCGATCTACCTGCAGCCGTCGTTCGTCGGCAACACCAACCTGATCACCGATGAAGGCGACGACTACACCGTGATGGCGGGCGTCGGCGCGCGGCTGCGCGTCAGCCGCAACGCGTATGTGTTCGTGGAAGGCTCGCCGCGCCTGGCCGGTTTCAAGCAAGGCGTCACGCTCGTCAGCTTCGGCTTCGAGCAGCGCTACGGCGGCCACGTCTTTCAGCTGAACTTCTCCAACGGCTTCGGCACCACGCTCGCACAAGTGGCGCGCGGCGGCACCGCTAAGGACGACTGGTATCTGGGCTTCAACCTCGCGAGGAAATTCTACTGATGCGCAACGCAATTTGGCAGGGACTGGCCGCGGCGATGATCGCGGCCGCAACGGCGGCGGCTTGTGGCGGCGGCGGTGGCAGCACGACCACCCCGACGACGCCGACCTCGCCGACCAATCCGACGAACCCCACGAACCCGACGACGCCGACCGATACGGCAACCATCACCATCGGCGCCGATGGACGCGTCTCGCCGGCGAGCGTGACCATCAACCGCGGCGGCCGCGTGACGATGATCAACAATCACAACCAGTCGCACGACATGTCGTCGGATCCGCATCCGGAGCACACGCAGTGCCCCGAGCTCAATCAGTGGGGATTCTTGACGGCGGGTCAGCAGCGCACGTCAGGCAACCTGAATACCGCGCGCACCTGCGGCTTCCACGATCACAACCTCCCCGACAATGCCGGGCTGAGGGGTACCGTCATTATTCAGTAGTCGTACACGCCTCGGCCGACTTTCCGCCCGAGGCGTCCGTCTTTGACGTGCTGCTCGAGCAGCGGGCACGGCCTGAACTTCTCGCCGAGCGTGCGGTGCAGGTACTGCAGGATGCTGAGGCGCGTGTCGAGCCCGACCAGATCCACCAGCTCGAACGGACCCATCGGGTGATTGAGTCCGAGCTTCAGCGCCTTGTCGATATCGCGCGCGCTGGCAACGCCTTCCTGCAGCATGTAGAACGCCTCGTTGCCGATCATCGCGTTGATGCGGCTGGTGACGAAACCCGGCGATTCCTTGACGAGCACCGTCTCCTTCCCCATCTTCGCTGAGACTTCCTGCATCACTTCGATCGTTTCGGGCGTCGTATCGAGCGCCTTGACGACTTCGATCAGCTTCATGCGATGCACGGGATTGAAGAAGTGCATGCCGCCCAGGCGTCCGGGAACCGACAGCACCGCCGCCATCTCGGTGATGCTGAGCGCGGAGGTGTTCGAAGCAAACACCGCGTGAGGCGGCGCGGCCGCTTCCACCTCTTTGAAGAGCGCCAGCTTCAGATCGATTTTCTCGGGCGCGGCTTCGATGACAACGTCGGCGTCGCGGACCGCGTCGGCCACCGACGTCGTGGTGCGCAGCCGCGGACGCATCGACGCCGCATCCGCTTCGCTGAGCTTGCCGAGCTGCACGCTCTTGTCGATCACCGCCGCGATTGCCGCCTGGCCTTTGGCGACGGCGGCCTCGGAGACGTCATACAACGCGGTGTCATACCCCGCACTGATCGCCGCATGCGCGATGCCGTGCCCCATCGTGCCTGCGCCGAGCACAGCGATGTGCCTGATCGGATTCTTAACGGCCACTGAAATTGGGCTTCCGTTTCTCGAGGTTCGCCTTCAGGCCTTCCTTCGCGTCTTCGCTCTCGAACAGCCGCTGCTGCAGCTCGCGCTCGAGCGCGAGGCCTTCGGAGAAGCCGGACTCGAGACCGGACTGCACGGCGCGCTTGATGTGCCCGACCGCCTTCGCGGCGCGATTGGGCGGCGTGAACTGCTTCGCGTAGTCGTGCACGGCCTGCGCGAACGTGCGTCCGTTGAGATCGTTCTCACCCCACACGTGATTCACCAGGCCGATGGCATGCGCGTCCTCGAACGAGAACAGCGATCCGACCGCCATCATCTCGATCGCCTTGGCCTTGCCGACCAGCCGCGCGAACCGCTGCGTGCCGCCCGTGCCTGGCAGCACGCCGAGCGCCACTTCCGGCATGCCGATCTTGCCGCCGCCCTGCCGCGCGATGCGAATGTCCGCGGCCATCGCGACTTCGAGACCGCCGCCGACGGTGTGGCCATTGAGCGCGGCGATCACCAGCTTCGGGGTCTGCTCGAGACGGTTCAACGTCTCGTTGGCGTGCAGGCAGAAGTAATACTTGAAGTTCGGATCGGCGTCCTTGAGCATGCCGATGTTCGCGCCGGCGCAGAAGAATTTTTCTCCGGCGCCGGTGATGACGATGACGTGGACGCCGGCGTCCATCCGGGCGGCGAGCACGGCCGCATCCAGCTCCTGCATCATTTCGTAGGAGTAGGTGTTGGCCGGCGGATCGTCGAGCGTGATCGTGCAGATGCCGTCTGCGGTCGCGGTCCTGACCTTGCTCACGCCTCGGTCCGCACGTATTCGAAGTCAATCGGCTGGCGATTGATGCCGCGCTGCGGCGGCGCAATGTAATTGGCGAACTGCCCCGGCTTGTAGACCGGCTCGACCTGGATGCTGTGGAGGTACTTCTTGTCCTCGGGCGACGGCAGCCATTCGTACTTGCGGCGCTCCCACTCTTCGGGCGTGAGCGAGTTGCCGAGCGGATCGAAGTGGCGGCCGGCATACACGCCGACACGGCGGTTGAACTTCCGCGACGGCAGATAAATGCGCTCGGACATGCCGTGCGCTTCGAGCACGCGCTTGTTCCAGCGGTCGACGCCGGCCTGGCAGTCGCCGACATACCAGTCGCGCAGCACTTCGTTGAGCGCGTTTCGCATCGGCACTTCCTGGCGGATGATCTTGCCGCTGTCGTCGAGCAGGTCGAGCATGTACAGGTTCGCCGCGAGGACGTGATCGTCGTCGAACTTGTCTTCTTCGGCGCGGCCCTTCAGGCCGTTGGCGAAATAGGTGGCGGCGTTGCTCGACACCTCGCTGCCGTGCAGGTCGAGGCTCTGGCTGAACCAGAAGTTGACGAACTTCTGGATCAACGGCAGGTCGATGCCGCCGGCCCTGCGCACGTCCCCGGAGAATCCACTCTCGCGCAGCAGCTGGCAGGTGCGCTCGAGGATGCGCGCGATCCCGGTCTCGCCCACGAACATGTGGTGCGCCTCTTCGGTCAGCATGAACCGCGTCGTCCGGGCCAGCGGGTCGAGCGAGCTCTCGGCGAGCGACAACAGCTGCGACTTGCCGTCGCGATCGGTGAACATCGTGAACGCGAAGAAATCCAGCCAGGTATCGATCGGCTCGTTGAACGCTTCGAGCATGCGCGGCGTGTCGTCGTTGCCGCTGCGGCGCTCGAGCAGCGCTTCCGCCTCGTCGCGCCCGTCGCGGCCGAAGTAGGAATGCAGCAGGTAAACCATCGCCCACAGGTGACGGCCTTCCTCGACGTTGACCTGGAACAGGTTGCGCAGATCGTAGAGGCTGGGGCAATGCGCGCCGAGCGAGCGCTGCTGCTCCACGCTGGCCGGCTCGGTGTCGCCCTGGATGACGATCAGGCGGCGCAGCTGGTTGCGGAACTCACCGGGGACTTCCTGCCACACCGGCTGGCCCTTGAAGTCGCCGAAGCCGATGCGGCGATCGTGCGTCGGCTCGGCGAGGAAAATGCCCCAGCGATACTCGGGCAGCTTGACGTAATCGAAGTGCGCCCAGCCGGCGGCATCGACGCTGACCGCGGTGCGCAGGTACACCTGGTGGCTGTCCTGAAATCCCGGCGGCCCCATCTCGCGCCACCAATCGAGATACGCAGGCTGCCAGTGTTCGAGCGCGCGCTGCAGACGCTTGTTGCTCGACAATCCGACATTGTTCGGGATGCGATCGGCCGAGATCATCGTTACGTCCTCTTGAAATCGAATTGCGGGCGGCCTTCGCGACCGTAGGTCATCAAGGCGCCCTTTTCGCCAACGGCGTTGGGCCGCTGGAAGATCCAGTTCTGCCACGCCGTCAGGCGGCCGAAGATCTTCGTCTCCATCGTTTCCGGACCGGCGAAGCGCAGGTTGGCTTCCATGCCGGTCAGCGCGTCCGGCGAAAATGCCGCGCGCGCCTCGATCGCCATGCGCACTTCATCGTCCCAGTCGATGTCGTCGGGCGCCGAGAAGATCAATCCAGCCTCGAGCGCTTCCTGCGCGTCGAACGGACCGTCGTGCTCGAGCGCGTCTTCGACCGACTCCGGCTCGCCGAGGAATCGCACCTGCAGCCGCGACAAGCCGTTGCTCATCGGGTAGGAGCCGCCGTTCATCACCGACAAGCGGATGGTATTGTCCTCGTCCGGATGGTCGATCATGTAGGCGCGATCGGCGGCCAGCGCCAGCTCGAACAGCGTGCCGGCGAAGGCATTGCCCGGCTCGATCAACGCGAAGAAGCTGCGCGACGTCAGGTCCATGCGCTTCAGCGTGCGGCGGATCTGCCCGATGATCTCGCGCACCGCCCAGTGCGCGGCGTTGTCGTGCAGCACCTGATCGACCGCGACGACCGCTGCGGGATCGCCGACGGCGCGGATGATCACGGTGCCGATCTCGGGTTCGTTGAGACGCAGCCGCAGCAGCACATCATCGAACTCGCGGAACGCGCGCAGCGCCCACGAGCTGTCGCCGGCCTTGACGTAGTCGTCGCCCGACTGCGGCTGCGGCGAATCAGGCGCCGAGACGGTCAGCTCGCAGGTCCGCTTGGCGCGATCGATCACGCCCTTCACGTACTTGTATTGAATCGTGTCGCCGTCGATCGACGGCGATAGCGGTCCCAGCGTAATGCCGGGACCCGAATCGGGCCGATCGGATTCCGCGGCCAGCTCCTTCGCGCGCTTCGCGACGGCTTCCTGGAACTTGCTCGTCGGATAGACCGCATCGACGAAGCGTCCATCGACGGCGCGCTTGCCTCGCACGCCTTCCGTGAGCGTGCTGAAGTCATCGGCAAGATCGCGGCGCACCTTGCGCTTGTCGACGACGCGCGTCAGGCCACCGGTGCCGGGTAACACGCCGAGCAACGGCGTCTCGGGCAATCCCACCGACGCGCTGCCATCGTCGACGAGCAGAATTTCGTCGCACGCAAGCGCCAGCTCGTAGCCGCCGCCCGCGCAAATGCCGTTGACCGCGGCGATGAACTTGATGCGGCTGTTGGCGCTCATGTCCTCCATGCCGAGCCGCGTCTCGTTGGTGAACTTGCAGAAGTTGACCTTGAAGCCGTGGCTCGACGAGCCGAGCATGAAGATGTTGGCGCCGGCGCAGAAGATGCGCGGCTTGAGGCTGGTCAGCACGACCGCGTGGACTTCGGGATGCTCGAAGCGGAGGCGCTGCAGCACGTCGGCCAGCTCGATGTCGACGCCGAGATCGTACGAGTTCAATTTGAGCTTGTAGTCCTGCGGCCGCATGCCGGCGTCCTCGCGCACGTCCATCGCGAGCGTGGCGACGTGCCCGTCGATGCTCAGCTTCCAGTGCTTGTACTGGGAGGGATGGGTCTCGAAATTCACGGACGGCGGAGCGACAGTCTGTTCCACGGGCAAAAGTTTACTACGGTTTTAAACGCTCGTTCAAACTCGTGGTATAAGGGTGCGAAGGTTTTCGCCCCCTATGTCGCGTCAGACAGCGTCGAGCGATCGGCGCATCGAGATTTTGAAAAGCGCGGCCGCGGCATTCCGCCGCCGCGGCTATCACGGCGCGAGTGTAGACGAAATCGCCTCGGCGCTCGAAATGACGAAGGGCAACCTCTACTACTACTTCAAGAACAAGGAAGAGATTCTCTTCGCCTGCCACGAGTACTCGCTCGACAAGCTGCTGACGCTGATGGCCGACGTCGAAGCCGAGGAATCGTCGCCCGAAGAGAAGTTGCGGCGCCTGATGCTGGCGTTCGTGCACCTGATCCTCGACGACCTGCACGGCACGGCGTTGACGCTCGATCCCGAAGCGCTGTCGCCGCCGCTGCTGAAGCGCATCATCGCCAAGCGCGATCAATTCGATCACGGCATTCGCGCGATCATCCAGCAAGGCATCGACCAGGGCGTCTTCAAGAAGGGCGATCCGAAAATGATCGAGTTCGCGATGATGGGCGCGGTGAACTGGATCGCGAAGTGGTTCGACCCGGCCGGCGAGATGACGTCGGATCAGATCGGCGACGCCTTCGCTGACTACCTGGTGGGCGGTCTCAAGACGTAGCGATCAGCAATCAGCAATCAGCAATCAGTTAGAGTTTCAAAATGCAAAGTTTGGCCATTACCTGGTTGGGGCATAGCTCGTTTCGGCTTCGTACACCTGGCGGCAAAGAAGTGCTGATCGATCCGTGGTACACGGGCAACCCTTCGTTTCCCGAGTCGGCGAGGCCGAAACAGGCCGACGTCATTCTGATCTCGCACGGCCATTCCGACCACATTACCGACGCCGCCGCGCTCGCCAAGCAGACCAGCGCCACCGTGGTCGGCATTTGGGAAATCACCTCGTGGCTGGGCTCGAAGGGCATCAAGAACCTCGAGCCGATGAACAAGGGCGGCACGATCACCGTGAAGGGGCTGCGCATCACGATGACCGACGCGCGCCACAGCAGCAGCTTCGATGACAACGGCATCGTCTATCTCGGCGAAGCCGCGGGCTTCATCGTCAGGCTCGAGAACGGCCAGACCATTTATTTTGCCGGCGACACGTCGTTGTTCGGCGACATGAAGTTGATCGGCGAGCTGTACCGGCCCGACATCGCGTTCCTGCCAATTGGCGATCGCTTCACGATGGGTCCTGATACGGCGGCGATGGCCGCCAAGTGGCTCGGCGTCAAGCAGGTCGTGCCGATGCACTACGGCACGTTCCCGCTCCTAACGGGCACTCCCGCGCAACTCGAGGAACATCTCGCCGGGGCGGGCATCGAAGTACTGGAACTCAAACCCGGCGAAACTGCGCAATAATCGAATAGTCCCGTCCATGACAGAGGCGCCGCTACATTTCATCAAGCCCCGAGAACCCAAGCCCGAATGGCTGAAGGTGCGCGCGCCCGGGTCGGAGAATTACCTGCGGCTGCGCGGCATCATGCGCGACCTCAAGCTCAACACCGTGTGCGAGGACGCGCATTGCCCCAACATCGGCGAGTGCTGGCACCACGGCACCGCGACGTTCATGATCCTGGGCGACATCTGCACGCGCGCGTGCACGTATTGCGCGGTCGCGCACGGCCGCCCCGCCACGCTCGACATCGACGAGCCGCGCCGCGTTGGTGAAGCCGTCGAGAAGATGGGATTGAAGTACGCGGTGATCACATCGGTGGATCGCGACGATCTACCCGACGGCGGCGCCGCGATTTACGCCGACACGATTCGCGACATCAAGCGGCGGCTGCCCGACTGCCGCGTCGAGGTTCTCATTCCCGACTTCAAGGGTGAGGAAGCATCGCTGCGGACGGTGCTTGACGCGCGGCCGGACGTCTTGAACCACAACACCGAAACGGTGCCGCGGCTGTATCGCGCCGTCCGCTCCGGCGGCAAGTACTCCCGCCTGCTCGAACTGCTCGACCGCTCGCGCACTTACGCGCCGGACATTCCCACCAAGACGGGCATGATGATGGGCCTCGGCGAAGAGCACGACGAAGTGATCGAGGTGTTCAAGGACCTTCGCAAGGTTGGCGTCTCGATCCTCACGCTCGGGCAGTATTTGCGCCCGTCAGAGAATCACGCCGTCATGACGCGCTACTACCATCCGGATGAATTCCGGGAGTTGAAGCGCATCGCGATGGGATTGGGATTCGTGCACGTCGAAGCCGGCCCGCTGGTGCGCAGCTCCTATCACGCGCACGAACAGGCTGACGCCGTTCGACTCGCAAGCCTCGCGTAACACGCGAGGCCCGCTCGCTCACGGCATAGGCTGCGCTGGCGCGGTGAGGTCTTGCGGACTTACGGGCTGCGGGCTTACGGTGCGCCTGTTAGCAGCTCACACACTTGTTGTTGTTGATCGCGCCGAGACTCGAGAGAAATGCGATCGTCTCCGGATACGGCTGCGTGCGCTGCACCGGGCCATTCGCCACATCGATCGTCGTCTGACCGGCGCGATTCACCTTCTTCACGTCGGCGCCCTTCGACACCAGGAACTTGATCATCTCCGTATCGCCGCGCGCTGCCGCGTTGTGGACGATCGAGTTGCCGTCGGCATCGACGGCGTTGACGTCGGCGCCCATCTCTTCGACCAGATACTTCACCGCCGCAAGCATGCCCGTCGGCGCTACGTGGTGCGAGTTGCCGGCAAATCCCATCGCATAGCCGGGTCCGGCGGCGGCATGCAACGGCGTGGCATGCGGGCCACCGACGGGCACCGGCGGGAGTCCGGTCTTGTCGGTTCCAGCAGCGGGATCCTCGGGGCCGCGGCGTGAAAACAATTTCATCGTCGGCAGCGATGGGTCGGCGCCGTACGACACCAGCAGCTTCATCGCGGCGACGTCCGCAGCGTAAGCGGCGCGCCAGAACGCCGTTGCGCCCGCTTCGTCGACACCTGACTGATCGAAGTTGTAGCCCGAGTACCACACCTTGCGGCGCACGCGCGCGTTTGGATCGGCGCCCTTGTCGAGCAACAGCTTCATTACATCGAGGTAGTCACGTGCCTGCTGCAGGTGCGAGCGCGGCTGCGGATACGCGGCGATCGGCGCCCATCGCACGTTGACGACCGCATAAAGCGGCGAGACGCCGGCATCGCTGACCAGGTTCGGGTTCGCGCCCTTGTCGAGAAGATAGGCGGCGAGATCGAGGTGGCCGTTGATCAGCGCCACCAGCAGCGGCGATGCCTGGTCGCCCGGGCTGACGATGTTGACGTCGGCGCCGTGCTCGACCAGCGCGCGCGCCGAAGCTGCACTGCCCTGCCGGACCGCGAAGTGCAGGGCGGTCAGCCCACCCTGCGTGCCAATCAGCTCGTTGTAGCGATAGCCGCGCGTCACACCGGGAACATCGCGGCCGCTCGTCGGCGCCTGCTGCTGCGGGCGGCCCGTCCCGTCGTCCACGATCGCCGTGAGCGACTTGAGATCCGCAACCGAAGACGCGATCTTCCAATCAGCGCCGCGGGACATCAGCAGCTTCACGACCTCCGCGCGGTCGAGTCCAGCGGCGACCATCAGCGCCGTCTGTCCGAAGCCCTTCTCCCTGGCATTGATGTCGGCGCCGGTTTCGATCAGCCGCGTCACCGTGTCGGTGTTGCCCGAGCGCGCCGCCAGCATCAACGCGGTCGCGCCGGTCGCGGTCGACGAATTCGCGTCGGCGCCGGCCGCGAGCAGCGCGGCGACCACCTGCGCATGCCCAGCCTGGCTGGCCATCAACAGCGGCGTGATGCCGCCGAGCCTGGTCGTGGCGCGAATGTTGGCGCCGGCCGACAACAGCATTTGCGTGAGCGCGGCATCGCCGTTCGTCGCCGCCCAATGCAGCGCGGTCATGCCGTCGCCCTGCGCCGCATTCACGTCCGCGCCGTTCTTCAGCAGCGCCTTGACGGCCGCCGCATCACGTGCCTTGGCAGCGTCGGCGACGTCAGCATTGGCCCGCAAGGAAACGTTGGCGACAAATCCAACGATCACCAATCCGCAAATAATCCGAGATCCGAAATCCGAACTCCGAGATCTCACGACTGCACCACGTTGAGATCCATCGCCTTCGTGCTGTCGCCGAATTGATTGATGTCGACGCCGATGCCGTTCAGCGCCGCGAGCATCGCGTTGGCCATCGGCGTGCCGTCGTCCGCCTTGACGTGGCGGTTGCCCTTCAACGCGCCGCCGGCCTTGCCGGCGAAGAACAGCGGGCAGCGCTTGTGATTGTGCAGGTTCGAGTTGCCCATCGCCGAGCCGTAGATGATCAGCGAGTTGTCGAGCACGTTGCCGTCGCCATCGGGAATCTTCTTCAGCTTGTCGAGCAGGTACGGCACCAGGCCGACGTGATAGGTGTTGATCTTCTGGAAGTCGGCGATGCGCTCCTCGCGATCGAGATGATGCGAGCCAGTGTGGAACGCGGCGTTCGAGCCGCTCGCCGCGAACACGCGGTTCGACACGTCGCGGCTGAACTTGAACGAGAAGATGCGCGTGGTATCCGCGGCGAACGCCACCGCCTGCAGGTCGAACATGATCTTGACGTGCTCTTCGAAGGAATCGGGGACACCGATCGGCGCGCCCGGCAGCTCGCGCGGCTCGCCGGTCTGGTTCGCCTGCTCGACCTTCTGGATGCGGCGCTCGATCTCGCGCACGTCTTCGAGGTAATCCGACAGCCGCGCCCGATCGGCGGGGCCCAGCTTGCGGCGGAGGTCGCTGACCGATTCGGTGACCCAGTCGAGGATGCTCTGGTCGTCCTTGCGCCGGGCGCGGCGCGCTTCGGGCGTGGCGCCAACGCCGAACAACTGATCGAACACCGCGCGCGGATCGCGAATCATCGGCAGCGGATCTTCCGGCGACGACCAGCTGATGGTGTCGGTGTAGACGCAGGAATAGTTGTAGGAACAGCCGCCGGCCTGGTCGACGTTCTCGATGCAGAGCTGCATCGACGGTATCGGCGTCGCATCGCCAAACTTCTGCGCGAAGATCTGATCGAACGACGTGCCCGCGAACACATCCGAGCCTTGCGTCTGTCGAGGCTTGGCCTGCGTCAGGAACACCGCCGCGGAGCGAAAGTGATCGGCGCCAATCTCCGAGGCCGCGAACGCTTCGGCATTGCGGCAATCGGTGTTGCTGACGATCGTCAGGTAGTCGCGATAAGGCTCGAGCGACCGCAGGCTGGTCGGGCCGAGATCGAACGCCGAGCCGGTCGCCGCCGGCGACCACATGTTCTTCTTGATGCCGTAGGCGGTGCTGCCGGCCGCGCCGTGCACCATCTCCATCGCGATCAGGCGAATTGGCTTGCGGGTCTGCGCAACCGCGCGCGCTGGCACCATGGCATCGAGAAACGGCAGCGCGATCGTGGCGCCGATGCCCTTGAGCGCAGTGCGGCGGGATAGAGGGTGGGTCATTGAGCGGTCTCCGTCGGTAATGAGCGCTGCGATGCAGGAAGTCTTGCCATCCGGAACGCGTCGGATTCAACGATGCCTGCCACGAAGGCGCTGATGCGATAGTTCTGAGCCTCTGCATCGCGAATGATCTTGCGGACCGCTGGCATGTCGGAGGCCTCGACGCGCCGGCCGAGCGCGTAGGTCATCAGGCTGCGCGTGAAGCTGATCAAGACGACGTGCTTGTGACGGAGCAGCGCGTTGCGCAGTCCATCCGGGCCTTCGATCGAGGTCCCGTCGAACAGCTGTCCCTTGGTATCGACGGTCACGCCGCCGTCGCGGATGCGCCACTTGCCGGTGGCGTCGAAGTTTTCGAGGGCGAGCCCGAGCGGATCGATCACGCGATGGCACGACGTGCACTGCGGATTGCTGCGATGCTGCTCCATCCGCTCGCGCACCGTCAGCGCGCGGCCGGAATCCGCGGTGCCCTTCGTCTCTTCGAGCGCCGGCACGTTCGGGGGCGGCGGCGGCGGCGGCGATCCCAGCAGCACTTCCATCACCCACTTGCCGCGCTGCACCGGCGAGGTGCGTTCGGCGATCGACGTCAGCGTCAGGATGCTGCCATGACCGAGGATGCCGCGGCGATCGGCGGGCAGCATCACGCGTCGGAACTCGGGGCCGGTAACATTCGGAATGCCGTAATGACGAGCGACGCGCTCGTTGGCGTAGGTGTAATCCGCCGTGAACAGATCGAGCAGGCTGCGGTCCTCGCGCACCAGGCTCGCGAAGAACAGCTCCGTTTCCTTCTTCAGCGCGAGCGACAGGGTTTGATCCGAATACGGATACAGGATCGGGTCGGGTATCACCTTGTCGAGATCCTGCAGGCGCAGCCACTGCGACGCGAAGCGGGTCGCGAGCGCATCGGCGCCGGGACTCGCGAGCATGCGCCGCGCCTGTTTCGCCAGCGCGCCAGGCAGGCCAAGCCGTCCTGGTCCCGCCGCCTTCATCAACTCCGCGTCCGGTCCGCGTCCCCAGATGAAGAACGACAGCCGCGACGCCAGCTCGTAGTCGCCAAGCCGATAGCTGCCCGCCGTGAGCCGCGCCGGAGTTTCCTCGACACGAAACAGGAACTGCGGGCTCGCGAGGATGGCCTCGAGGGCCTTGGTCACGCCGGCTTCGAAGTTCTTTTCCTTTCGCCCGCGCGCGTAGAACGACATCAACCGCGCGTGATCTTTCTCGGCGACCGGACGGCGGAACGCCTGCGTCGCCAGGCGGCGCACGATGTCGGACGCGCAGCTCTGCTCTTCGGCCTGCGTCAGCGCGCGGCACGAGAACACGCGCCGGCGGCTCGGCGTGTCGCTGACGCCGGTCACGCGATGCGGGCCGACGATGCTGAGACTGCGGAGGTGCGGGAGCGTGGTGATGCCGTGGGCGATGCCGATCTCGGTGTCGGCCATCGTGTGATCGATCGGCGCGATCAGATCGTTGATCAACCCTTCGAAGCGCTGGATGAACGCCGCCGTGACACGATGCGTGCCGGCCTTGACGTGAATCGGCGCGGTCTTGACGGTCAGGCCGGTCTTCTCTTCGCTCATCCGCGGATCGATCTGGAACATCGCCAGCCGCGCGCCGTCCAGCGACACTTCGATCTCCTCGCCCGGCCGCGTGTTGCCGAACAGGAACCCGAGCGGCTCGGCAAAGAAATCCATGCTGAACACGTAGTCGCCGTCGGCAACGAACGTGTGTTCGACGGAGATGCCGCCGCGCGTGCCTGGCGGCGCGCCGTCGGCGCGCTCCATCTGCGAAGCGGTCTTCGGCAGCTTGAACGTCGCCTGCGCGGGGGAGCCGTCCGGATCGCCGATTGCCAGCATCGCGATGCGGCTCGCGGCGCGCAGGTAGCCTTCCATCAACGTCGGCGAGAACGTCTGCACGTCGGCAACATTGTCGAACCCGTCGCTGATCGTGTCCGCCGGCAGGAACGCGGTCACGTCGACGTCGAGATCGAGGATGTGCTTGATCTCGCGCGCGTACTCGGCGCGATTGAGCCGCTGGAACGGACGCCAGCCCGGATTGGGATCGGCCGCCGCGAGCGCGTCCATGCGGGTCTCGAGCGCGGTCACGAACCTGGCGGTCTGATCCGCCGCGGGCTTGCGCGCACCGCTCGGCGGCATCATGCCCGCACGCAGCTTGTGGATCATCTTTTCGGTGAGGTCACGCTCCGCGGACGCGCGCGTGACATCCCAACCGGCCAGCGACAACTCGCCGGCCTTGCTGCGATCGTTGTGGCAGCCGGTGCAGTACTGCTTTACCAACTCGGCTTGCGCCGCCGCCGGCATGGTGGCGGCATGTGACGCGACCGGTGCAATCGCGGGCTTCGCCGCCTGGCGGGCAGGCACGACGCTGCCCGCAAGGATCATGAAGACGGGGATGAAAACAACGCGGCGCATCTGGGTCGGAGTATAGCCGCGTTCGGCGCCGGTTTCAGCGGCGCGGCGGCAGGTCGATCAGCACGATATCCGAGTGTTCCTGCACACGCTCGACCACAATTTCCTCGCCGTCGGCGGAGACGTCGAAGTCCCGGATGTTGAAATCCGCCGGCAGCTGCGTCACCTGCCGGGTTGAGCCGTTGTCGAGGTCGAGCAGCCACAGATCTTTGTGACGGATGTCGCCGCGCATGGTCATCAACACGTGCCGGCCCTGGTAAAAGCGCAGCCGCCGTGCGCCGCGCGTCAAACGTAAGTCCGGAACCGGATGCGGCCGCCCGTCGGTGGTGACCGCCTTGACGGCGAACTCCGTGCCGATGTCAGCTGCTGAATACACGATGAAGCCGCCCGCGGGCGACCACACCGGATCGATCGCGACCTCTTCGATCAACGAGCGCGGCGATCCGTCGAGCGGGATCAGGAACAGGTGTGAGCTGCCGTTGTGAATCGCGCCCGATGCGAGCGAGCGTCCGTCAGGCGACCATGATGGCGCGCCCTGCAGCCGCAGGGCGTCGCTGACGACGCGGGCACCGGTGCCATCGGCGTTGACCACGTAGAGCAGCGACTTGCCCTGCTGCTCGACCGAAAAGGCGACGCGTTTTCCGTCGGGAGAAATTTCCGGCCCGCCGATGATGCGCGCGCCTTGCCCGCTCCAGATTTCGGTGGCAGAGCCATGACTCAATTTCCAGACCGCATCGTCCGAGGCCTTCGGCGCCACATATGCGAGGAACCCCGGAGCCAGTCGCGGCGAGGAGCCGCGGCCCGTCGCCACCGGGACCACGCTCATGTCCGCGGCGCTTCTGGTGTCGGCGCCGACGCGTGAGCGCCACAGCGTGCCCCTCGGATTGGCGCGGGTCGCGACAATGCGGCGGCCATCCGCGCTGGCTGCCAGCGACGTAAAGCGATCGAGATCGGTGCCATGCGGACGCGATACGCGATCCGCGATATCCATCACGTGCATGCGCGGGCCGGATCCGTCGCGCAACTGCGCGAGATACACCAGCGTGTCATCGTCGAGCAGAATCGGATGGCTCACGGCGGCGTTGTGATTGGTGATTCGCTCCGCATTCGTGCCGTCTGGCCGCATGCGCCACACGTCCATGGCGTCGGGCACCGATCCCTGGACGAAATAGATGAAAGTCCCGTCGGGCGACCACGTCGGGAAGTGCGCGTGCAATCCGGTTGCAGCCGAGAAGATCGGCGGCGCGTCGGACAGCGCAGCGGATCGGGTGACGAACGTCGGATCGCCCGGACCCGGCGTGTGATACACCAGCTGCGAGCCGTCGCGCGACCAGTCGAACTCAGCGACCCCCTCCAAATACGGCCGCGGCTGCCCGCCCATGGTCGGGATCGCCCACACACCTATCTCGTCGCCACCCGCTTGCTCGACGCCTCTCGCCCAGAACGTGACCATCGATCCGTCGGGAGAAAAATTGAGAGTGCGCACCGACGGATTCACGAGTTGTCGTACCCGCCCGCGCGTCAGGTTGTAGAACTGTCCCGTGCCAAGCTGCGCGATCCAGACGT
>DASUSZ010000236.1:0-3190 GCA_036374815.1 Vicinamibacterales bacterium | reverse complement strand
CGATCCTGCCGCGCGTGGCGCTATGCACTTCCGCCTCGCGGCCGCGCAGCTGATCGACGCTCGAGGCCACCAGATCGACGATCGTCCGCGAGCGCCCGGTGCGATAGCGCTTGGTGACGTTTTCGAGTTGTATGGCTACTGACAAGTTTTTTGATGGCCTGATGGCCTGATGGCCTAAATTACGTCAGCGAAGTACTTGTCGGTGCTCTTGAACAGCGTGATCGCGCCGACGAAGATCGTCACGATCAGCGCTGCCGAAATTCCGACCACACCCCACTCGGGCTCGCGTCCGAACACCAGCACCGCGCGCAAACCTTCGACGACGCCGGTGAGCGGGTTGAGCAGGAAAAACCAGCGATACCGCTCGGGAACCGCGGCGAGCGGATACGCGACCGGCGTCAAATACAGCCACAGCTGCAAACCAATCTGCACGACCGGATTGACGTCGCGGTAAAAGACGTTGATCGCGGATGTCGCAAGCGTGACGCCGACGGTGAACAACACCAGCAACAGCAGGAACACGGGAATCAGCGCCGCCCACCGCGTCACCCCGAGCTGGTAATAGATCATCAGCAGCACGTAGAGCGCCGACGCCGCCGTGATGTCGACAAGGCGTGAGCCGACTTGCGCGAGCGGAACGATCTCGCGCGGGAAATACGTCTTCGTCACGATGTTGCGATATGTCACCAGGCTCATCGTGCCGGACATCACCGAGTTCGAGAAAAAGAACCACGGCACCAGCGCCGCGTAGGCGAACAACGGATACGGCGCGCCGCCCGACGGCATCTGGCCGAGCCTCGCAAACACCAGCGTGAACACCGCCATCGTCGCCAGCGGCTGCGCGATCGCCCAGCCCGCGCCGAACAGCGACTGGCTGTAGCGGCCCTTGATCTCGCGCCGGGTCAGGTTCATGAACAGCTCGGCGTAGGCGCCGAACGACATGCGCTCCGGCTTGTCGCTGAGGATCTTTGACGACGCGGTCACGGCTTGCACTGACCCTGTGAGGGTCCGGCTTCAGCCGGACCTCGGTTAATCAAGAACGAATTCCTTCTTCCAGGACTCGTCCTCTTCGCGAACCGGCTGCGCCGTTCTCTCGAGGATGAAGTTTTCCAGCACCAGCACGTCCATGTTGGTGCGCATGAAGCAGCGATACGCATCCTCCGGGGAGCACACGATCGGCTCGCCGCGGACGTTGAACGACGTGTTGACGATGACCGGGCAACCGGTGCGGCGATGGAACGCCGCCATGATGTCGTAGTAGAGCGGGTTGGTCTCGCGGCGGACCGTCTGGATGCGAGCCGAGTAATCGACGTGCGTGATGGCCGGCACGGTCGATCGCGGCACGTTCAGCTTCTCGATGCCCCACAATTTTTCCGCCTCGGCCGGGACCGGTATCCGCCGATCCTTCTTCACGTCGGCGACCAGCAGCATGTAGGGACTTTCACCATCGAGCTCGAACCAGTCGGCCACGTGCTCGCGCAGCACCGCCGGCGCGAACGGGCGGAACGATTCGCGGAACTTGATCTTGACGTTCATCACCGCCTGCATCTTCGGCGATCGCGCGTCGCCGAGAATCGAGCGGCCGCCCAGCGCGCGCGGGCCAAACTCCATGCGGCCCTGCATCAACCCGACGACTTTTTCGGAAGCCAGCGCTTCGGCCACGACATCGGCGACCTGCGAAGGCTCGACACGCGTCGCAACCCACCCGCCGGCCTCGATCGCCTTGGCGATCTCGTCTTCGCTGTAGCGCGGCCCGAGATAGGAACCGCTCATGGCGTCTGCGTACTTCGGGACGGTGTTCTGCCTTTCGCCTTTTGCCTTGGGTCTTTCCCAGGTGCCGAGCGACTCAGCGCTCTGACGCGGCTTCTGCAGATGCCGGTGCCAGAGGCTCATCGCGACGCCGAGAGCGCCGCCGGCATCGCCGGCGGCCGGCTGGATCCAGATCTGCTCGAACGGCCCCTCGCGCAGGATGCGGCCGTTGCCGACGCAGTTGAGCGCGACACCGCCGGCCAGGCACAGATCGCGCATGCCCGACTCGCGATGCGCGAACGCGGTCATTTTCAGCATCACCTCTTCGGTGACTTCCTGGATCGAGCGCGCGAGATCCATCTCGCGCTGCGTGAGCAGCGACTCGGGCTGCCGCGACGGCCCGCCGATCAGCGACTCGAGCTTCGACCCGGTCATCGTCAGGCCGTGCGCGTAGGTGAAATACTCCTGGTTCATCCACAGGCTGCCGTCATCGCGGATCTCGACGAGGTGGTCCTTGATCAACTTCACGTATTTCGGTTCGCCGTACGGCGCCAGGCCCATCACCTTGTATTCGCCCGAGTTCACCTTGAACCCCGCGAAGTACGTGAAGGCCGAATACAGCAGGCCGAGCGAATGCGGGAAGCGCAGCTCTCGGATGATCTCCAGGTCGTTGCCGCGCCCGATGCCGATCGAAGACGTCGCCCACTCGCCGACGCCGTCCATCGTCACCACCGCCGCCTGCTCGAACGGCGACGGGTAGAAGGCGGACGCGGCATGCGACTCGTGATGCTCGCCGAACAGGATGTCGCCCTCGTAGCCTTCGAGCCGATCGGCAATGTCGTCGGCCATCCACAGCTTTTCGCCGAGCCACGTCGGCATGGCCATCAGGTACGAGCGCCAGCCTTTCGGCGCCAGCGAGGCGTAGGTCTCGAGCAGCCGCTCGAATTTCACGAGCGGCTTCTCGTAGAAGCCGACGTAATTGAGGTCGGCGGTGGTGATGCCGGCCTCCTTCAGACAGTAGTCGACCGCGCGCGACGGAAACGCCGGATCGTGCTTCTTGCGGGTGAAGCGCTCTTCCTGCGCGGCCGCGACAATGCGGCCGTCCTCGACGAGGCATGCCGCCGAGTCGTGGTAGTACGCCGAGATTCCGAGAATGCGTGTCGCCACTTAGAACAGCGTGTAGATGAACGGCGCGACGGCGCTCGACTGCGAGAACACGATCAGCAGCCCGAACAGCACGAACACGATGACGATCGGCAACAGCCAGTATTTCTTTTCCTGCCGCAGGAACTGGATGAACTCCGAGAGAACGCGACTCTTTGCCATGATGACCTCAATACATCCGCGTGAAATGATCCTTGTCGCGATAGCGCGCAGGATACGGTGACCAGCCGGGCCAGTGCTGTTTCTTGATCGCGAGCGGGTCGCGCCCGATCAACCG
>DASUSZ010000235.1:0-2758 GCA_036374815.1 Vicinamibacterales bacterium | reverse complement strand
GCCTGACACCGACCGACACCAGTAGCGGTTGGTGTCAGGCACCGACCGACACCAGTAGCGGTTGGTGTCAGGCACCGACCGACACCAGTAGCGGTTGGTGTCAGGCACCCGTCGCTACTCGAAGTCGAGGTTTTGCGTTATTCGCGTACCGTTGGCACGAAATGCGTCGGCCAACATCTGGATGCGGCGTTTGGCCTCGATCAGATCGTGGTTGCCGAGCGTGATGTTCAGCAGGTCGATGTACCACGGCAGCTTCGTGTCGTCGAGCAGGTAGGTCTCGACGATCTCGCGTGCGATGGGAAGCGTGGTCTTCTTCGAATCGTCGTGCACGTCTCGATTGCTTGCTTTGAGCAGCTTGTCGTATTCCTCCCGCAGCAGGCGCATGCACAGCTCGCGTGAGAAGGTGTCGCCTTCCTTGACGCCGGTCTCTTCGTCGGCCGCCGTCATCTTCGCGCCCTTGTGCAGCCATTCCCACAGGATGCTCAACCGGATCTCGCCGGTTGCCATGTCTTCCATCAGGTAGAGCACGTCTTCGTTGCCGAAGAAATCCGCGGGCTTGAGCGCGGCCGCCTGCAGGCCCTGGCCGAACGCGTTGCCGTACTGGATGGCCACGCTCATCAGGTCGCGCGCGCCGCGGATCGTGCGCGGCGCGGGCTCGAGCTGCGTGAGATCGGCGGCGTCCTTCTCGGTATACGTCAGCCGCGGAAACGATCGTCCAAGCTGATTCGCATCGCCTACCTTCTCCCACACCGGGCGGACGATGTGCACCATCTTCCAGTGGGCGACCCACTTGCCGCTCGCGCCTTCGCGTTGTTCGCGCTCCGCGCCGGCGACGGCGCGCTTCATGCCCGCCGCGACGCCCGCTTCGGAACCGACGGGAATGTTCGGCTCCATGCCGCCCTGCCAGAGCGCGTACTGCCCTTTGAGATCGGGCGTGTTGACGGCGCGGCGCACGCGATCCTCGTAACTCCGCATGTAGCCGTAGGTCATCGTGATCGCGTCGATGTTCGGATTGATGAACGCCGGGTCCCACGCGACAGCATCCGACACGCTGTTGATGTAATCCCACCGTCCCGTATTGAAGCCGACGAAGTGCAGGCCGAGCGCGGCGCGAATCTCCATCAGCTGATAACAGGCCTCGACCTGCTCGACGAGCACATACGTCTTGATCGTTCCGGCCGCGAGACCCAGCTGCTGTTCGATCGACGTGAGGATGTCGTTCCATAGCGCGGCTTCCTCCGCGGTCTGGATCTTCGGCAGATACAGCACGATCGATGCGCCGGACTCGACCAGCTTCTTGTGGTTGTTGACGATGTAGAGCGTCGCGTCCACGATCGAGGCGGAGAAGCCGGAACCGTCGGCGTTGCGAACGTGGCGATCGTCGAGATGAAGTCCGCGGGCGCGATAGATCTTCGTCGTGAAATCGAGCTGCTTGCGCCAGTCGGCGATGATTGGCCGGCCGAAAAATCCCTCAGCCCACTTGTTCATCTCGCCGGCGACCTGCTCGGCCACCGCGAGAAACTTCGCATCGCGATGAATCGCCAGTTTCAAATTCCGCTGGTTGTCGAGCGACATCGCCGACACCTGGCCGAGCGCATCTTCGCCGTCGAACATCCAGCCGTCGGCGCCGCTCAGCAGCGCATACGCGACGTTGCGCAAACCGACTTCGGTCGATGCGCCCGGGCGTGCCGCGGGGCCAGTGCCTTGGATCCACTGCCGCTTAAGATCTTTCGGAATCTCCGCGCCGACGAAATTCCCTTCGCGCGCGTCCTTGACCTTGATCGACGTGCGCCCGATGGTGCCGTTGGGATCCAGGAATCCGATCCGCTGCTTGTTCCGCGCCCGCGCGGCCCGACGCTCGATGCGCGCCGCCATGATCTGCTTGCGCGCCACATCAAACCGCGCCAGCGCCTCCATCACCCGCACGGCGTCATCGGTGATGACGTCGGGATAATCGGCACGAACGGTCTTCCTGAATTCAAGGGGCATTTGTGATTCCTGACTACTGATTGCTGATTGCTAATTGCTGATCGCTACCTCACAACCCACAACATTATTTCCGCTTCATCCACCTTGACGCGCCTGTCCGGCGGCCACTGCGGCATCGTGAACTGGTGCGACACGATGCCCGTGCCCGGCTTCAACGCGCGAAGCCGGGGCTCGAGCGTCTTCATGATGCTGGTCGACAGATACGCCGTCACCACCGTCGCCTTGCTGAGGTCGGCGTCGAACAGATCGCCGGCGATGAAGGAGACCTTGTCTGCGACCTCGGCCTGGTTGGCAATCTGCCACGAGATCTCGACCAGGTCCTTGTTGATCTCGATGCCTACTGCCCTGGCGCCGTATTTCTGCGCCGCGATGATCGGGATGCGTCCGTCGCCCGATCCGAGATCGAAGACAACGTCATTGGCCGTGACGTTCGCGAGCCGAAGCATCGCGTCCGCGATGTTGTGGCGGGTCGGCGTGAAATGAATGTCCGGCGTTCTCTGCTGGGCGATCAGGCTCAGAAGCGCGGCGAGAACGACGCCGGTGGAGAACGACATAAGGCGAAAGGCTATCGCAAGGTTGCCATCGGTGCGAAGCACCATCCGCAACGTTGCGATTGGTGCTTCGCACCGACGGCAACGTTGAACGCGCATATACTGCGCGGATGAAGCAGAAACTGCTACTTGCCCTCGCGATAGCGCTGGCCGCTAGCGGCGCTGATTGGGGTTTTTCGGCGCTTTCAGCTCAGGCGATCGGCGGGCCGGAGAAAGGC
>DASUSZ010000234.1:0-2263 GCA_036374815.1 Vicinamibacterales bacterium | reverse complement strand
CTCGATTCATCCACGGCTGGTTGAGCTGATCAAATCGCATCGTTCGACGTTGTTGTTCGTGAACAGCCGGAGGCTCGCCGAGCGTCTCGCCGGCGCGTTGAACGAGATCGCCGGCGAGCCGCTGGTGCGCGCGCATCACGGCTCGCTGGCGCGCGCGCAGCGCACCGAGATCGAGGATCTGTTGAAGGGCGGCCACCTGCGCGCGCTGGTCGCGACTTCATCTCTCGAGCTTGGCATCGACATGGGCGCAATCGATCTCGTGATTCAGATCGAGGCGCCGCCGTCGGTGGCGAGCGGACTGCAGCGCATCGGACGCGCCGGCCACAGCGTCGGCGAGATCAGCGAAGGCATCATCTTCCCGAAGTTCCGCGGCGACCTGGTCGCGTGCGCGGCGGTCACGGCGGCGATGCGGCAGGGCAAGGTCGAATCGTCGCGCTATCCGCGCAATCCGCTCGACGTCCTCGCGCAGCAGCTGGTCGCGATGGCGTCGATGGAGCGCTGGTCGGTCGACGATCTCTATCGCACCGTTCGTTCGGCGGCGCCGTTCGCGGAGTTGTCGCGGCCGATCTTCGACGGCGTCCTCGACATGCTGTCGGGGCGTTATCCCTCGGACGAATTCGCCGAGCTCAGGCCGCGCGTCACGTGGGATCGCGTCAACGGCATGGTGATGGCGCGGCAGGGCGCCAAGCGCGTCGCGATCGCCAACGCCGGGACGATTCCGGATCGCGGGCTCTACGGCGTGTTCCTGACCGGCGCCGACAAGGACAAGGCGCGCGTCGGCGAGCTCGACGAGGAAATGGTGTTCGAGGCGCGCGCCGGCGAGACGTTCCTGCTGGGCGCATCGACGTGGCGGATCGATCAGATCACGCACGATCGCGTGATGGTCTCCCCTGCTCCAGGCGAGCCCGGCAAGATGCCGTTCTGGAAGGGCGAGGGTCCCGGCCGGCCGGTCGAACTCGGCATGGCGATCGGCAAGCTCGTTCGCGAGTTGCGCAAGGAAGCACCGGCCGCGGCCATCGCCACGCTCGAGAACGATCACGGGCTCGACGCGAAGGCCGCCGCGAATCTGATCGCGTATCTCGAGGAGCAGAACGCGGCAGCGGGCGCGGTTCCCGACGATCGCACGATCGTCATCGAGCGCTCGCGCGACGATCTTGGCGACTGGCGTGTCGCCGTATTGTCGCCGCTCGGCAGCCGCGTCCATGCGCCGTGGGCGATGGCCGCAACGGCTCGCATCCGGGATGAAGCCGGCGTCGACGTCGAGGTGATGTGGTCGGACGATGGGTTCGTCGTCAGGTACCCGGACGGCGAACGTTTGCCGGACACCGCGTTGCTGTTGCCGGATCCCGATGAAGTCGAGCGGCTGGTGGTGCGGCAGCTCGGCTCGACCGCGATGTTCTCGGCGCGCTTCCGCGAGGCCGCCGGCCGCGCGCTGTTGCTGCCGCGCCGCCGGCCTGGTGCGCGTGCGCCGCTCTGGCAGTTGCGCAAGCGCGCATCGGATCTGCTGAAGGTGGCGTCGCGGTTCGGGTCGTTCCCGATCATCCTGGAAACGTATCGCGAGTGCCTGCGCGACATTTTCGATCTGCCGGCGCTGACCGACATCCTGACGCGCGTCCGCAGCCGATCGCTTCGCGTGGTCAACGTCGAGTCGCAGAAGCCGTCGCCGTTCTCGGCGTCGCTGTTGTTTGGTTACGTCGCGAACTACATCTACGACGGCGACGCGCCGCTGGCCGAGCGGCGCGCGCAGGCGCTGTCGGTCGATCAGTCGCAGCTGCGCGACCTGATTGGCGATACCGAGCTCCGCGATCTGCTCGACGAGTCAGTGCTCGACACGCTCGAGCAGGAGCTGCAGCACCTGCCGGAACGCTTTCACGCGCGATCGACCGACGCGGTTCACGATCTGTTGCTGCGGCTTGGCGATCTCACGCGCGACGAGATCGCCGCGCGCAGCGACGCCGGCATCGCCGGGCCGGCGGTGACCGAGCTCGTCAAGACTCGACGCGCGCTGGTGATTCGGCTGGTCGGCGAGGAACGCATCATCGCGGTTGAGGATGCGGCGCGGTATCGCGATGCGATTGGCGTGCCGTTGCCGCCAGGCCTGCCGATCACGCTGCTCGAGCCCGTTGCGGATCCGGTCGTCGATCTCGTGCGCCGATTCGGGCGCACGCACGGTCCCTTCACCAGCAAGGACGTCGCCGCGCGGCTGGGGCTCGGGCCTGCCGTCATCGACGCGGCACTCCAGCGGCTGATGGCCGGCGGCCGG
>DASUSZ010000233.1:0-17107 GCA_036374815.1 Vicinamibacterales bacterium | reverse complement strand
CACGAGCTGCGCGCCGAGCTCCTGCTGCGAGGTCGCCGGCACATAGCCCATCGTCGTGATCTGATCGAGCGGCCGCAGGAAACGCGTCGGGTCGCGGTGGCAATCGAGGCACCACTCCATCTGGAGCGAGGCCTTCTGGATCATCAGCGGCATGCGATCGACGCGGCCGTGGCAGGTCTCGCAGCCGACGCCGTTGCCGACGTGGACGCTGTGATTGAAGTACACGAAGTCCGGCAGGTCGTGGATGCGGATCCAGTTGAGCGGCCGGTCGTCGCGGAAGCTGGCGCGCACCGGCTCGAGGTACGGGCTGGTGTTCCAGATCTGCGAGTGGCAGTTGATGCACGTCTTGGTCGGCGGAATGCCGGCCGAGGGCGAGACTTCAACCGAGGTGTGGCAATAGCGGCACTCGATGCCGATGCCGCCCGCGTGGTGCTGGTGCGAGAACTGGACCGGCTGCTCGACGAAGTTGTTGGCGGACGTGACGAAGTCGGATCGCTGCAACAGCAGGACGACGTTGCCGACGCCAATCAACACGAGTACGAGCGCAATGATGCTGGCTTTCGACCACGCGTTAGCGCTTTTTGGGAATACCTGCGACATGCGATCCAGCGGCCCCTGGGGTTAGTGGTGTGGCACAGCTCGAGTTAACAGGGACGAGCGGCGCCAAAACAGCTCACTTTATCTCGAAATTCTTGGTACGGAAGTCTTGTGAAAAATTTCTCAAGCGCATTGTATGCCGCGCCGACGTGCATGACAACTGCGACCCGATTGGTCGGCTTTCCTACTGCTGGCTGACGGTGGTCGTCGGCTTCGGCGCGTCCTTCTTTTCCTCGCCGGGCACCTTCTCCCACGTGTAGGCACGGTTATGGACGTGCTTTTCGAACCACTCCATCTCGATCTGGAGCTTGAAGAGACGGTGACGGAGCTCCGTCCACCCGTGTCCCTCGCGCGGCGCCACATATAGATGTGTCGGCACGCCGTTCGACTTGAGCGCGCGGAACATCTCGACCGATTGCGCCATCGGCACCCGCGGATCCTGCTCGCCGACCAGGAAGATCGTCGGCGTCTTCACCTTCCACACGTCCTTCAACGGCGAGTTGTTCCAGTAGACGTCGATCGGCGCCTTCTCCTGCCACGGCGTGCCGCCGAACCACGGCGTCCGGAACTCGCGGTGATCGCTCTGCGCGTACATCGAGATCCAGTTGGCCGCCCCGGCGCCGCTGCTGGCCGCCTTGAAGCGATCGGTAAACGTGATGATCTTGTTCGTCATGTGGCCGCCGGCGCTCCATCCCATCTTCACGAGCTTGCTGGGATCGGCCACGCCCATCGCGATCACCGCGTCGGTCCCTGCCATGACGTCGAGGTGCGCCTGCTTGAAGTAGCCGTTGACCATGTCGCGCAGGAACTTGTCGCCGTAGCCCGTGCTGCCGCGATAATTCGGCCGCAGGACCGCATAGCCCTTGGCGGCATAGACCTGGATCTCGGTCGCGAAGCCGAACTTGTCGGATGCCGCCGGGCCGCCGTGCGTCATCACGATCAGCGGATAGCGCTGGCCGGCCACGTAATCGACCGGATAGTTGAGCAGCCCTTCGATCGTCGCGCCGTCGGCGCCCTTCCAGGTGATGCGCTCCTGCCGCGACGTCTTGAACGTCGCCAGGTCCTCGTCGAAGATCGACGTCACGCGCTTCATCGCGCCGCCCGCCGCCGGCATCGTGTAGATCTCGCTCGGCCGCGCGCCGGTGTTCAGCGTGAAGACGTGCAGCGCGTTGTCGTCGGAGAACGACCAGCCGCCGATCGAGTGATCGCCTTTGGTGAGCGGCGACACCTGCTTCGTAGCGACATCGACCTTCATCAGCTGCATCGACGAGCCGACGTTCGCGGTGAAGGCAATGCTCTTGCCATCCTTGCTCCACTGCCCGCCGTTGATTTCATAGGGCACTTCGGGCAGCAGCACGCGCGCCTGGCCGCCGCTCGCCGGCACCAGGAACAGCTTGTCGTTGAAGTAAATGTCGAACTGCTCGTTGGCGGCGGACGTGAACATCACGGTCTGCCCATCGGGCGAGATCGCGGCGTTGCCTTCCGGGACCTTGTTCGTCGTCAGCTGCTTCGCGTTGGCGCCGCTCGCATCCATCACCCATACTTCGCCGCGATCGAGGAACTCGAGCTGCGGGCTCGGCATGCGGGTCATGGCGATCTTTCGTCCATCGGCGCTCAGCTCGTAATTCGAGATCGAGAAATTGCCGTCGGTGATCTTCTTCGCCTTGCCGTCGAGATCCGCCGACCACAGGTGGCGCTGCTTGAAGTTGTTCTCCTCGAACGAATACACGTCGTCCCGGAGCGTGTCCTTCTGCTTTTCCTCGGCGGTCTTGTCGTCGGCCGCGAGGAAGTAGATCGCCTTGCCGTCCGGCGCCCAGTTGATGCTGCCTGGAGCGGTCGGATGATTCGTGAGCCGGCGCGCTTCGCCGCCGTCGACGTTGAGCAGGTAGATCTGGTTGGCGGTGTCGGGATCGCGGCGCGTGGTGAACGCGATGGTCTTGCCGTCCGGCGACCACCGCGGGCTCGATTCGCCGCGCTCGCCAAACGTCAGCTGCACCTGGTTGGTGCCGTCGGTGTTGATCCGGTAGATGTGCGAGACGCGCCGGTTCGCCTTCCAGTCAGCCCTGTCGATGGTGAAGGCGATCTGCCTGCCGTCGGGCGACAACTGCGGATCGCCGACGACCGCCTGCTCGATCGCATCGACAAACGTTCGCGCGCGTTTGCTCGCGGTCGCGTTCGCGGAGCCGGGCTTCTCTTGCGCGCCCGCGGGCTGCAACAGCAGCAGGCAGACAACGAGGGCGAGCGAAGTCTGAAGGCGCTTCATGGGCAACTCCAACTGAAACTGGAACTTGGAACTTGAAACTCAACTTTCAACTGTGAACTTTAAACTGTCAACTACGCCTTTTCTTGACAAAGATATCCGCCGCGCGCATAACTATCATCCTGCCAGCGCATGGTGGATGCCCCACCCGGTGCTTCCCCCACTACGGTAGGCTCCACCGTGCGCGAGGCGCCTCGATGTTCGTGGCACCCGGTCCCCCGTAGCGCGAAGGGGGATATAGTCTTAGCGACCCCACCCAATGAGCGACGACCGCAAGTACCGTCAGCGCGGCTACCAGGACGACGACCGCGATCGGCAGAAATCCGGACCGCGCCCCGACAGCGGCGACCGGAAGCCCGAACGCGAGCCCGGCGCCCCCGCCGGCGCGCGGCGCATTTCATCCGAAGGCGCGCGCAACCCGCGCATGATGGGTTCGCGGCAGGTCGCCCGCTGCGCGCGCTGCGGCACCATCGTCGACGCGCAGATCATGTCGCTCAGCAAGTGCCCGAAGTGCCAGGTGCAGCTGCGCTCGTGCATTCAGTGCGTGAACTTCGATCCGGGCGCGAGCTTCGAGTGCGCCGTGAAGATCCCCGCGCGCGTGTCGCCGAAAGACGTCGCCAACGAGTGCCAGCACTTCAGTGGCCGCACCACATGGGAGCGGGAAACCACCACGGCCGTCGCCGACAAGAGCAGCAATCCGAAAGAGCCGAGCGGCGCGAAGAAGGCCTTCGACGATCTCTTCAAGTTCTGACGGGGAGCCGGCAGCCGGGAACCGGGAGCCGGGAGCCGGGAACCGGTAAGATGGCGTCATGGGGCTTTTGTCACCGCAAGATGAAGCGACGCTAAAGGAACACCTCTCCGTCATCACCATTCCCGTTCAGCTCGTCCTCTTCACGCAGGCCTTTGGCGCGACCGAGAGCGGCGACATCGCGAAACAGATCGTCAAGGAAATCGCCTCGCTCAACGACAAGATCACCGTCGTCGAGAAGAATTTCGTGCTCGATACCGAGGACAAGGCGAAATACAAGATCGACAAGGCGCCGGCGATCGTCATCTTGAGCGACGACATCGACACGCGCATGCGGATGTACGGCGCGCCGACCGGCTACGAGTTCGTCGGCCTCGTCGAAGCGATCATCGTCGCCGGCACCGGCAAGATCGAGCTCGACCCCGAGACGATGAAGTGGATCCAGGCCGTCGACAAGCCGACGCACATCCAGGTGTTCTCGACACCGACTTGACCGCACTGCCCGAGGGCGGTCGTCCTCGCACACAAGATGGCTGCGGCCAACGAGATGATCACCGCGGACGCGATTGAAGCCACCGAGTTCATGGATCTCAGCCGCAAGTACCGCGTCACCGGCGTCCCCAAGACGATCGTCAACGAGACGATCGAGATCATGGGCGGCCTGCCGGAGAAGATGTTCGTACGACAGGCGCTGGACTTGCCAGACGAGCAACCGACCTAACACGAAGGTACGAAGATACGAAGATACGAAGACTAATCTGGGAAATACCAGTGCTGCTGAGCGGCACTGGCATTTAAGAATATTGTCTTCGTACCTTCGTACCTTCGTGCCTTCGTGTTCCTCGCGCTGCGTCGGATCGCGCGCGCTTGCCAAACGCTGCATGCCCGTAACAAACTACCGCGCCATGTGGAAAACAAGGCTCGTGGCGGTCGTCATGTGCTTAACTGCGGCGTCTGCCGCCGCACAGACGAAACGTGTCTATATCTCGGTCGACATGGAAGGCATCAGCGGCGTGGTTGGCGACGATCAGACCAGCGCCGGCCAGCCTGAGTACGCTCGCTCGCGCAAGCTGATGGCCGAAGACGCCAACGCCGCGATCCGTGGCGCGTTCGAAGGCGGCGCCACCGAAGTCGTGGTCAACGATTCGCACGGCAGCCAGCGCAACTTGCTGTCGGAGGACCTCGACCCCCGCGCGCGCTTGATCAGCCACAGCTTCAAGCGCCACGGCATGGTCGAAGGCCTCGACGACACGTTCGACGCCGTGATCTTCGTCGGCTATCACGCGAAGGCTGATTCTCCACGCGGCCTGTTCGCCCACACCGGCTCCGGCGTCGTCAAGGACGTGCAGGTCAACGGCCGCTCCGCCGGCGAAGGCGGGCTCAACACGCTGATGGCGCAGTGGTACGGCGTGCCGGTGGTGATGATCACCGGTGACGATGTGGCCGTTGAGCAGCAGAAGGAGTGGACGCCGTCGATCCGCGGCGTTGTCGTGAAGCGCGCGATCAACATGCGCGCTGTCGAGGGCAAGTCGCCAGTCGAAGCGCGACGCGAGATCCAGGCGGCCGCGAAAGAGGCCGTCGCGTCGGCAAAGAAGATCGCCCGCGATCGTCAGCCGGCGTACAAAGTGCGGATGCAGCTGCGCAACTTCACGATCGCCGAAGTGGCGACGGCGTTCAGCGAGATCCAGCTGGTCGCGCCCGACACGGTCGAATTCTCACGCGCCACGATGCCCGAAGCCTACCGCATCGTCCGGGTCCTGTATCGCTTCATCAACCCCGACTGAAGGCAACACGAAGGTACGAAGGTACGAAGGCCACGAAGCTCTCGCGGTTGATTGTGGGCGCTACGCGCCCGAGGTTCGCGAATGATCGCGACAAAATGAGTCGCGAGCGCATTCAGGCGACTCATTTTTCGCGATCATTTGCGAACCGACGGCCGGCCGAAGGCCGGCCTCAATCAACCGCTCGCGGCATTTCTTCGTGCGTCTTCGTCCCTTCGTGTCCTTCGTGTTTCATCGGGTGACGACCGAGCGTCCGAACTCGCGCCACGTGCCGTCTTTCGACTTCACGCGATCGACGATCTCCATCCTCGAGTCCGTCATGAGGCGGTACGTCGTCTCCCCTTCCTCGGTGTCAGGCGTCCCCCACTTCGCAACGAGCGAATCGCCCTCGCGGCGCGCATCGAGGGGCCGGGTCATTCCGGAGTTGTCGAACCACATCCCGCGGTAACGCCCGTCGCCGACGGCCCGGTAATACGCGTGGCCTTCGAACGTCGACTTTGGCATCTCGTTTCGGAAAGTCAGTCGCAGGAACTGTCCGCCCAGCTCCCATGACCAGGTGATCGAGATCTTCGACGGTTGATTCAGCACCGTCCCGGTTCCGGACCACTGGCCCGCCAATCGGGCCAGGAACGGATCGGATCCGGGCTGAATTAGTAGTACGAGCGTCAGCAGCAGATGCATCAACGCCTCCTCGCCCTATGACGATCGGTGGCGTGGAAAATCGACATCACGGCCGCAGCCGCGCCTCGCGGATCTTCTCGAGGATGGATTCGTCCATCGTTGCTTCGGCGATCTCGACGTGACCGGCCGCCGCCAGCTTCAGCGTGATTGGCACGACGACGTCGATTTGCTCAGCCGTGCCGCGAAGCTTGCCAGCGAGTTTCAACTGAACCGCGATCGTCGAAGGATCGCCATCAGCCGCAATCGGCCGTTTTTCGATCCGTGCGTCGGGAATCGCGTGTTGCAGCGCCTTTGTCGTGAAGCGGAATCCGGCGGGCCCGCGCGCCAGCATCAGGATCAGCGGGTCGTCCGGCGATCGTCCGAGCAGGGTTTCGAATGCCGCGCCGTTGATCAGGAACTGGGTTCGGCGATCGAAGAACCCGTCAGGTAAATCGAGCCTGCGAGAGTTGAAGTACTGGATGATGCGATCAATCGCATCGACTACGCCCTGTGTGGCCGCCAACGAACGCCGTCCTCCAGGACGAATCGAGTCTCTTCGGGAATCTCCCAGCCAGGAATGGTCGGGAAGGCAGGATCGCCGGGCAGCGTCAACGTCACTTCGTCGCCGTTCTTGAAGAACCCGGGCATCACACGGACGATCGCTTTCGATCGCGCCCACGTCATCGCGTCCTCAATCGACGTGCGATGCGCCAGTTGCCGAATCGTCGTCCACGTCGGCGGCGGAAGCAGCAGCTCCTTTCGTTCGAATCGCCCCATCGCCTCGATCGGCGACAGCCACTCCAGCGCCGTCGTCTCTCCCTCGTCATGCCGCGCGGTCTGCCCGTCCGGCATCTTCGCGAGAAAGAAACGCGTGTCGTAGCGTCGTGTCTCGATTTCCGGGGTGACCCAGTGCGCGAACGGCACGAGGTCGTCGACCGTGATGTGGACGTTGGCTTCTTCCTGCAGCTCGCGCACCGCGGCGCGGCGATAGGCGGCTTCGTCGGCGTCGCTCAAATCGCTGAAGATCGCCGGACGGCACGGATCGCTCGGCAGCGGAAAGTCCGCATCGTCCACGCGCCCGCCGGGAAACACGTACGACCCGGCCATGAACGCAACCTTGTCGTTGCGGCGGACCATCAGAATTTCGAACGGGGTGCCGGCGCCGGCACTGGGCGAAGCCGGAGGGCGCAAGACGACGACGGTCGAGGCGGGACGGGCGGCGGCGATATGAGCCACGAAGGCAGTGTAATCTGTCGCGATGATCGAAAGGAAAGATGTCGGCGGCATCCGCACGCTCAAGCTCGCGCACGGCAAGGTCAGCGCGATGGATATCGAGCTCGGCGAAGCACTCACGCAGGAGATGGAAGCCGCGAAGGACCCGTCGGTGAAGGCGGTGATCCTCACGGGATCGGGATCGTCGTTCTCGGCCGGCGTCGATCTGTTTCGCGTGATCAAGGACGGGCCCGACTACGGCCGGCGATTCCTTCCGGTGCTCGACAACTTTCTGCTGGCCGCGTTGACGCTGCCCAAGCCGATGATCGCGGCCATCAACGGCCACGCGATCGCCGGCGGCTGCATCCTGGCGGCAACGTGCGATTACCGCATCATGACGGAAGGCAGCGGCCGCATCGGCATCCCCGAGCTTGCCGTCGGCGTTCCATTCCCTGCGTTGCCGTTGCAGATCATGGCGGCACGCGTCGCCGATGGGCCGCTGCGCGATCTCGTCTACACCGGCCGCACCGTGCTCGTCGACGAAGCCAAGGCAATGGGATTGATCGATGAGAAGTGCCCGGCAGGAATGCTGATCGATCAGGCGACGGAGGCGGCGGAGCGGTTGGCGAAGATTCCTGCGGGCGCGTTTGCGCTCACTAAAGAGGCGTTCTACGCACCGATCCTCGAGCGCACAAGCCTACTCAAGCCGATGAACGATCGCGTCGTCGACGCCTGGCTGCAGCCGCACACCTACGAGACGATCCGCAAATACCTCGATCGCACAATCAAAAAATAATCCGAGATCCACTCGATCCGAGCCGAAATCTCCTTATTGCCAGACCCAGTCGCGAATCGACAAGCCCAGATCGCGCCGGTCGCGGCTGTTGCCGGCATCGCTCGGCTTGAACGTGCGATCGATCGACGTTTCGATCCGCATGTGGGTCCTGCCGGGCGTCGCGGGAATGTCGAGGAACAGCGGCGCGCGATTCCGATCGCCTTCGTAAACCAGCTTGCCGTCGGCCCACACGCGAAGGTGCACGGGCTTGACGTCGGCATCCGGATGATCGAGCCAGGCCACGAACTTCAGGACCTTGCCCTTCACCGGAATGACGGCGAGTGAATCCTCCAGCGTCCAGCGGCGGCCGACTGGATTGCCGCCTGGATCGGGCTCGAGATCGGCGCCGTGCTGCTCGTTGGTGTGAAAGCCGTAGCGGTAATACCAGTTGAATCGCTCCGCTCGATGCTGCGGACGCAGGTCGCCGAATGCGTCGACGACCGTCATGCCGGCATGAACGGCGATGAGCGCGACAGCGGCAAGCGCGATGGCGTTGCTGCCGCGCCGCGGCTCTGATTGCGAAAGCGTGTTGCTCTCGGCAGCGAACCAGAACACGAACGCCCAGAACGTGATGGTGATCGCTGCTGATTGCGACGGCATGCCGAACAGCGACGCCACGAAGAAGCCAGTCAGAATTCCGCGCAGCATCCCGCTCGACACTCTGTCCCGCGATCGATCGAGCGAGAGCAACTGCCGGCCGAAGACGATGCACCACCACACCATTGGCAGGAAGCCGAGCAGCCCGAGCTCCGCAAAATTGTGGCGCCACCACGCCTGCGCGTTGTCTGGTTGCGGAATCACGCGGCCGGCGGCGATGCCGAAGTCGTGCGACAGCGCGTGGTACATGCCCACGCCGACGCCCTCGATCGGCTGCTCCTTGATCATCTGGATCGCAACCGGCCCGTAGCCGTAGCGATCCCACAGCAGCTCGTTGACGCAGTTGCGAATGCCGCCGTCGCCGAGGAACGGCACGCAGCGAATCGCGCCGCGCTCCCAGATTGTGTGCGTCGATGCGTTCTGCAGCACGAATGCGACCGCAATGGCCAGCGCGATCGTCGCCGCGGCGGACATCGCGAGCTTTCTCGCATCGACCTTCGATCCGCGCAGCGCCTCGATGCCGGCAGCGACCATGCTGATCGCCAGCGCCGCCAGGCCGGTGCGCGAACCGCATAACCACGCGGCGGCGACGCCCAGCACCGGGCCGCCGATCGCCAGCACGGTCTGCCAGGGCCGCGGCAGCCGCCGCGCGAACACGATCGCGCCAACGGTCCAGAACGCCGCAACCGCGCCAAGCTTGTTCGGATCCGCGAGCGTGCCGGACGCGCGCAGCATGTATTCCCAGAACCCGCGATTGAGAAACCCGAGATCGAAGAACCCCTGGTAAATCGAGACCGCGAACGCAACGAGCGCGGCGGTCGCCAGCCCGCTCAACACTTCGCGGCGAAATCGCGGCAAATCCTCGCGATACCAGCGGCACAACGCGTCGATCCAGAGAATGCCGAGCAAGTGGATCACGGCGAAGTAGGCGACGTTCAGCACCACTTCCGACGGCGGAATGCCGATGCTGGTGTTCGACACGCGCGCGAGCGGCAGGATCCAGAGCGCGAAATTCACTTCGCGCATGAACACCACCGGCCACGAGAGCGCGACGATCGCCGCCCACGTGATCAGCGGGACTCGCCAGCCAGCCGGCAGCGACCAGTGCTGCACACCCGATCCGCTGAGCGTCAAACCGAACAGCGGCAGCATCCAGATCGCATCGAGTCCGTAGCCGCGGCCGCGTTCGTCGAGCGTGGTCAGCAGGATCGCCGGTGTCAGATACAGCGCGGCCATCACGATGGGCATCGCGATCGGGCGCAGCCGATCGCCCGCCATCAGCAGCAGGCCGAAGCCGGCCACGCCAATCCAGAACACTTCGGGCGCGTAGGTGGTCGCCTGCCACGCTTCCGCGAACACCGCGATCGCCGCGGAGACGATCACCAGCACTCGCGCGGTCGAGAGTATCTTCATCGCGCGAGCGACACCACGGTCTCGATGTGATCGGTATGCGGGAACATGTCCACCGGCTGCACGCGCGTGACGCGGTAGCCCGCCTTGAGAATAACCGGCAATTCCTTCGCGAGCGCATCCGGATTGCAGGACACGTAGACGGCACGCGGCGGCCGCATCCGCTCGAACACCGTCGTGATCACCGCCGGCGGACATCCCTGCCGCGGCGGATCGAGCACCACCGCGTCCCATGATTCCCGGCCCGCCCGCGCCAGGGCGTCCTCGACTCGTGCGGCGAGGAATCGAATCTGTCCGTGCGGCATCCGATTGATGCGAACGTTGCTCTCGGCGTCAACGATGGCCTGGCGGTTCTCTTCGATGGCCGTCACCGACGCGCCGGTTTTCGCGATCTGCAGCGAGAACAGGCCGCTGCCGCAGTAGAGATCGAGCACTCGTTTTGCGGCGCCGATCTCTTCGAGCACCAGCTTGACCAGAATCTCGGCGGCGCCGACATTGGTCTGGAAGAACGCCGTCGGCGACACCAGATAGGAAACGCCGCCGACCACCTCCTTGACGTGGCTGCGCCCGTCGATCTTGATCGTCTCGTCACCCACCATGAACGGTCCCGGCTTCGTGTGGATGTTGACGAAGAAGCCCTCGGGCCGCTCCGGCGACGCGAGGAAATTCCTCACCGGCGTCCGGAGCGACTTGTCGTTGCGCCGCACGACCAGCATGGCCGACGCCTCGCGCCCGTCCGCCGTTGTGCGGATGAGAACGTGACGCAGAATGTCGGGCGCAATCCGCGCGCGGAACAAGCGATCGCGCAATGCGAAGGCGATCCGATTGCCCCGCTCGTGGTGGACGGGACACTCTTCGATCGGGACGATGCGCTGCGAGCCAAGCGCGAAGTGACCCATGACGCCCGGGCCGAATACGAAGGCAACCTTGCTGCGAAATCCGGATTCAGACGGTGAGGGAATGAAAGGCGGGACGTCAACTTGAAGGAGCCGGGAAAGCTCCTGGCGTTTTCGCGCCAGCTGCTCCGCGTACGGCACGCCAGGCAGCGTGCATCCGCCGCATATGCCGAAGTGCTTACACTGCATCGAAGTAGCCAGTATCAGTAACCCGGCAGAACTCTGTGTCTCCCTGATTGCTGATTGCTGACGGCTACTTCACCTCGAGCAACTCAACTTCGAAGACCAGCGTGGCGTTGCCAGGGATGACGCCGCCCGCTCCGCGCGCGCCGTAGCCCATGTTCGGCGGAATCGTCAGCACGCGCGTGCCGCCCACTTTCATCCCGGCAAAGCCTTCGTCCCAGCCGGGAATCACCTGTCCGCCGCCGAGCGGAAATTCGAAGGGTTCGTTGCGATCCTTCGAGCTGTCGAACTTGGTGCCGCGCTTGTCGGCCTTGCTCGCGTCGTACAGCCACCCGGTGTAATGCACGCGCACCACGCGGCCCGGCCGCGCTTCGGCGCCGGTGCCGACTTTCGTGTCTGTCATCTGTAACTGGGTAATGCCGGTGTCGGCCATCGGTGGCGCCTCGGGAAGATCTTCGGTGGATTCCTTGCCGCGACACGCCGCCGCGGACAACGCAAACAGCAGAATGAAAAGTAGCCGCCTTCTCACAACTTCATTCTATCGAGGTTGGCGAAGGTAAAATGATCTGAGCGGAGAGGTGGCTGAGCGGTCGATAGCGGCGGTCTTGAAAACCGTTGAACCTTCACGGGTTCCAGGGGTTCGAATCCCTTCCTCTCCGCCAACCTCTACTTTTTGATCGACGTCTTCCCGCCCATGAAGGGCCGCAGCGCCTCCGGGATCTCGACTGATCCGTCCTTCTGCTGGTAGTTCTCGAGAATCGCGATCAGCGTCCGACCGACCGCTAACCCCGATCCGTTGAGCGTGTGCACGTGCTCCGCCTTGCCCGTTCCCTCCGGACGGAACTTGATGTTCGCGCGCCGGGCCTGGAACGCCTCGCAGTTCGAGCACGACGAAATTTCGCGGTAGCCCTTCTGGCTCGGCAGCCACACTTCGATGTCGTAGGTCTTCGCCGCCGAGAAACCCATGTCGCCCGTGCACAGCACGATCGTGCGATACGGCAAGCCAAGCAGCTGCAGCACTTTTTCCGCGTTCGCGGTCAGGCTCTCGAGCTCGTCGTACGACGTCTCCGGCGTCGCGAACTTCACGAGCTCGACCTTGTCGAACTGATGCTGGCGGATCAGGCCGCGCGTGTCGGCGCCGTACGATCCCGCTTCGCTTCGAAAGCACGGCGTGTAGGCCGTGTACTTCAGCGGCAGGAGCCGGCCGTCTAGGATCTCGCCGCGGTAGAGGTTCGTGACCGGCACTTCCGCGGTCGGAATGAGATACAAGTCCCACTCGCCCGCGATCTTGAACAGGTCCTGCTCGAACTTCGGCAGCTGCCCGGTCCCGTACAACGTCGTCGACGAGACGAGAAACGGCGGCTCCACTTCGGTATAGCCGTGCTCGTTCGTATGCAGCGACAGCATGAAGTTGATCAGCGCGCGTTCGAGCTGCGCGCCGGCGCCCATCAGGAACGCGAAGCGCGTCCCGGAAATTTTCGTTGCCCGCTCGAAGTCGATGATGCCGAGCTCAGTGCCAAGATCCCAATGCGCCTTCGGCTCGAAGTCGAGGGCTCGGGGTTCTCCCCAAGTGCGGACGACCACGTTGTCAGCGGCGCTCTTGCCGACCGGCACGCTCGCATGCGGAATGTTCGGCAGCGTTTCGAGCAGGATCGTTCGCTGCCGCTCCGCGCTATCGAGCTCGAACTCGAGCTGCTTGATTTTGCCGGCGCGCTCCTTGCTCGCCTGGAACAAATGCGAGGCGTCCTGCCCCTGCCGCTTCGCGCGCGCGACCTGGTCGCCCGACGAGTTCTGCTCGCGCTTCAGCCCTTCAATCTGTGGGATCAGCCGGCGCCGATGCGCTTCGGCGGTTGCGAGCTGCTGTAACTCGGCGGTCACGCTCAAGCCGCGATTGGCCATGGCGGTCTGCACCGCTTCGATATTGTCGCCGACGAACTTTGGATCGAGCATACGCTTGCCCGCCGAGGCCCATTGGCGAAGGCGGGTGCACTATTCTAATGGGAATGAGCGCGTCGGTTCGTAAGGCTGTCTTCCCCGCTGCCGGTCTCGGCACCCGGTTTCTCCCCGCCACCAAGGCCGTTCCGAAAGAGATGCTGCCGATCGTCGACAAGCCGACCATTCAATACGGCGTCGAAGAGGCAATGCAGTCGGGACTGACCAACATCATTCTGGTCACCAGCCGCGGCAAGAGCGCGATGGAGGATCACTTCGACGAGTCGACCGATCTCGTCAACTTCCTCGAGAGCAAGGGCAAGAAGGCGCTTGCCGACGAAGTAAGAAAGGTGTCGGCGCTCACGAACGTCACGTCGGTTCGCCAGGGCGATCCGCTCGGTCTCGGCCACGCCGTGCTGGTCACCGAACACGTCGTCGGCAACGAGCCGTTCGCGGTCATCCTTGCAGACGATGTGTATGACGCGAACCCGCCGGCGTTGAAGCAGATGATCGACGTGTTCGAGAAGACCGGCGACCCGGTGATTGCGGTCGAGCGCGTGCCGATGGAGCGCGTGTCGTCGTACGGCGTGATTGCCGCCACGCCCGCGACGGAATTCGGGGATCGCGTGCACCGCATCACCGATCTCGTCGAGAAGCCGCCGCGCGATCAGGCGCCGTCGGATCTCGCGATCGTCGGCCGTTACATCCTGACGCCCGATATTTTCGCGGCGCTGCACGAGACCGCGAAAGACAAGTCCGGCGAGATTCAGCTCACCAACGGCATGCGGCGGCTGTTGAAGTCGCGGCCGATGTACGCGGTGGTGATCGACGGCGTCCGCCACGACACCGGCAGCAATCTCGGTTTCCTGAAAGCGAATGTGTACTTCGGGCTGAAGCGCGCCGAAATCGCCGACGAGTTCCGCGAGTACCTTAAGACCCTAAGACCCTAGGTCCCTAGGACCCTAGGACCCTTCTGTCTTCGTCGCGGTTTTGGTATCCGTCTTCGTCTCCGTTTTCGTTTCGGACGAAGAAGATGTCGCGGGCGCGTGGTCCTTGCTGTCCTTGCTGTCGCGGCTGCCGGACTTCGCGTAATCGGTGATGTACCAGCCCGATCCCTTGAACTGAATCGCCGGCGACGACAACAGCTTCATCACCGGTCCGCCGCACTTCGGGCACACGTCGATCGGCGCATCGGAGAATTTCTGAATCACCTCGAAGCGGTGCGCGCACTTCTCGCACTGATACTCGTAAAGCGGCATGTTCTTCCCTGTCTTCCTGACTGCCCGACTGCCCGACTGCCCGACTGCCCGATCACTCCAGCACGGAGTCGTCGTGAGTGTCCAGCATCATCTTGCGCAAGGCCCAGAACGGCGCCGACCCGTGCGACAGCAGCTCGTCGTGAAAGTTGCGCAGCGAGGGCTTGCCGCCCTGCTCTTCGTACCAATCGTGCCGCAGCTTCAGCAGCATCAACTTCCCTGCCGAATACACCATGTAGGTCGGATCGAACGTGCCACGCTCGGCTTCACGGCGCGCGCTCGATTCCTCCAGGAACGCTTCGTCGCGGAAGAATCGCACGCCCTGCTCCACCGACCAGTCCTCCGTATGCAGCCGGATGCCGACGACGAAGCGCGCGAGGCGGACGAGCGATTCGGCCAGCTGTCCGAGCTTGAGCGAGTGATCGCCGCGGCCGAAGCCGGCCTCGATCATCATCTGCTCGCAGTAATGCGCCCATCCTTCCATGTACGACGCCGGCGCGAAGAGCGTCGATCGGCGCACCTTTGACTCCACCTTCTTCAGGAACTGGTAGTGGAGGAAGTGTCCCGGGTAGACCTCGTGGATCGAGATCGCCCACAGCGTCGGCAGGTTGAAGTCGCGGAGATGCTCGCTTTTCTTCTCGGCTTCCCACTTCGGATCGACGTCGGTGAGGTAATACATCGCCCGCGACGGCTTCGATTCGAACGGGCCTGGCGTCCACATGCTGGCCGACGACCAGCGGAAAAACTCCGGCGTCGGCGCCACGGTAATGCTGCCGCTCTCGGGCATCGACATCAGCGAGTTGCGCGAGAGGAAGGTATGCAGCTCGTCGAGCTGGCCGCGCGCGGTGGCGATCAGCGATCCCGCTTCAGGGTGCTTCTGCTTGGTCTTGCGCCACGCTTCGATCGGATCGCCGCCGTTCAACCGTCCCGCGACCTGGCGGAACTCGTCCTGCGTTGCGGCGAGCTCGCGCGTCGCGATCGCCAGCAGGCGATCGACCGGCAGCGTGATGCCCTCTTCGAGACGCAGCTTCTGCTCGAATCGATCGCGCCCGAGGCGGAAGGTGCCCTTCGCTTTCGGGCGGATGTCGTTCTCGAGATCGTTGACGTAGGCGCCGATCGTCTGCACCGCCTCGCCGCACGCATCGGCGAGATCGCCGAGCAGGTGCATGTCGTCGACGTTCGAGAAGGCGCGCGGCAGGTCGGCGTCGATGAACGCCATCGCGCCGCGCCACGTATCGATGCCGACCTTGACGAAGATCGCCGGCGGTTCCTTGATGTTGTCGCGCGCCGCCTGCACCAGCCGCGGCACCTGGCGCAGCTTCGAGAGCACGCGCCGCGCGCGCTCGGTCTCGGGCGCGTAGGTGAAGATCGCCTGCGCGGCCAGGCTCGACGCCAGCGTGTCCGCATAGACGTGCGGATTGCGCTCCCACGAGCGCACTGCTTCGAGCTCGAACTGGCGGGCGCGGATGTTGGAGGAAATGATCTGATGTTCGATCTGCTCGAGCCTGGGCAGCGGCTCGACCGGGATTCCGTCGAGGCGGCGGCCGAAGCCCGCGAGCGCGCTCACGTGCGTATCGATCGCGGAGCGGCGATAGTCTTCGATCAGATCGTCGTGGATGTGAACCCCATCCATGGTGGCGCCGGTGGGGTGCACTTCGTAGAGAAACGAGAGGTAATCGTCTACGAAGTGGGGTAATGGTTCAGCCGCGTGCATGCCTTCCTGAGGTTACGAACAGGGGAGAGCCATCTCCCCATCGTAGCTTAAAATCCATCGATGCCCCTGCCCCGAGCGAGCGAACCGAATCGAGGGGCCCGCGAATCGAAGGGCGTGCTTTACGTCGTGGCGACGCCGATCGGCAACCTCGACGACATCACTCTCCGCGCGCTCAAGATCCTGAAGCAGGTCCAGCTCATCGCTGCCGAAGATACGCGGCGGACCGGCATCCTGCTGCGCCACTTCGACATCGATACGCCGATTCTCAGCGTTCACGAACACAACGAGCGCGCCCGGGTCGATCGCATCGTCTCGCGCCTGGCAAAAGGGGAGTCGGTGGCGCTGGTGACGGATGCCGGCACGCCGGCGATTTCCGATCCCGGCGCGGGGCTGGTGGCGGCAATTCGAGGACAGGGGTTCACCGTTGAACCGATTCCCGGCGCCAGCGCGGTGGTCGCGGCGATTTCGGCGTCTGGCATCACCTCCCACGGGTTCAACTTTCTAGGCTTTCCGCCAATTAGGGGAAAAGACCGCAAACAGTGGTTCGCCGACGTGGCAAGTGGTGCCAGGCACCGATTGACGGTGTTCTTTGAGGCGCCGCATAAGCTGCAAAAGACGCTCGCGGAGTTGGCCGAATTGGTTAATCGACCAATAATCGTCGCCAGGGAGCTAACGAAGGTTCATGAGGAGTTCGTCACAGGCACTCCTGGCGAGATTGCCGCCCGTTTTCCGGAGCCCCACGGCGAATTCACGGTGATGATTCCGCCGGCAGATCCGGCAGAAATTGCAGCGGTTGACGTATCGGATGACGAGGTCGTTGCTTTATTTGGTCAAATAACAGATTCGGGCCGAGCCGAGTCAAAACGCGACGCCGCGAGAGCCACCGGCGAACAACTCGGCTTGTCCGCCAAGCAGGTCTACGACATCATCGAACGCCATAAATCGGTCAAATAACCAACTGCGTGTCGTTCGGTGTCAGGCACCGACTAACAGCGATAGGCATTCGTCGTCGGGTGCCAGGCACCC
>DASUSZ010000232.1:0-55667 GCA_036374815.1 Vicinamibacterales bacterium | reverse complement strand
CGGTGTAGTGCACGGTGACCATGCTGCGTTCGGTGGGGTGCGGGCCGCCTTTGCCTTCGCGAAGCGACTTGTAGGCGAGACCGGATGCCGTGCGCTTGGCGTCCTTGGGCGGTGCCGCGACGTCTGGTGGCGGCGTGCTTGGCGACGGCGAAAAATCGAGCAGCTCGATGTCGAACACCAGCATGCCCGCCGGGCGTCCGGCCATGCCGTTGTAGGCGATCTCCTGCGGAATCCAGAAGCGCCGCTTCTCGCCGACGACCATCAACTGCACGCCTTCGCCCCAACCCTTGATGACGCGATCGAGCGGGAACGTGCTGGGCGCGCTGCGCGCAAACGAGCTGTCGAACATTTTTCCGTCCGTGGTCCAGCCGGTGTAATTGACGGTGACCATGTCGGTCGCGCCGGGCCTGGTCTTGCCGGTGCCCGCCTGGAGCACGATCGATGCAAGGCCCGAAGCAGTCTTCGCGGCGTCTGCGGGCGGCTTGGCGACATTGGGCGGCGCTGGAATCGGCGCGAACGCCGGTGGTTTCTGTTGCGCCAGTACGGTAGCGCTTAACGTGATGATGGCGGCGAGGGCGGACAGTAATTTCATCCGCCTATTATGTTTCGCCGGCTGGAGCGAGGCCTAGCGCTCGCTAGCGGCACGTATCGAGGCCGCGATCGTTGACCGAGCCGTCGATGCCGAGGAATTCCCAGTCGACCTGCGCGGGGCGAAGCGTAAATTTCACGACGCCGAACTTCATGATGCGCTCCTCGGAGTTCGCCGAGGCGCGGACGAAGTTATAGAGCTCGGCACCGCCGGTGCCGGCGATGAACTGCCGCACGCCGTTGACGGGATCGGCGGTGCCATCGGACAACTGCCGCGCGAATCGCTCGTACAAATGATCGTGGCCGCTGAACACGATCTCGGCGCGCTTGCTCTCGAGCAGCGCCCACATGTCGCGCATCGCCGGCGTGTTGCCATTCGGTCCCGATGAGAAGCGCGGGTGATGCCACACCGCCATCGTGCACGGCGTCAGCTGGCGATCGAGCGCGACGCGCGCGAATTCGTACTGCGGCGATCCCTGGGTCGCGGGCAGGTTCGAGTTGAGCATCAGGATCAACCAGTCACCGGCGGTGATCGAGTAATACCCGACGTTTGGAGGACCCGCGGCGTCGCCGAAATACGCGAAGTACGGAGCGGCGCCAGGGCTCTCGTACTCGTGATTGCCCGGCACGGGGTGCCAGCGCGATCGAAACTGACCCCAGAACGGATCGAAGCAGTCCCGGAAATTTGCCGCGGTCCCCTGGAAGTACGCGATGTCACCGGCGAGCAACAGCTCGCCCTCGAGGCCGGCGACGAGTTTGGCGGTCTGCGCGACGGCGGGGCTTCCGCACAGCCCGATGTCGCCGACCGCAATCATCGTCACGGTTTGGCCGGTCGGACCGCCGCCCCCGCCCCCACCCCCGCCCCCGGTTGGACCCGAGGGACTGGAACACGACGACACCGCCGCGAGAAAGATGACGAGGGGCATGACCGCGCGCCCGGGGCGAGTGAATCGCATCAACCTTTGCCCAGCTTTAGCATACGTGGTACCGTTTCGCCACTCGTCCAATGCCGACCGCGTCCGAGAAGGGCAGCAAGGCCGATCGTTTTCTTCTCTCGCCCCAGGAAGCGCTGGTGGCCGGTGGTCCCGCCGAGGAGCTCGAGCGCCGGATCCAGGAGGTCTTCAAGTCGGGGTATGCGCACGTCGTCATCGACCTGCGCGGGGTGCCGACCGCGGACAGCGCCGGTATCCGCGCGCTGGTGCGCGGCCACACCTCGGCGCAGCGCCTGAATCGCCGCTTCACGCTGGTGTCGCCGAATCCCCGGGTCAGGGAGCTGCTCGAGCTGTCGCTGCTGACGCGCGTGCTCGAAGTTGTCGACACGCTGGTCGAGGCGAAGACGAAGACGATCGCGTGGGATCGGGTGTGGACCGGCATCGCCGTCGCGATCGTCGGCGGCGCGCTGGTGGGCGTTGGCGTCAACTGGCCCGGCCTCGGCCTGCCGGAATCGGCCGCGCCCGGAGTGATCCCCGGCGTGACCGACGCGCCGTCAAGCCCGCTGATTCTGTCGAACCCGTTGTTCGAGCTCGCCAAGCTGGTTGCCTCGGCGGTGATCGGCATGCTCGTCACCATCGTGCATCGCCAGTATCGCCACGAGCGCACCTACAACCCGGCGCTCGATCAGGCGCAGGTGCTGCTGTGCATCTCGGGCGCGATCATGATGATCATCATCGGCAACTCGGTGGCGCGCGCCTTCGGCATTGCCGGCGCCGCCAGCATCATCCGCTTTCGCACGCCGGTCGAAGACGCGCGCGACATCACGATTCTCTTCATCCTGATGGGCCTTGGCATGGCGGCGGGCCTGGGCGCACTCGCGGTCGCCGGGCTCGGCACGTTGTTCCTGTGCGCGATGATCCCGATCCTGAACGTGTTCAGCTCCGAGCGTCCGCGCCAGATGATGGTCGAGATCGTGGCCGAAGAGCGCGACTTTCCGATGGCCCACGTCCATCACGTGTTCGCGGTGAACGGCATCCTGTTCGAGCCGCGCGAAGTTTCGCAGGGCGATGAAGCCACTGCGAAATACCTGACGACGCTCAAGCCGACCGATTCGCTCGAAGACTTGAGCGCGCAGCTGATGGGCGAAGGCAAGAAGGGCATCAAGAATGTCTCCTGGTCGCCGCCGAAAAGGAGTTAGCAAAGGTGCGCGCGCCGGGAAAGCCGGCGAGCGCCTCGTCCTCGATCCGGCGGAACGTAAAGCGGCCCTCCTCGGCGTGATCGGGGCCGCGAAGAAGCGGCTGATCCTGTCGTTGTTCCGCTGCGATGATTTTTCGGTGCTCGATGCGCTGGCCGCCGCGCTCGAACGCGGCTGCGAAGTCGAAGCGATCCTGACCAAGCGCGCCAAAGGCGGCAAGAAGCGGCTCAAGAAGTTGTGGGGCGCGCTCGAGGAAATGGGCGCGGTCGTGACGCGCTACGCCGATCCGGTCGTGAAGTATCACGCCAAGTATCTCGTCGCCGACGACGCGACGGCGATCATCACGACGCTCAACCCGACGCGCAAGTGCTTCACGCGGACGTGGGACGCGGTGCTGATCACTCCTGATCCGTCGGTGGTGAAAGGGCTGTTGACGCTGTTCAAGGCCGACGCGGCAGGCGTGCCGCTGCCGCCGCGCCGGCCGGTCGGCCGGCGGCTGATCGTCGGGCCCGAGCGATCGCGCCGCGACATCCGCGCGCTGATCGAGAGCGCGAAGCACAGCATCCGCATCCTCGATCACAAGCTTTCAGACCCCGACGTCGTCGCGCTGCTGCGCGATCGCCGCGCCGAGGGCATCACCGTCTCCGTGCTGGGGAAGCAGCCGATGGGCGGCCTGCTGCCGCACGGCAAGATGATGATCATCGACGAGTCGCGCGCGGTGCTGGGCAGCACGGCGCTGTCGACGTTGAGCCTCGATTTCCGCCGCGAGGTCTCGGTCGTCATTCACGAGCCCGCGCTGGTCAAACAGCTGAATATGTCGTATCAAGAATTGAGCGTGAAGGCCGGCGCCGCGGCGACACGCCTGCCCGGAGACCGAACCGCATGAATCGACCCCTGATCGTGGCACTCCTGATCGCCTTCGCCGCCGCGCCCGCGGCCGCGCAGGACGAAAAGGGCATCGTGTGGAACGACCGGCCGCGGATTGTCTTCGGCGACGACCTCACCGTCGACATCAAAGGCCGCGTCTTGACCGAATGGCGCACGTTCGACCCCGAGATTGGCGAGGACATGTTCAACCTGCGCACGGCGCGCATCGGATTGCAGGGTGAGCTGACCCGCCATTTCGATTGGGAGATCGAGCGCGAGATCGAAGAGGTCGAGCAGGAAGACGGCAGCGGCAAGGTGCAGTTCGGCCAGTGGAAGGACGTCTACCTGGAATGGCGCACGTTCGACAGGGTGCGCGTCATCGGCGGCCGCTTCAAGATGCCGTTTGGCCTCGAGCAGACGACCGGCGTCAGCGACCTGGATTTCGCGTATCGCGCGCTCGGGTCGACGGCGATCGCGCCGGGCCGCGATCGCGGCGTGATGGCGTTTGGTGAAATCGGCCGCCTTACCTACGAAGCCGGCATGTTCGATGACGACGGTGACAACGGCGAGTCGAACGAGCCGCAGTTCGCCCGCGAAGGCGAGGACCTCGAAGGTGTCGGGCCGTCGATCGCCTTCCGCGTGACGGGCGATCTGCTCCGGCTCGTGCCCGGGGTCGGCCGCCTGCAGAGCGCCAACATCGGCGTCGCGTACACGAATTCGCAGATACCCGAGGGCCTCAACAGCCTGCGCGGCGAATCGTTCTGGGGGACCGAGGACTTCTTCGAGCGCGTCTACGTGAAGGGCCGGCGTCAACGCTTCGGCGCGCAGTTCGAATGGACGCCGGGTCCGGCGTCGCTCAAGGCGGAATGGCTGCAGTCGCGCGAGCAGCGCAAGGAACAGAGCAACCGCGACGCCGATCTCTCCGACTTCGTCGGCACCGCATGGTACGTGGCCGGCACCTGGTTCCTGACGGGAGAGGATAAAGACAACAACGTCAACCCGCGCCGGCCGCTGCACAAGGGCGGGCCCGGCGCGATCGAACTCGCGGTTCGCTACGAACGGCTTGGCTTCGAAAGCGTCAGCAAGGAAGGCACGTCGTTCACCAATCCGCGTTCTGAGTTCCTGACGCCGAACAGCAACACCGTGTTCACCGCCGGCGTCAACTGGATGACCAGCCGCTGGACGCGCGTGATCCTCAACGCGATCCACGAGGACATCGAAGATCCCGCGCGCACGCCGATCGTCGGCACCACCTCGTACTGGTCGGGCTTGGTTCGGCTGAATATTGTGTTCTGATTGAATCCATGGTGCCGCGAACGCTCGTCGCCGCCGTCGTCGCGATCGGGATTGCCGGCTCCGCATTCGCGCAGACGTCGGATGACTTCTTCAATCCCGACGTGCTGCAGCGAATCGACCTGTGGTTGAACTCGTCCGACTGGGCCAAGCTGAAGGCGGCGTTCCAGGAGAACACCTATTACCCGGCCGACGTCACCTGGAACGGCATCACCGTTCGCAACGTCGGCATCCGCTCACGCGGGCTGGGCTCGCGCAGCAGTACCAAGCCGGGCCTGCGTGTCGATTTCGATCGCTATTCGAGCGGCCAGCAGTTCCTCGGCCTCAAGTCGTTCGTGCTCGACAACCTGACGCAGGACCAGACCGGCGTCAAGGAAACGGTCACGATGCGGTTCTTCGCGCGCCTCGGCATTCCGGCGCCGCGCGAGACGCACGCGCGGCTCTACATCAACGGCGAGTACGCGGGTCTTTACGGCCTCGTCGAGTCGGTCGACAAGACCATGATGGGCCGGGTGTTCGGCAGCATCGGCGACGACATCCAGAACGACGGCTACCTGTTCGAATACAACTACGTGCTCGGCAGCCCGTGGCGGTTCGGCTATGAAGGCGCGGCGCTGACGCCGTACAAGGCGCGCTTCGACATCAAGACCAACGAAAGCCACGCCGAATCGGTGATCTGGGGGCCGATCGAAGAACTGGTGCGGCTGGTCAACGACACGCCGTCATCTTCGTTCGAAGCAACCGTTGGACCGCGGCTCGACCTGGGCGCGTTCGTGCGCTACATCGCGGCGCAGAACTTCGTGGCGCAGAACGACGGCTTCAATGGCTACGACGGGATGAACAACTTCTACTTCTACCGGCTCGAGAACAGCCAGAGCCACGTGTTCATCGCCTGGGACGAGGACAACGCGTTCCTGCAGCCGGACTACGGCATCACGACGCGGAACGAAGAGAACGTGCTGACGCGCAAGACGCTGGAGCTGCCCGCCTACCAATCGCAGTATTTCAGTTTCCTCTCGGAGGCGGCCGATTCAGCGTCCGACTGGCTGCGCCAGGAAATGCAGCGTCAGCTCGACATGATCAACGACGCGATGCTGGCCGATGCGCTGAAGCCGTATTCGAACGCCGACTACACGGCGGCGCGCGAAACGCTGCTGGCGTTTCCGCAGGCGCGCATTACTTACGTCCGCTGCGAGGTCGCGAAACAGACCGGCGCGCCGCGGCCGTCCGGCTGTCAGTAAGCGCTTTCGCCAATGCGCCGATGCCCTTGTTGGTGAGGTGAAAGACCGTGCGGCCGCGCGCGCGCTCGAGCATCGCCATCATCTTTCGCCGCGCCGCCTTCGAGGCGCGCTTCGGCGCCGCGTCCCCGAGCATCATCGCGCCGTATTCCGCATAGCCGCGATCGAAGCGCCGCTTCCAGGGCCGGTTGATCTTCCGTTCGTCGACCACGCCGCGGTAATTCGGCGGCGGCGCGAATCGCATCAGCTCGCGCAGCCAGTCCTCGTCGAGCCCGCAGATCGCGCCGAACGCGGCTGCGGTGTCGACGTACGGCGCGGCGACGACGACGCCGCCGGCCTCGAGCACGGGCCGGATTTCCCATCGCATCCGGAACGCCAGATCCGCTGCGTAGACGAGCGACAACGATCGAATCGACACGTCGCGCGCGGTCCTCGCGCCCGCGGCAAGATCGGTGAACAGGCCTGATGCATCCCACCGGCTGACCGCGCACTCGACGCCGTGCTCCTTCAGCTTCGCGACGATGTCGCTCGCGGCGAGCGCGACGTCCTTGCCGCGCGTGCCGTCGATCGCGATCAGGCGTCCGGGATATTTGCTTTTGACTTGGTCAGCCATTCTGCGACGGCGTCCTTGCTGAACTCGGTCCACGGGCGCCTGCCGGCCTTCTCGACGAGCTCGCGCACGCGGGTGTGCTGCCGGTAGACCGCATCGCCGGCATCGACGGTGACGAACTGGAACACCACCGACAAATTGTCGTACTCCGTGACGACGCGATCGATGAAGCGGCCGTAGCTCGCCAGCGGATCCTCGATGCCGGTGACGTCCTGCCCGGCCTCGTAAAACCGCGGCGCGCGCGTCGAGGCGATGCGCCGCCGTGAATCCTCGGGCGTCATTGAAAAATAAATGACGAGATCTGGCCACAGCAGCGGCGAGTAGGCGTGCAGCAGCCAGTCGAGGTCGAGCCCTCGCGCCGCGTCGCGCGCCAGCGCGGTGAACAGGTAGCGATCGGCGAGCACGGTCTTGCCGGCCCAGAGCGCCGGCAGGATCGACGTCTCGACGCGGTGCCGGAAATCGACCGCGTGCAGCAGCGAATATTCCTCGACCGAGAGCGTGCGGATCTTCTTCCGCACCTTGAGCATCGGCTTGACCAGCGTGGACGACGCCCACCGTGTCGAGACGACCTGGTGATTGCGGCTTTCGAGCCACCGCTTCAACAGCTTGCGTTGCGTCGTCTTGCCGGATCCGTCGGGGCCTTCGAACGCGATCAGCAGGCCGCGCGACGCTTCGCGCTCCGCGATCATGTCCTTGAGCTGTCGCGGAGATGGAGTGCGGGGCATCCGCTGGATACGATACCACCGTGGACATTCGCATCATGCCGGGCTCGACCTTCCTGCAGGCGTGCTTTTACGTGCTCGCCCTCGCCATTGTTGCCGGCGCGGCGATGTTGGTGCGGCGCGCATCGGCGTCGGTGGGCGACTCGCCCCGCCAAACCGCCTCGCTCCAGCGGCGATTCCTGGCCGGCGCGCTGACTTGGATCGCGATCGTCAGCGCCGCTGCCTTTGCCGGCCTGCTGCTGCCGCGCGATGGTCCGCCGCTGCCGTTCGCGATCATGGTGGTGGCGATCGTCGTGCTCGGTGTGACGATCGCGCGCTCGCGCGTCGGCGACCGGCTGGCGCGCGGCGCGACGCTCGCATCGCTGGTGCTGTTTCAGTCGTTCCGGCTGCCGCTGGAGCTTGCCATGCACCGCGCCCATGAAGAAGGGTTGATGCCGGTGCAAATGAGCTACTCAGGCATGAACTTCGACATCTTCACGGGCGCGACCGCGCTCGCGCTGGGCGTGACGATGATGGCGACGCGAGTGCCGCGATGGATCGTGATGGCGTGGAACGTGATCGGCACGATCCTGCTGGCGAACATCGTCGGCGTGGCGATTCTGTCCACGCCGGTGTTCGCCTACTTCGGGCCCGATCGTCTCAACGTCTGGGTCACCTGGATGCCGTACACGCTGCTGCCGGCGGTGATGGTGCTGGCCGCGTGGGCCGGGCACCTGATCGTATTCCGCGCGCTTGCTCAGCCTTCGAGCAGCATCCAGGCCGGATCCTCGATGTAGTCCTTGATCTTGACGAGGAACTGCACCGCCTCGCGGCCATCGACGATGCGGTGATCGTAGCTGAGCGCGAGATACATCATCGGCCGGATCACCACCTGGCCGTTGATCGCGACCGGACGCTCGGCGATCTTGTGAAGACCCAGAATGCCGACCTGCGGCGGGTTGAGGATCGGCGTGCTCATCAACGACCCGAACACGCCGCCGTTGGTGATCGTGAACGTGCCGCCCTTCAGATCCTCGAGCGTCAACGTGCCGTCCTGCGCGCGCTTCGCGAAGTCGCGGATCGACAGCTCGATGTCGGCGAAGCCCATGCGATCGGCATCGCGAATCACCGGCACGACCAGGCCGCCCTCGGCGCCGACCGCCATGCCGATGTCGTAGTAGTCCTTGTAGACGATCTCGTCGCCCTGAATTTCGGCGTTGATCTGCGGGAATGCCTTCAGCGCGCCAATCGCGGCCTTCACGAAGAACGACGCGATGCCGACGCTGACGCCGAACTTCTTGGTGAAGGCTTCCTTGCGCCGTTCGCGCAGCTGCATCACCGACGACATGTCCACCTCGTTGAAGGTGGTCAGCATCGCCGCGGTTTGCTGCGCTTCGACCAATCGTCGCGCGATCGTCGCGCGGCGCTTGGTCATGCGCTCGCGGCGCTCGCTGCGCTCGCCGGATCGGGCGTGCGGGCTCACGGGACGGGCTTGCGGGCTACGGGCTTGCGGGCTTGCGGCTGGCGCCGGCGCATCGGGCTTGGGGCTTGGCGCTTGGGGCGAAGCGGCCTTGAGCACGTCACCCTTGGTCACCCGGTTGCCCGACGTCTCGACCGAATCCAGGCTCACGTCGTGAGCTTTAGCAACGTTCTTCGCAGTCGGCGTCGCTTTCTTCTCCGCCGAACCTTGAACGTGACCTTTTGCAACCGCTGGAACCCTTGGAACCTCTGGAACCTTTGGAACCTCTGGAACCGCCGGCGCAGCCGGCGTGGCGCCGTTTGTGCTCTCTTCCAGAACGGCGAGCACCTCTCCGACCTTCACGTCCGCGCCTTCCTGGTGCTTGATGTTCGCGAGCACGCCGGCGCGATCGGCGCTGACTTCGAGATCGATCTTTTCGGTCTCGAGCTCGACCAGCGCCTCGCCGGCGGTGACGCTGTCGCCCTGCTTCTTCAACCACTTCGCGACGCGCGCTTCGACGACGGACTCACCAAGTTCGGGGACGACGATGTTGGTCGACATATCAGCTAACTGCCTCTACCACGCTCTCCGGAGGCCGCGACAACGCAAGCGGCCGTGCCGTCATTAGATTTGTTTGGACAGGACGCGATCGAGCTCGCGCGTTTCTGTCTTCGCTTCAAATACCTGATCGACGATGGCGCGCTGGTTGGCCGCGTGCCAGCTCGATGAGCCTTCCGACGGGCTCGAGTTGCGCGAGCGGCCGATGTAGCGCAGCGGCTGCTTGCCGTCGACGATCGATTCGAGCAGCGGCCGCGCGAATTCCCACGCGCCCATGTTCTCCGGCTCTTCCTGCACCCAGCAGACCTCGCGCACGTTCGAGTAGCGCTCGATGGTCGCGCGGATCGCCTCCTCCGGGAACGGATAAAGCTGCTCGACGCGCACGATCGCGACGTTGGGATTTTCCTTGCGGCGCTCGCTGGTCAGTAGATCGACGGCGACCTTGCCGCTGCAGAACGCGATCCGGCGGACCTTTGACGCCTGCGCCGCTGCGGTTTCGTCGTCGATGACCGGCTGGAACGATCCCTCGGCGAGCTCCGCCGGAGTCGATGCGGTGAATGGATGCCGCAGCAGGCTCTTCGGCGTCATCACGACCAGCGGCAGGGGATCCGTCGTCAGCAACATCGCCTGGCGCCGCAACAGGTGGAAGTACTGCGCGGCCGTCGTGCAGTTGGCGATGCGGATGTTGGTGTCGGCGGCGGCGTTCAGGAACCGCTCGAGCCGCGCGCTCGAATGATCCGGCCCCTGGCCTTCGTAGCCGTGCGGCAACAGCAACACCAGCGACGGCGCCATGCCCCATTTGGCGCGGCCCGACGTCAGGTACTCGTCGAGGATGATCTGCGCGCCGTTGATGAAGTCGCCGTACTGCGCTTCCCAGAGCACGAGGCGCGCGGGCTCCTGCAGGTTGTAACCGAGCTCGAAGCCGACGCACGCGTATTCCGACAGCGGGCTGTTGCGGATCTCGAACGACGCCCTTGCCTGCCGCAGTGTCTGCAGCGGGACGTGTTCCTCGCCGCTGACCGCGTCGTGATACACCGCGTGGCGATGGCTGAACGTGCCCCGCTCGACGTCCTCGCCGGTGAAGCGGATCGGCACGCCGTCGGCGAGAATCGTCGCCAGCGCCAGCTCCTCGGCCGCAGCCCAGTCGATCGATCGCTCGGACGGCGAGTTGAACATCGCCTTGCGGCGCTCGCGGCCGCGTTCGAGCTTGCGATGGATCGTGAAGCCTTCGGGCACCGACATCAGGTCGTTGTTGATGGCGGTCAGCTGGTCCAGCGCGACGGCGGTGCGCGCCTTCTTGGCGGCGCCGCTCGGCGGCACTTCGGGAACCGGCGGAATGTAATCCTGTTCCGGTTTGACGGCCGCATAGGCGGACTCGAGCTCCGCCATCTTCGACTGTACCAGGGCGTCGGCCTTCTCCTGCGTGATCGCACCCGACTCGATCAGCCTCTTCGCGTACTTCTCGCGCACGCTGGGGTGGGCGGCAACGATCTGATACACCTGCGGCTGTGTGAACGCGGGCTCATCGCCTTCGTTGTGGCCGTACTTCCGGTAGCCCACCAGATCGATCAGGTAATCGAGCTTGAACCGCTGCCGGTAGGCGATTGCCAGGCGAGCGGCTTCGATGCACGCCTCGGGATCGTCGGCGTTGACGTGCGTGATGGGAATCTTGAAGCCGCGCGCCAGGCCGCTTGCGTAACTGGTGCTGTACGACTCGTCGGGGTCGGTGGTGAATCCGAGCTGGTTGTTGGCGATGATGTGGATGATGCCGCCAACGTCGTAGCCGTCGAGCCGCGACAGGTTCAGCGTTTCCGCGACGATGCCCTGGCCGGGGAAGGCGGCGTCGCCGTGAATCAGGATCGCCAGCACCTTGCCCTTGTCGACGATCGGCGCGCCCGGCCGATCCGCCGTCGTCGCCGCGGCGCGCGCCATGCCGTTCAGCACCGGGTCGACCGCTTCGAGGTGGCTCGGGTTGGGCGGCATCGAGATGACCACCTGCTTCGGCAAGCCATCGGGTTGCGCTTCGATGCGGGCGCCGGCGTGGTACTTCACGTCGCCCATCCAGCCGAGGTCGACGCGCAGGCGATCCTTCAGGATCGGATCCTTGAACTCCGCGAGGATCTGCGCATACGGCTTCTGCAGGATGTGCGCGAGCACGTTGAGCCGCCCGCGATGCGCCATCGCGATCATCACGTGCTGCACGCCGCTGTCGGCCGCGTCGTGCACGATCTCGTCGAGGATCGGCACCATCAGGTCGAGGCCCTCGATCGAGAAACGCGTCTTGCCCGGGAACGTGCGGTGCAGGAACCGCTCGAACGTCTCGACCTCGGTGATGCGATCGAGCAGCTCGTTGCTGTCGATCGGATCGTTGGGCGGACGGAACTGGCCGGACTCGACGGCCTGGCGCAGCCACACGCGCTCATCGGGCACGAACACGTGGTTGTAGTCGTGTCCGGTGGTCGAGCAATAGATCTGCCGCAGTTTCGCGATCGCCTCGAACGCGTTCGCCGATCCCTTGGCGGCGGGGCCCGACACGATCGATGCGGGCAGCTGCTTCAGCGTGTCGGTGGTCAGGCCGTGCGACTGCGGAGCGAGCGACGGATCGCCGATCGGATCGTGGAAGCCCAGCGGATCGAGCCGCGCGGCGAGGTGGCCGAATCGTCGAATCGACTCAGCAAGGTTGAACGCGGCAATGCCGGCTTCGACAGGCGCCTGCGGCGCGCTCGGTGCCTGGAGTGCCTGCGGTGAATCGGGTTCCGAGGGAGTCCAGGTAGCAAACGCCCGGCGCGTGGCCTCGTCGACGGAGGAGGGATCGCGCTGATAACGCTCGAACAACTCGTAGACATACCCCGCGTTGGCCCCGGAAAACTGGTCCCACGGGTTCATAACCTTTCTACTTTATCAGGTTGGGCAGGTAGCGATTCTGCACGCTCCTGCACAAACTCATACAGTCCGCCTCAACTGAATCCGATAGCCGGGCAGGTATGGGAAGCGGCTGCGGCCAGGGTAACGGGAACGCCAACGGCGCGACGGCGGCCGCCAACCTGGCATTCACCAAGTTCCTGTTCGTGATCGCGCGGGCGGACGACGATGCCCACGGCGCGCGGCTGCGCAGCGCCGGCGGCAACATCGCGCGCGGCTTCTTCAACGACTTCGACATCGACGACGCGCGCGAAATGCAGGCGCAGCGCTTCGAGACCATCCAGTTCTACGTGCGCGAAGGCGATGCGCCGGATCCGGAAACGTGCCCGGCGCCGTGCTTCCAGAAGGCCCGGCACATGGTCCAGGTATCGAGCAAGTACCGGCCGCGGCTCCAGGAGATTGACGAAGAGCTGCGCCGCCGCATCGGCGACTCGGCGGAAATCCTCGCGCTCGACGGCGCCTTCCGCAACCCGCGCTACTCCAGCCCCGAGATGGTCAGCTACTCGACCAAGGGCTCGCCGCCGCGCAAATCCGGCCGCCTGAGCAAGAACGCCATCGTCGTGCCGATCAGGAAGACGCCGGAGTGGTGGCAGAAGAGCACGCTCGAGCGGCACTCGTATTTCTATCCGCACGTCGATCACGCCAGCGCGACGCCGGTGAAAGGACATGCGCAAGCGGCGGAGAAGGGAATCCCGGCGCTGTTCCGCCGGGTCTACCACAACCCCGACGGCTACGAGCGCGAAGGCGAGTTTGATTTCGTCACCTACTTCGAGTGTGACGATGAGGGGCTGCCGATTTTCGATCAGGTGCTGAACTCGCTGCGCGATCCTCACCTGAATCCGGAGTGGAGATATGTCGAGGAAGGACCCATCTGGCGCGGCCGGCGGGTCCTTCGCTGGTAGTTAGTGCGCGACCTGTTTGAGATGGTCGCGCAGGATGTCCCGCCCGAAGTCGCCGTTGAAATCCCGCCAGACCGAGTGGATGTGATTGCCGTTGTTCTGGGTGTTGTCGTACTCGATCAGGAACGTCGGCCCCTGCACCATGTAGTAGTGCTTCTTGCCCTTGTCGATCTCCCCGAGCCAGGCGAAGCGCACGTTGTTCATGCCCTGCGCCTTGATGCGCGCCATGCGCTGGGCCGCGATGTCGGCGTCCATGTTCGAGGTGTAGACCTCGATCAGCTTCGTGAACAGCGCCTGCTGCGGCGCGCCCATCGATCCGAACGTGACGCCCTGCTGCGGCAGCGGCGTAATCTCGTTCTTGTTCATCGTCAGGATGTCGGTTGGCGCGACCGGATTGACCACCGCCCTGGCCTGCAGCTCGCCGGGCAGCGACATCAACAGCGCGCGGGCGGCATCCTCTTCGTCGGCAAGCACGCGGGTGCCCTTCTTGTCGCCGTCGCGCACTTCCGCCGGATTCGATCCAAGGAACATCGGCGACGTTGAGATGTCGGCGCGCATGGCGTTGTCGACGACGGCGAAACGCAGCGAGATGTGATGGCCTTCGAGCCGCCAGCCCCACGCGCCCTTGGCCGCCGGCGTGCCGAACACCGAGAACAAATACGCTTCCTTGTCGCGCGCAATGCGGCCGCCGGCCTCGATCGCCTTGAGCACGTCTTCGAGCTCGATGATCGAGGTGACCTTCAAGTAGCCGCGCGCGCTGAGGCCGCTGCGCAGCAGGTCGTGCGCCAGCCGCCGCTGCGACTCGTTCATCTCCTTGATCATCAGCCCCTTGCGCGGGAACGTCTCGTTGGGGATGAAGTGCCAGCGGAGGCGCTCCTCGCTGTCGAACGGAAACGTCGCCCTGGCTTTTTGATCAGGCGAGAGGCTGTCGAGAAACAGCGTCGCCGCTTTCTGCATGTTGGCCGCGGACTTCTGCGACGCGATGATGGCGGCGCCGGTGAAGGCGGTGATTAGCGCGGCGGCGACGGCAAGCCTGAGCGCGGTAAGACGGCTCATAAAACCTCCAGCGTGCACGGGGTGCACGGTGTGCACATTGTGCACCATGTGCACGCTACTTGAACGTTACGCCCATCCCGAAGTGAAACCTGGTGTTGCCGGCCTGGGATCGCGCGACGTCCAGCGACAGGCTGACGACGGTCAGGTGCAGGTATGCGCCGCCGCCGATGCCGCGATCGAATGTCTGACCGGACAGCTTGTCGCCCACGGCGTAGACCGTGCCCCAGTCGACGAACGCTTTGACGCCGAAGCGGCCGACGTTCATCGGCGAGGTGAGCGGGATGCGGAGCTCGGCCGATGCGGCCGCGAGATTGTCGCCCGCCTTGTAGCCGGCATCGTAACCGCGAAGGTTGGCGGCGCCACCGAGCAGGTTGTGTTCGTAGAGCGGCAGGGGTTCGGTGGTCGTGACGCTCAATCCCCGTACCGCGAGCACGGTCTGCCGGAACAGGCCGACATAACCGCGGACGTCTGCTTTCTTCTGATTGGCGCGGCCGCCGTCGTACGCGACGCGATCGAGGCCAATCGTCGCGTGAATGGCGTTGCGCGGAAACGCCGGGTCGACCCGCGTGTCGACGGTCACATCGCCGCCCACTCTGACGACGCGATCTTCGAAGCCACCGAACAACACTTCGTCGCGCTTGCCGCCTGCACCGAGGCGCAGCCATCGGGCCGGCGCCGATTCGATGCGCGCGCCCGCGCTGATGCGGCGATCGCTGATTTCGTAGTGCGGGTTTTCGCGGCGAATGATGCCAAACTCTCCGGCCGCGCGCTCGATCGGTCCGGACTGGAACGACCGCTCGAGCTGCACCCGCGCCTGGCGCTCGCCGCCCCAGGTCACCGGCACCGAGATACGGCTGCGGGGTCCGAGACGATCCACGAAGCTGGCGCGCAGGCCGTACGTGAAGCCATAGCCGTCTTCGGAATGCAGGATCGGCATGAACATGCCGCTGCTCCAGAAGCGGCGCATCGGCCCCGGCACCGTGCCGCGCGTGATGTCGAGCTCGTCGACGCCGGGAAATTCGTCGACGATCACCATCAGCAGAATGTCGTCGGGGTTGTCGATCGATCGAAAGCGTTTGCGCACCTCCACGGCGTCGAAGCGGCCGCTGCGTTCGAGCCGGATGCCGATCTCGGCGATCAGCTGATCGGTCGCGGGCTTGCCGACGGCATCGCCGATGATGGCAAGGATGTCGGCATCGGGCGTGGTGTGGTTGCCATGGATGCGCACTTCGCCGACGACACCCGACGATTGTTGCGCGGACATGAATGGTCCGCCTGAAGGCGGACCCCCACAGGATTCTTGTGAGGGTCCGGCGTCAGCCGGACCGCAGGTCGCGGCACAGAACAAAGCAATGACGATCGCGCGGGTCATTTGATCTTGTAGGTGACCGCGGCTTCTTTGTAATTCAGATAGTCGACCCGGTATCTCGCATCGACGGCGCCGACCGCGAGCATCATCTCGAAATCCATCTGCAGGCGGCGCGGCAGCCACACGTTCGGGAACGCCTGGCCCATCTGCATGCTGGCGCGCACGTCGCCGACGCGCACGAGCGCGCGGCCGGGGAAGAAATCCCAGTCCATGTTCTCGAAGGTGTATTGAAGGATCTGGTGGTTGTTCGGCTCGATCCATAGCGTCACCATCGACGCCTTGTTCATCTTGTCTTCGACCTTGTCGTCATCTTCCTTGACGCGCCGGTCCGGCTTGCTGCGGCCATCCTTGAAGAGGCCCTGCTGCGGGTAGTACTCGATCTTGAGCGTGTCGCTGTCGCCGACCTTCTCGCGGCCGGCGAGCGCGTAGTGGCCCTTCTCGAACTTGAACTTGAGGAAGTACGCGGACGACACGAACTGCGGCTCGCGGACCTGCTTCAACATGTCCTCGGTGTTGGTGATCGTGGCGCCGGTGTCCTGATCGTCGGAGCTCGACGTCTTCACGCCGGACGGACCGATGGTCACTTCGCGGCTCTCGCGCTCGGGCGGCAGCCCCTTTGCCTCGCGCTCGGCGTTGCGCTTCTCGCGCTCGTCGCGATTCTTCTGCCGGCGCAGCCAGCGATCCTCGGCCTTGCGCCTGTCCGCCTCCGACAGCTTGACGCCGTCCGCCGTCACCGGGCTGCGAACGAAAATGCCGTCGCGGATGAACCACGTGTATTCGCGGCGCATGCCCCAGAGCGGGAAGCGGCCGGGACCGGTCAGGTCGAACGCCTCCTTCTCCTCGAGCACGTACTGCTGCAGCTTTTTCCAGTTGTCGTCGCGGCGCGCGAGCACCTTCTCCATGAACGCGTCGAGGTCCGACTGCGCCGTGAGGGGCGCGGGCGCGGCCGCCGTCAGAACGCCAAGGCAGAGGAGAGCAAGCAGAGGTCTAGTCAGCATGGGATCCCTGCAATTGGACGAACGGTTGTGAAGAACGGTTCGTGGTTACTGCGCGGTCGTGTTCTCAGGCGGATCGCGGCGGTAGACGACCTTCCCGTCGGCGATCGTAACGGCCACTTCCGTGGCCGTCAGGCGGCTGGCTGGCCCCGAAAAGATGTCCTCGGTGAGGACGACGATGTCGGCGAGCATGTCGCGGGCGAGCATGCCCTTGCGAAGCTCGTCGAAGGACGCGAACGCGGCGTCGCGCGTGTAGGCGTCGACCGCCTTGCGAATCGGCAGCCGCTCGGCGGGCACCCAGCCTCCGGACGGCAAACCTTCCTGCGTCGTTCGCGTAACGGCGACGTGCAGGCCCTTCAGCGGGTCGATCGTCATTACCGGCCAGTCGCTGCCGAAGGCGAGCCGTCCGCCGCTCCTCGAAATGCTGTTCCACACCCAGCCGCGGGCGGCGCGCTCTTCACCGATGTTGACGCTCCACACGTCGCCCGGCGTCGGACTCGGGGTGCCGTGCACCGGCTGCATCGCCGCAATCACGCCGAGCTTGCCGAAGCGCGGAATGTCGGCCGGATCGATCGTCTCGATGTGCTCGATGCGGTGGCGGCGTCCGCGCTCCGGCGCGGGATTCGCCTTCGCCGCAGCCTGGTACGCGTCGAGCGTCATGCGCACGGCGGCGTCGCCAATCGCGTGCGTCATCACCTGCCAGCCGCGCTGGTCGAGCATCGTGACGACCTTGTTCAACTGCTCGGGCGTGAATCGCGCGTCGCCCTTGACGGCCGGGCGATTGGCGTACGGTTCGAGCATCGCCGCGGTGTGCGATTCGATCACGCCGTCGGCGATCAGCTTCACCGCTCCGGTCTTCAGCACGGGATCGTCGGCGAAACGCTTGCGGACCTGCTCGAGCTCTTCGAGGGTGGCCTCGGTCAGCGTGGCGTCGGCGCGCAGCGCCTGGTAGACGCGCAGCGTCAGCTCCTTGCGTTTGCGAAGACGATCGTAAAGATCGAGATTCTCCGCGCCGGCGCCCGCATCCTGCACGCTGGTGATGCCGAAGCGATGCGCTTCGTCGATCGCCGCGCGGGCGGCGGCGAGACGATCTTCTTCGGTCGGCTTCGGCGCGGCCGCGCTCATCAACGCCATCGCCGCTTCCTTGAGCGCGCCGGTCGGCTCGCCGGTGCGCGGATCCTTGACGATCACGCCGTTGGCGGGCGACGGCGTGCGCCGCGTGATGCCGGCCGCCTTGAGCGCCTTCGTATTGGCCCAGCCGGTGTGGCCGTCGTAGGCGACGAGATACGCGGGGCGATCGGGCACCAGCGCATCGAGCATCTGCCGCGTCGGCATCGCGCCGTTGAACGGCTGGTAGTACCACCCGCGGCCGGTGATCCAGTCGCGCTCCGGGTGTGCTTCGGCCCAGACACGAATCGTGTCCTTGATCTCGTCGATGGTGGTCGCGTCGCCGAGGCTGACCTGATCGAGCGAGAGGCCGCCGTTGATGAGATGGGCGTGCGCGTCGTTGAAGCCGGGCATCACCGCGCCGCCCTCGGCGTCGATGACGATCGTCTGCGCGCGCTTGAGGCGCTGAATCTCGCGGTTCGATCCGACGCGGATGACCTTGTTGCCGCGCACGGCCACCGCTTCGGCGAGCTCGGCGGCGCCATCAGCCGGATAGACCTTGCCGTTGATCACGATCAAATCGACCGCGCCGTCGTCTTCGCGCTGCGCGCCGACGATCAGCCCGGCGATGAACGTGACCCCGACAATGAAAGCCACGGCGTATGCCGTGAGGCGGGCCGCCATTGCCAAATTCTAGCGTGTTTCGGTCATTCGGCGCTTTCGTGTCAGAGTTTGCGGATGCGATTCGCGATTCTCGGTTCGGGTGCGGTGGGCGGGTATTTCGGCGCGAAACTCGCTCGCGCCGGCCAGGACGTCACTTTTATCGCGCGCGGCGCGCACCTCGACGCCATTCGCAACAAGGGTTTGGAGATCAAGAGCGACAAGCTCGGCGATTTCGTGGTGCGAGCGCCGGCGGAGAACGACACGGCAAGGATCGGCCCGGTCGACGTCGCGATGGTGTCGGTGAAGGCCTACGACAACGCGACGGCGCTGCCGATGTTGAAGCCGCTGATCGGGCGCGACACCGTTGTGCTCACGCTGCAGAATGGCGTCGACAGCGCCGATGATGTTGCGGCGATCGTCGGCGAGCAGCACGTGCTCGGCGGCACCACCTACGTCGCCACCGCGCTCGAAGGGCCGGGGCTGATCGTGCAGACCGGCGTGCACCGATCGATCATCTTCGGCGAAGTGTTCGGTCAGCGCGGCCGCATCACGCCGCGCGTGCAGGCGATCGCCGACGTCATGGCGGACGCCGACATCGTGACAACGGCGGTCCCCGACGCGCGCATTCCGATCTGGGACAAGTACGTCTACCTGGCCGCGTTTTCCGGCTTCACCGGCGCGTCGCGCCTGGCAATCGGCCACATCTGGAAGTACCCGCACGTGCGGGAGATGTTCTACGCCTGCTCGCGGGAAATCGCCGCGATCGCCAGCGCGGAAGGCGTCGAGATCTCCGCGAACCGCTTCGAGACGCTCGAGGAATACATGACGAATCTGCCGCCGACGACGAGGTCGTCGCTGCTGATCGATCTCGAGCAGGGAAAGAGAATCGAGGTCGAAGCATTGCAAGGCGCCGCCGTGCGACGAGCTGCCAGGCATGGAGTACCCGTCCCGATCACCGCGACGTTGTACGCGCTGTTGAAGCCGCATGCCGACGGATCGCTGAAGTGAACAAACATACACGGAAGTACGGAAGCACAGAAGCACGGAAACTTTATTTACAGCTGATAACGCTTGATACCGTGGGTCATCGTTGCCGCGTTGAAGTTCAATAAGAGCCCGACGCGCAAACCCGTTAGCTTCAGGTAAGTCAGTACCCTGCTTGGCATGCACGGGGTCGATGTTCGTCGCCGCCTTGAGCTCGACGACGACCTTGTCTTCGACGATGAAGCCGGGTCGGTGCGAGCCGACCACGACGTCGCGATAACGAACTTCAATCGTGCGGTCGTCGACGTAGCTGATGCCGTTCGCATCGAACTCGAGTGCTAACGCTGCTTGATACGAATGTTCAGGTAGCGGGAGCCAAAGCTGCTAAGCAGCACTCACGCTGCAACTTCGGGATCAGCGGGAAGGTGTCGAGGATGAATGCGTATTCGTCGCGCGTGAGACCGTAGAGGCGCGCGGCGAGGGCGTTGAGGGCGGCGTAGGCGGTTACGTTGGCGTCGACGCCGGTTGATGCCAGCGAGCGCGCGAGAGAGACGAGGCGCGCGAAGTCACGGGAGCCTTGCACGGGACGCGGCACGCGCAGGCGCGACATCGCGGCCGCCGTCACGTGAGTGGTCACGTTCAGGCGCACCAGGTAGTTCGCAGCCAGGCTGTTGAGCAGAGCAAGCAGACACCACTGCGAGTCCCGGTCGAGATTGGTTTTCAGACAGAAAACCGTATGCGTCGAGATGACGTTCGCGGGCAGCATCGCCGCGATCAGCGTCAGCTTGTTGGTGGCGCTCGCCACTTCGCGGTAGGCAATTCGCTCCCGCGCCGTCTTGCCCGCGACGCCGTGCGTCGAGCGATTGACGTCGATCCGGAACGGCGACAACTGCTTGCCCTCGACGATCGGCAGCAAGCCGCGGCGGGAGCCGAGCGGCACGAAGCTGTGCCGGTCATCGGTCGCGTTCAGCTCGCGGCCGAAGTGCACGTTCCATCCACTGCGGTCGCCGAGCGCCGGCACGCGATCGGAGATGCCGGCGAGAATGCCGAGCGCCGTTCGGTTGGTGACCTCCGGGATCGTCAAATGCCGAGGACTCCACGCGGCGATTCGCGATCGCGACACGGAGAGCGGTTCGCCGTCGCGATCGAGATCCGCAACGTCGGTGAGGCCGCAGCGAAACCGCAAGGCCTCGGTCGAGCCCGCGTTGCTCGTTGCCAGCACCACAAACCGCACGCTGCGGTGGATCGGAAAGATCCGGCTGCGATTGTCGAAGCCGATCCACGTATCGATCGTCGTTCGTTCGAGCAGCCGGCGCCGCAGCGCTGCGCTGCCATGATCCGTGGCGATGCCTGACGGCAGGATCAATCCGATGCGGCCGCCGCGTCGTGCCAGCTGCAGCGCGCGATCGAGAAACAGCTGATAGCTGTTCGGATGCCCGGTCGTGCGGCTGCGATAGCCTTTCGAAGCCTGCACGATCGACCACGGCGGGTTGCCGATGACCGCGTCGAAGCCGCCGTCCGCGGCTGGATGTCCGCCGGCGTCGAAGAACACTTCGGGGAACGCGAGCTCCCAATGGAAGGCGGAATGCGATGCGGCGATTTCACGCGCGCGCTGAAGCGAAGCGCTCAATTGACCGGCCGGCAGCGTCGTCTGGCTGCCAGTTGCGGCGGCTATCCATTCGCCGACCACACCGGCGGATGGCGGCGGTCCCGGCCACAACGTCGCCGCGCACCACGCGTCGGCGGCGGCCGACCATTTGGCGAGCGGACCGTTTTGCGACGCGAGCAATTGCATCGCCCGCTCCTTGTCCTTGACGATCGCGATCGAGTCGGAAGCGGTCGACAGACGCAGACGAACCGGCAGAACGCGCGCGGAGACCTCTTCCGCGTTCTGATCGTCGAACAACGGCAGCCTGACAGGCGAGCTGCCGGTGCGGGATCCCGGCGGCCGCGACAGATCGCCGAGCCGCGCGCCGATCAGGCTGTTGCCGGCGGCGAGGTGGTGATCGAGAAACGTCAGCGGCCGATCGGCGGCGAGCGTTGTCAACCAGAGCGACAGGCGCGACAACTGCACGGCGGTTGGATTCAGATCGACGCCGTATAAACAGCGCTCGGCCACCTGCCGTCGCAACGAGGCGCGATCCGAAGTGGTGACCTCCGCCGCCGTTAACCGGCCGTCGCGAATCAGCGCGTGCTCACAGCACTCGGCCAGGTACACGCACGCGGCCACGAGAAAGGCGCCGCTGCCCATCGCGGGATCGACGACGCGCAGCCGCAGAATCTGGTCGGCGCTTCGTCCGTCGACGACCGGCGCGAGCGTTCGCCGCACCAGAAATTCCGTAAGTGCCTGCGGCGTGTAGAAGCTGCCGGTGCTCTTGCGTTGCTGCGACGTTCGAGTCAAGACAACGGCCGCACCGGACCAAGAGGGTTCGTGCTCGAGCACGCGTTCGTAGACAGAACCAAGCTGCTCGACGCCAAGATCGTGATACGAAATGCGCCGCCGGCCCTGCGCTGTCTGTTCGGTCGCCAGCGCCTGTAGCACCTCGCGCATGACGGCGTCGGATACCTTGCGCTGCTCGACCAGCGGCGCGTGGCGGGGAGAGAACAACCGGCCGTTGAAGGCGGTCACATCCAGATCGCCCGCGCGGCAACCTGCGTGAGCGAGACGGGAAATGGCCTGGAATGACTTCCACAATCGTGCCGAGTCCGCGCGTGCCGGCGATCGCTGCGATGCTCGCAGCAGCGCCTCCACCGTATAGGCGTCGCGATACACATCGTTCCAGACCGGCACGAGAGCGCGCGCTTCGGCGAAGAGCAGGAACAAGATGCGATACACGAGCATGAGTGACTGATCGAAGGCCGCCGAGCGGTACACGTGCTGCCGCGGCGCGATCGCCAGAGCGGTCGCCAAGGCCGGCAGCGCCGCCAGCACGCCGTCACCGAGCGAGCGGCAGACGCGCGATGCGCGCGCGTCGGATGCATCGACGTGCTGTCGCAATGAGGCGGCCGACCCCGCGAGCGCCCGCGCCAGCATCCACAACACCGTCACGCCTTTCGGACTGAGGACCAGCTGCTCGAAGTCGAAGTGGATTGCTGCTCTCGACCACGATCGCGTGCAATCGATGATGCGCAGCGATCGTCCGTTGCAGACGATCGCCCACGAGTGCCGCTCGGCCACGCCGGCGCGAACCGCCTGCCGCCAGATCGAATCCGGCGTATCTGCCCACGAATTGATCAACAAGATGCTGCGTATCGCGGGCATTGGCGCGATCAGCGCGCCGTCGAGCGCCGACAAGGCAGGCCGTCCGATCTCGAGCACCTCCAGCAGCGGCAGCACCGCGACGTCCGCGATGGCGCGGACGCTCGATGCCGGACCGAGTGAAGCAGAGGCACGCTCCCACCACCGCGCAAACCGGCGCTCGAACACCGCGATCCGCGCGCGTTCGAGCGCGGGCAGCGCCTCCTCCTCGAGATAGGTGTGCGAGATCAGACCGCCGCCGAACCCGGCGATCACCGGCGCCGCTCCGGCCACAACGCGACCAGCTCGGTGCGCGTGCGATCGCCGTTCACACGCACCACGATCCGCGCCAGCGCCTGATCGAGGCGTTCGACGACCGCCTGTCGTTCGATTGCACCCGCGTCGGGCCGGCGATCGAACAGCGAGCGCTGATACCGAACCGGGTTCGCTCGTCGCAGTTGCTGCCGGATTGATTCGATGCGGCCGGCGAGCACTTCACGAGCGGCCGGCGGATCGTCGCTCCACCCGCCATCGAGTGATTCGATGCGGTCGATCAGACAGCGCCACTCCTTGCGGCTGGTCGGACGCCTGCCGATTGCGACGCGCAAGGCGTGAAGCTGTTCGCCGATGCAGCCGCCGTCTTCGTTGAACCGCGCGCGCCGGTATAGCGCCGTCAACGGCGGCGCGCCGCGACGAGGCGCGGACCAGCTGCGGACGGCATCCACCGGCAGGAACCGCCGCTGCGCTTCGCATCTTCGTGCCTCTTCGCGTGCATCGATCGAATGACAGCGAACGAGGGCCGGTGTTGCATCGACAGCCGCGCCTTCGAAGATCGCTCTCGCTACCGCGGAATCGTTCAGCGGACGATCGAGCGCATCTTCGGCGCGCTGGCGCCTCAAGCGCAGGTGCTCGAGCACTTCGCTCTCGATCGTGCCGGGGTGGAACAGGCGAATCGCATGGACCGTCCGCTGCTGGCCAATTCGATCGACGCGGCCGACACGCTGCTCCAGCCGCAGCGGATTCCACGGCAGCTCGACATCGATCACCAGCCGGCAGCGATGGTGCAGGTTCAGCCCCTCACCAGCGGCGTCGGTCGCAATCAGCACATCGGCGCCGCCGGCGTTGAACGCATCGACGATCGCGCGCCTGGCGTCGGTGGGGAGGCCGCCGTGGATCGACGACACGCGGCACGAAGGCGACAGGGCCGGCGCCAGCGATTCGAGCGTGTCGCGGTATTCGGTAAACACCACCGCCGGCTCACCGGCGCGGTCGAGCAGACGGCAGAGACGAGCGATCTTCGTGCTGGCCGCGCACTGCCGGGCCAACGCGATCAGGCCGTCGAGCGCCCCTTGTTCCTCGCGAGCATCGGCGAGGCCTGCAACGCCAAGCGTGTCATCGGTATCGAGATCGTCGGCGGCGTCGGTTTCTTCCCACGGCAGCGCGGGCTGCACCGCATCGACAGCTTCGGCCGACAGCAGCGCCCGCCGCCTTGTCAGCGTGCGCAGGATCGCGGCCGGCGAAGACGCCGCCCTCCGCGCCATCGTCATCGCGACGAGGCGGACCGCCGGATTCTCCTTTCCCCGGGCCGCCCAGACTGCCTTTGCGTATCGATCGATCGCGCTCAGCAGCGCGCCTTCGGCGGCCGACGGCCGCACGGCCAGCAGGTGAGTGCGTCTCGCTTCGTCGAGGCCGGCGTCGGTGCGGCGGCGGCGGAAGATCGCAATCGGATCGGTCGCCGCGCCCATCGCGGTCAGGTAGTCGAACGCGGCTCGATCGCCGGAGTGCGGCGTCGCCGAGACGAACACGCACCACGGCGACCGCGACGCGAGCCGCGACACCGCGGCGCCGCGATCGGTGCCGGGCGAGAGATGATGCGCTTCATCGGCGATCAGCAGATCGATTGGCTCGCGTTCGATCGCCGAGAGCACTTCGGGTCGCTTCACGAAATCGATCGACGCGATCGCAACGCCGTGGCCCGACCACGGGCTCACGCCCGGAGGAAGCTCGGCGACGCGTTCGGCAATCGCGCCTTGATCGAGCACGCGCGCCGGAATCTGGAACCGCTGTGACAGCTCACGGGCCCAGACGTGACGCACGCCCGCGGGGCAAACAATCAAGGCGTGGTCGACCCAGCCGCGCTCGCGCAGCTCCGACAGGATCAACCCGGCTTGAATCGTCTTGCCGAGACCAACGGCATCGGCGAGCAGCAGCCTCGTGGCGCCGCGGATGACTGCGAGCGCCGGCTCGAGTTGATAGGGAAGCAGATCGATCGAAGCCGCGGCCGCCGTCCACAGCCCCAATGCGGGACGCGCTGCGGCGATGGCCGCCACTGCGCAGGCGATCATGGCGCGACGTGAGCGTTTGCGAAGCTTGGGGCCGGTAACGGGCCGGGGACGATCAAAGGGATCGATGACGCGGAGCCGGGCGCCGCTGTTCGATCGATCGCGGCCGTCGAGCGTCAGGATCGTGCAGCGATCGAACCGTTGCGCGCGCGCGAGCCGCCACTGCTCGTCGCGCACGTCGAGTAGCGCGCCATGATCGTACGGAGTTGGCATGGCCGCACTTGAAGCAAGGCGGCCGCCGCTCGAAGACGACGAGAATCAGGCGCGTTCGGCGATCGAGCCGCGTTGGACGACGCAGATATCGCGATGCGGTGCGGCCATCCTCGTGGCATTTTCTGCGCTATTCGAGCCGCAGGGCCGTCACCGGATCGACCCGCGTCGCGCGATGCGCCGGAATCACGCACGCAAAGATGGTGACCATCAGCAGCACCACCGCGGCGATCGACAGCGTGGCCGCGTCGCGCGCGGTGACCCCGTAAAGGAGCGATTCGAGCAGCGAGGACAGGAAGAACGCGCCAACCACGCCGATCGCGATGCCGGCCAGGCAGGCGCCCATTTCCTGCCGCAGCACCAGCGCCAGCACGCTGCCGCGATTGGCGCCGAGCGCCATGCGGATGCCGAGCTCGTGCGTGCGCTGCGACACCGAGTAGGCGGTGACGCCGAACACGCCGATCGCCGCCATCAACAACGCCAGCGACGCAAAGCCCATCAACAGGACCATCGTCAATCGCTCGTTGCCGATGGCCGCCTCGATGATTTGATCCATCGTCTGCACGTTGAACAAGGGCAGGTTCGGATCGATCTCCTGCACCGCGCCTTCAATCGATCGCCCGAGCATCGCGGCCGCTGTTGACGCGCGCACGACGAAGGCCCCGGAGCGCTGGCCCATTTGACGGACCGGCAGATACGCCTGCAGCGTGGGATCGCCTTGCAGGCTGTTCATGCGCACGTCGTTGACGACGCCGACGATCTCGCGCCAGGGCGTATACGGCCCCGAGTCCTCCGGCCATCCCTGCTTGACGCGCGTGCCGATCGGACTGTTGCTGCCGAAAAACCGCCGCGCGAAAGTTTCATTCACGATCACCACGTTATGCGCGCCGGTCCGGTCGCGGCTGTCGAACAGCCTGCCCTCGAGCAGCCGCATGCCCATCGTGTCGAAATACTCGGGGCTGACCGGGATCCACGCCGAGCTCGGCAGCTTGCTGCGTTCAGGGACCGGCTGGCCTTCGATGATGAAGATCGAATTCCAATTCGACCCCGCGACGGGGATCGAGAGAGTGAACGCCGCATTGCTGACGCCTGGAATCGCGCGGAGCCGTTCCAGCGATTGATCGAGGAACACCAGCCGCCTGGTCTGGTCGTAACGGGCCGGAAGATTGAATTGCGCGGTGACGAGCTGTTCGCGCGTGACGCCGGTGTCGATCGCCGCAAGATGGCCCATCGTCCGGAGCATCAATCCGGCGCCGGTCACGAGCACCAGCGCCAGCGCGACCTCGGCCAGCATCAGCGTGCGCCGCGTGCCGACGCCGCCGTGCCCCGTGCCGGTGACGCGGGCGCTCCGCAGCAGCGTCATCGATCGCCCGGTCGCGGCCTGGATGGCCGGCACCAATCCAAACAGGACGCCGGTGGCGATCGATACGGTTGCTGCGGCGACGAGCACGCGCCAGTCGACCGAAATGAGGTGGATGCGTGGTTGATTGGCCGGCAGCAGCGCGACGATCGCGCCGAAGCCGGTGTACGCGAGCCCGACGCCGGCAATGCCGCCGGCGATCGCCAGCATCAGGCTTTCTGTCAGCATCTGCCTCGCGATGCGCCATCGCGCGGCGCCGAGCGAGCGGCGCACGGCCATTTCCTGTGTGCGGCCGGCGGCGCGTGCCAGCATCAGGTTGGCCAGGTTGACGCAGGCGATCAGCAGCATCGTCGCAACGGCGCCGAGCAAGACGTAGAGCATGGGCCGCGCGGTGCTGACGAGCGTTTCGAACAGCGGCTTCACGGTCGCGCCGTTGCCGCTGTTGGTTTCGGGATGCTCCTGCTCGAGTTGCCGGGCAATGCTCTTCATTTCCGCGGTCGCCGCTTCGACAGAGACCCCGTTGCGGAGACGAGCGATGGCGGCCAGGTTCGAGTGATTGCCGCGCAGCATGATCGCGGGATTGTTTGGATCGAGATAAGTTCCAAGCGGCAGGAAGATGTCTTCTTCGCGGGCGACGGTGAAGCCGGCCGGAAGCACGCCAATCACGGTGACCGGCGCTTCGTCGAGCATGATGCGGCGGCCGATCGCATCCGGGGTTCCGCCAAGCTCGCGCTGCCAGAACGCGTGGCTGACGATCGCCGTCCGCTCCACGCCCCACTTGTCGTCGCCGGCCGTGAAGTCGCGGCCCACGGCAACGTTCACCCCCAGCGCTGACAGCAGATTCCACGTGACCTGTCGCACGTTGAGGCGGCGGGGCCGCTCGATCCCCGTCAGGTTCGCGGTCAGGCCGCGCCAGCCGGCGAACGTTTCGAACGACGTCTGCCGCGCCGACCAGTCGAGGAAGTTCGGCCACGACAGACCGAACTCGGTGCCGGCCGGCGACGTCTCACGCGCGAGCATCACGCGCTCGGGCTCCGCGATCGGCAGCGGCCGCAGCAGGATGCCGTCGACGATGGCATAGACGATCGTGGTCGCGGCAATGCCGAGCGCCAGCGTGACGATCGACACGGCGGCGAAGCCGGGGGCGCGGCCAAGCGCGCGCACCGCGTAGCGAATGTCCTGCATGAAACCGGTCATGAAGCCTCCCGGGCCGGCGCCTGCCACCGGTGGTGGAACGTAGGGCCGCTCGATGGTGCGGACGGTTCGCGCGAAGGCCGGCCAGTCCGGCACTTCGGCGTCGGCCGCGGCCATCGCCTCCAGGTGCGAGGCGCCGCGACGGCGCTCGCGTTCGTAGGTGGCCTCGAGCTGAAGCGCGAGCTCATCGACGATCTCGATTTCGCGCTCGGCCGCCGTTGCCAGCGCCGGCAGCTTCGTCCGAACGTGTTGCCGCCAATCGATCGAGTGCTTCTGCGTCATCTGCGGCCCTGGAAATTTCAGGCGTGCCGGATCTTCGCCACCTGTTCGAGCGCGTCGACGAACTCGCGCCACACCCGGCGCCGCGCGCCAAGCACCTTGCGGCCGCTCGCCGTCAAGCGGTAGAAGCGCCGCCGCCGCTCGCCGGCCTTTTCAACCCACCGTCCCGACACCCAACCCTGTTTTTCGAGCTTGTACAAAAGCGGATAGAGCGTTGCGGCCTTGAAGCTCAATCGGCCGCCCGACCGCGTCTCGATAATCTGCGCCAGCTCATACCCATGCCGATCGGGACCGTCGAGGATCGACAGCAGCAGGAATTCCGCGCTGCCTTTCTGCAGGGACTTCGTCGAGATGTCCGTTGGTGCCATATAGGTATGAAACATATCTATATGACGGAGACCTGTCAAAAAGCGTTGGCGGCGGCGCGGCGCAAAAAAAATGGGCGCCCCCTGGTGAGGGCGCCCGAGCAGGGACGTTGAGGAACGAGGAGATCTACTTGTTCGAATCGCGCAGCGGCGGCCGGGTCGGGATCGAGGCCGGCGCGGCCGGCGCCGCGGCCGGACGCATTGACAACCGGCTGGCCGGCGTCGTGACATGCGGGTCCTTCGTCGTGTCGAGTCGCTGGAAGAGCGCGGCGAGTCCCGCCTGCTGCGGGTCATACACACCCCACTCGTCCTTGGCCGGACGTGCGAGCGATCGGTTATTCGATGTGGCCATAAGCTTTCCCCAGGAGCACGGAGCACCCTGGATAGAGCAAGCGACGTGCCGCGAATTGTCACCCGTCCGGGCCAGCGGCAACTGGGCCTGTTGCATCGAGTTAGCTGGACACTGCCAAAAATTGGCGCTGGCGCCGAGGTCCAGTCAACCGACAATCCGTGTCAGGTCCGTTACGGATCTGAAAGCCGGGACGATTGGAGGTGCGCCGTGTTGCGCGTTTCTCCTAGGCACGACGCGTTTCCCGCAATGGCACACGGGTTGCCTTCGCCGTCCGCATGATCGTTTCTTACCTTGGAACCAAAGGCGGCACCGGCACGACCACGATGGCCGTGAATGGCGCCGCGGACCTTCGGCGGATCACCGGACGTTCGACGGTGATCGTTGACTTGAAAAACGGACCTGGCGACGTGGCGCTGTTTCTCGGCTTGCGGCCGCGCCACTCGCTGCTGACCGCGCTCGACAAGCTGGCGTGGATCGATCCGATGATGCTGTCGCGCTACGCCGTCGAGCACGAGTGCGGCCTGCACGTGCTGGCGGCCGGCGACGACTTTGGCCGGCCGGCGCCGCGCGAGGCCGACGCGGTCGAGCACACCATCCGCGCGCTCAACGCGATTTACGACTACGTCATCCTCGACGTCGGCACCGCGCTGACCATGCCGGCGGCCGGCGCGCTGCAGTTGTCGGACGCGATCCTGATGGTGGCCAACCCCGACGTGCCGTGCCTGCGCAACCTGCAGCGGCTGATCGACGCGGTCAAGACCGCCGGCGTGCCGCGCGAGCGGCTGCAAATCATCTTGAACCGCGCGTCCGAATTCGGCGTGCTGTCGACCGGCCAGATCGAGCGCGTGCTCGGCTTCAACATCTCGTTCAGCGTCAACAGCGATTACCGCACGGTGGCGTCGGCGGTGAATTCCGGCGTGCCGGTATCGGCGCTGCGCGCCTCCGAGATCAACGGCCAGCTCGAGGCGATCGCGCGATCGATCGCCGGGTTCCCCGAATTGAGCCGGTATCGTTCAGGCGTCCGCGTCACGGCGCAGGCGGACTAGCGTCGCGCCGAGGTGCGACTCGGGCGCGTCCCAGTAGCGCTCGACCAGCGGATGATCGCGGAGCAGCCGCTGGATGTCGGCGCGCTGCACGCCCTTGCCGCGTCCGTGAATCAGCCTGACGTCGGCGAACCCCGCCTCGCGCGCCGCGCGCAGATACTCGTCCACGACCGAGATCACATCGCGCGGCGCGAAGCTGTGCAGGTCGATCGAATCCTCGATCGGAACGACTATGGGATCCTCGTTCTCGTCCATGACTGCCGGACTGCCCGACTGCCCGACTCCGACTATTGACTGCGGACTCCGGACGGTTGACCGTATTCGGCTGTCACCTTCGTCGTTATGCCGCCGCGGGCGGTGAAATCGCCGACCACGGTCATGCGGCGCGGCGCGCACGCCGCCACCAGGTCGTCCAGGATCTGGTTGGTGACCGACTCGTAGAAAATCCCCTTGTTCCGGAACTCGAGCAGATAGTATTTGAGGGACTTGAGCTCGATGCAGCGCGCGTCCGGCACGTAGCGGATGCGGATGACGCCGAAGTCGGGGAGGCCGGTCTTCGGGCACATCGAGGTGAACTCGGGACAGTCGATCGCGATCTCGAACTCGCGTTCGGGACGCGGGTTCGGGAAGGTCTCGATCGTCGTGGTGGCCATGGTTGATCAGTCTATGGCAAAACCATGCAGTGCTTATTGAGGAACACTGTTTTCAGGCGCGATTGACAGCCCCATAGGCCGGGGTTAGCATACGCTCCGCTTTACTCAGCGAAGACTTCGCGCCGCTCAGCAGCGTCGCTTCTGCCCGCTCGGCGGGCACTTGGGGGACACGATGGAAGACGCCCGGAAGATGGGCAAGTCGGAATTGTTTTCGCACTTCGCGGAGCGCTTCGACATGAAGCGCACGCAGTCTCGCGAATTCTTCGACGAGCTCGCCGCGCTCTGTGAGAAGGAACTGAAGCGCACGGGAGAGTTCGTGATTCCCGGCATGGTCAAGCTGGTGTTGAAGAAGACCAACGCGCGCACCGGACGCAACCCCGCCACCGGGCAGCCGATTCCGATCGCCGCCAAGACGGTGGTCAAGGCGCGCATCGTCAAGCAGCTGAAGGACGCGGTGCTGCCGAAGAAGACGACCGCGTAATTCTTATTTTTTGATCTTGCGGGCGAGCTCGCGGATTTCGAGCCGCTCCATCTTGAATTTCAACGTGCTGAGCGGCACGCCCAGGTAACGCGCGGTCTGCGTGACGTTCCAGGCGTTCCGCTCGAGCGCGCGCACCAGGAAATTCCGCTCGAACGTCCCCATCGCGCGATCCAGCAGGCTGGTGTCCGACTTGGCGCGGTCCAGCTCCACCACGTGAAACTCGAACGGCAGGTCCTCGTCGGTGATGTACTCGTGATCGACCACCGCGACCAGCCGCTCGATCAGGTTTTCGAGCTCGCGGATGTTGCCCGGCCACCAGTAGTGCGACAGCATGGTCAGCGTCGACTCGGCGATGCCGCGGACGTCCTTGTGGAAGCGGCCGCTGTAGCGCTTGATGAAGAAGTCGGCGAGCACCGGCAGATCCTCGATGCGCTCGCGCAGCGGCGGCAGCCGCACCGGGATGACGTTGATGCGGTAGTAGAGGTCCTCGCGGAACGACCCTTCCTTCACCGCGCGCTCGAGGTCGATGTTGGTTGCCGCGATCAGCCGGAACTGCGTGCGGATCGGGCGCGACCCGCCGACGCGCTCGACTTCGCCTTCCTGGATCGCGCGCAGCAGTTTGGCCTGCAGGTCCAGCTTGAGATCGCCGATCTCGTCGAGGAACAGCGTGCCGCCGTTGGCCAGCTCGAACTTGCCGATGCGCTGCTGCAGCGCGCCGGTGAACGATCCTTTTTCGTGGCCGAACAGCGTGCTCTCGACGAGCTCGCGCGGAATCGCCGCGACGTTCACCGCGATGAAGGCGGCGTCGGGATTCGCCGATTCGCGGTGCAGCAGCCGCGCCAGCAGCTCCTTGCCGGTGCCGCTCTCGCCGAGGATCAGCACGGTCGCTGAAAGCTTGGCGACCTTGTGCACGGTCTCGAGCACGTCCCGTAACGCGGTGCTCGGCCCGGTGATGAACTCGCGCCCGCCGGCATCGCCCGCGGCGTCCTGCAGCGTCAACACGTGGCGATGCAGGTCCTGGCGCTCGCCGGCATGACGCACCAGCTCGCGCAGCACGTCGGGATCGGCATCCTTGGTCAGGAAGTGATACGCGCCCAGCTTGATCGCGCGCACCGCGCCGTCGACGTCGGCCGCCGCGGACGTCATGATGATCTCGACGAGCGGAAAATTCTCGCGGACGATCTGCAGCAGGTCGATGCCGCCGAGCCCCGGCTGCCTGACGTCGGCGACCAGCACGTCGACGTCCTCCTTGTCCATCAGCGCCAGGCCGGCTTCGGCCGACGCCGCGCGAATGACGCGATAGTCGCGGCGCAGCGTCTGCGACAGGCGCTCGCGCGCCTCGTCGTTCGCGTCGATCACCAGGACCGTCTTGCGGCGCGAAGCCATTGGGGAGCAGTATAGATTCGATTTCGGATCTCGGATTTGGGTTCTCGGAATATGACCGTCCTCTGGATTATCGCGATTGCGGCGCTGGTCTTCGCCCTGATGGCCCTTGCGATCGCGAGGCACACGGCGCGCCGTCTTGCCGAAGTCACGCACATGTACTGGCAGCTCAAGTCCGAGTACGGCGAGCTAAAGGCGAAGGTCGATCCGCCCGCGCCCAGGGCCGCCGCGCCCCAGCAGACCTTCGTCCCCTTGTCGTCGATTAAGAAAACGTGACAGAGTGAGAGATTGTGGCTAACGAGTACGACGTCATAGTTATCGGTGCGGGCACGGGCGGGTATGTCGCGGCGATTCGCGCCGCGCAGCTGGGCCTCAAGGTCGCGGTGGTCGAGAAACAGAAAGCGCTCGGCGGCACCTGCCTGATCTGGGGCTGCATTCCCACCAAGGCGCTGCTCGAGCACGCGCACGCGCTCAAGGTTGCGCAGTCGGCGAAGGAGTGGGGGCTGACCGGCATCGACGGCGCCAGCGTCTCGATCGACATGCCGGCGGTGCACGCGCGCAAGGACAAGATGATCGCCGGGCTGACCGGCGGCATCGAGATGCTGTTCAAGAAGAACAAGATCGACTGGATCAAGGGCACCGCGCAACTAACCGGCGGGCTGAACGCCGAGGTCACGCTCAACGACGGCGGCAAACAGTCGCTGACCGCGAAGAAAGAGATCATCGTCGCAACCGGATCGGCGCCGCGCAGCGTGCCCGGCATCGACGTCGATCGCAAGAAGATCATCTTCAGCGACGAGGCGATTCATCTGCCCGCCGTGCCGAAGTCGATCGCGATCATGGGCAGCGGCGCCGTCGGCGTCGAGTTCGCGTCGATCTTCAAGAGCTACGGCAGCGAGGTCACGGTCATCGAGCTGCTGCCGCGCCTGGTGCCGGGCGAAGACGAAGCGGTGTCGGCGGAGCTCGAGCGGACGTTCAAGAAGCGCGGCATCAAGGTCATGACCGGATCGAAGGTCACCTCCGCGAAGGCCGGCGCCAAGGGCGTCGACATCGAGGTGCAAGGCGGCGATCAGAAATCGCAGCAGCTGAATTTCGAGCTGCTGCTGGTGGCCACCGGCCGCGGTCCGGTCACCGAAGGACTTGGCGCCGAGAAGCTTGGCATCAAGATGGATCGCGGTTACATCGTGGTCGATCAGATGTTCAGGACCAGCGTGCCGGGCATTTCCGCGATCGGCGACGTGATCACGATGGGCGGCCCGCACTATCAGCTCGCCCACGTGTCGTCGATGGAAGGCATCGTGCTCGCCGAGCGCATTGCCGGTCACCACGTGCAGCCGATCAACTACGACCACGTGCCGCGCTGCACCTACACCGAGCCGGAGATCGGCAGTGTCGGCTTGACGGAAGCGCAGGCCAAGGCGCAAGGTCATGACGTGCGGGTCGGCAGCTTTCCGTTCCGCGCGCTGGCCCGCGCCCGCATGGCGGGCGAGGTCGACGGCTTCGTCAGGATCGTCGCGGAGAAGAAATACGACGAGATTCTCGGCGTGCACATCATCGGCCCGCGCGCGACGGAGCTGATCGCCGAAGCGGTGATGGCGCTGCGGATGGAAGTGACGGTCGAAGAGTTGCTCAAGACGATCCACGCTCACCCGACGATGTCGGAAGCCGTGGGTGAAGCCGCCCATGCTGCGCATGGGGCCGCGATTCACATGTGAGGTCTTACGGGCTTGACGGTCTACGGGCTTACGGGAACAAATCAGTCAATAAAGTTTTTCCCGCCAGCCCGTAGCCCGCGAGCCCGATGAAGCGAAGGTTGTTATGTCTACTCCCGTAGTGATGCCGCAGATGGGCGAGTCGATTGCCGAGGGCACGATCGTCCGATGGATCAAGAAGGTCGGCGACACGGTCGATCGTGACGAGCCGCTGTTCGAAATTTCCACCGACAAAGTCGACGCTGAAATTCCATCGCCCGCGGCCGGCGTGTTGACGGCCATCTCGGTCAAGGAAGGCGAAACCGTTCCGGTCAACAGCGTCGTCGCCACGATCGGCGCGGCGGGAGAGAAACCGAGTGCGGCGGCGTCCGGTGCGTCGAGCGCATCGGGTGCGGCGAGTGCATCGCGTGCTGCGAGTGGCAACGGGAAGCAATCGGCCCAGGCTGACGGCACCCCCGGCGCGACCGTTGATTCGCCGGCATCGCCCTCGACGACGAATCCCGGGCCCACGGCGAAAGCTGCACCCGTCGCACCGCGCGCAGCCGCCGCACAGGATGCCCCTGATGCAACTGCGTCCGAGCGGCACAAGAGCTCGCCGCTCGTCAGAAGGATTGCGAAGGAACACAACGTCGACATCGCGCAGATCCAGGGATCGGGCATCGGCGGGCGGGTGACGAAGCAGGACATCCTCGGCTTCATCGAGTCGCCGTCCTCCGAGTCGCCATCCGGCCGCGCTGCGGGCGGATCGCTCGCTCAGGATGGGGCGCTGACGCGGTCCACGCCCGTGCCTGTGGTCAAGGGCGCCGGCGCGGAGACCGTCCCAATGTCGGTCATGCGCAAGAAGATCGCCGAGCACATGGTGCTCAGCAAGCGCACCTCCGCGCACGTCTATTCGGTTTTCGAAGTCAACTATTCGAAGGCCGATCAGATTCGCAAGGCGAAGAAGGACGAATACGAGCGCCTCGGCGCGAAGCTGACCTACACCTCGTTCATCGCCAAGGTCATCGTCGACGCGCTGCGCCGCCACAAGACGATCAACGCCTCGATCGACGGCGACAACGTGGTCTATCACCACGACATCAATCTCGGCATCGCGGTGGCGCTCGACAACGGGCTGATCGTGCCGGTCGTGAAGGGCGCCGGCGAAAAGAACACGCTCGGATTGTCAAAGGCAATCCAGGACGTGGCCGATCGCGCGCGTGCCAAGAAGCTGAATCCGGATGAAGTGCACGGCGGCACGTTCACGATCACCAACCCCGGCAACTTCGGCGCGCAGTTCGGCCTTCCGATCATCAACCAGCCGCAGGTCGCGATTCTCGGCGTCGGCACGATCGAGAAGCGCGCGGTCGTGATTGACGATGCCATCGCGATTCGGACGATGGGCTACCTGACGCTCGGCTACGACCACCGCCTGGTCGACGGCGCGGTCGCCGATCAGTTCATGGCCGATGTGAAGAAGGGCATCGAGAGCTTCGATCCATCGCAGGTGTAATGACCTCTCTCCACGTGCGGCGGCTCGGGCTCGTTCCCTACGCGGACGGACTCGAGCTGCAGCGCCGACTCGTCGAGGAGCGCAAGGCCGATCGCATTCCCGACACCCTCCTGCTGCTGCAACACCCGCACGTGCTGACGGTGGGCGTCAAGAAAGACGGCCGTTCGCACATCCTCGCATCGCCGGAGCGGTTGGCGTCGCTGGGCGTCGACGTGTTCGAAACGGGGCGCGGCGGCGACGTGACGTACCACGGTCCCGGCCAGCTGGTTGGTTATCCCATCCTCGACCTCAATCCGGATCGGCGCGACGTGCACAAGTACGTGCGCGATCTGGAAGAGGTGATGATTCGCGTGTGCGCGGACTACGGCCTCGCGGCCGATCGCGTCAAGGGATTCAGCGGCGCCTGGCTTGGCGATGAGAAGATCGGGGCGATCGGCGTGCGAATCTCGCGCTGGATCACGAGCCACGGCTTCGCGTTCAACGTCACCACCGACGTCGATTTCTTCAACCTGATCGTGCCGTGCGGCATCGCCGACAAGGGCGTGACGTCGCTGCAATCGAAGCTTGGCCGCGCGGTCGCGATGGAAGAAGTAGAAGATCGTTTCGTCGGGCATTTCGCGCGCGTGTTCGAGCGCGTACCAGACGCAGCAGCTCCGGCTGCAATTTAACGCCCCCGGTTCCCGGTTCCCGGCTCCCGGACTAGGCCCGCATAGTCGTTTCGAAGCGAACCCGATCGCGCGCCGACAGTGACGGCGCCACCAGCGCGGCAATGCCCGTGGGCGCCAGGGTGACCGGCATCATCGCCGAACGGCCCGGCGATCCTTCCTCGCGATTGACGGCGACCATTGCCGCGTGGACGCGCGGCGCGCGCGTCAGCGCCGTCCGGATGACGCGTGTTGCGGCACTGGCGAGCGCGTAGGGTCCGGGCGGCCACAATCGCGCAATGCGCGCGTCGAGCCGCGCCAGTTGCGCGGCGCTCAGGACTTCGGTGGCGCGCCGGCCGGCAATGGCCGTCTCGTCCCACGGCACGATGATCTGCTGCGGCGCGCGTCCGAGCACCGACAGCGAAATATCCCCCGGCGCGGCGTTTGCCTCGAGGGCGACGATTGCGGTCACCGCGGCGCGTAGCGCTTCCGGCGCGGAGCCGAACAGGCGCACGCGCGGGATGCCCGCTTCGTTGACGCCGCGTTCCACCAGGCTCGATTGCGCGGCGCCGGCGCAGATGATCGGCGCGCGCTGGTTGAGGCCCGCAATACGTTTGATCAGCGCCAGCCCGGGTTCGTCTTTCCACTCGGTGACCGGATTCGCAGCCACGTCGGCCACGATCACGGCCACGGCGCCAACCACCGCGGCGAGATCGGCAGTGCCCGACATCGCGGTGTGATAACCATCCACCGGCGCCGACTGCGCCACATCGAGCGCTTTCCCGGCGGCAACGTTCGCGAGATCGTCAACGATGACGATGCGATTGACGACGTCGGCCGCCGCGAGCTGGCGCGCCAGCGCGCCGCCGATATCGCCCGCGCCGACGATAACTGCCGTGGACACGCGACTATTCTATTAGGGACTCGCCGCTCGTGGCTTGGGACCTTGGGGAAAACGTATGTCGCGCGTAGTTTTGATTACCGGTGGCACCCGCGGAATTGGTTTTGCCATTGCGAAGGCACTGATGGCCGCTGGCGACAAGGTGGCCTTCACCGGCACCACGTCGGACGGCATCGTCAAGGCGGAGCATTCGCTCGCCGCAAGCGGGACCGCCGTCGGCATCGTCTGCGATGTGCGCGACGCCTCCTCGGTGCAGCGCGCCGTTGAGACGGTCGTTCAACGGTTCGGAGGCATCGACGTGCTGATCAACAGCGCCGGCGTGGGGGTGGGCGCGCCGGTTGCGGAAATGTCGAACGACGAATGGGACCGGATCATCGGCATCAACCTCACCGGCGTCTTCAACTGCAGCAAGGCAGTGATTCCGCATCTCCGCGCTCGCGGCGCCGGCTGGATCGTCAACATCTCCAGCCTGTCATCGACCGGACCTTTCCCGGGCGGCGCTGCCTACGTTGCATCGAAGGCCGGCGTGAATGCGTTCAGCGACGCGTTGATGCAGGAGCTGCGCGAAGACAACATTCGCGTCACGACGGTGCTGCCGGGATCGGTGGCGACGGGCTTCAACAATCGCCAGCCGGGCGCGGGAGCGGACTGGAAGCTGCTGCCGGAAGACGTGGCGCACGCGATTGTCGATCTGCTCAATCATCCGCCACGTAGCTTGCCGAGCCGCATCGAGATACGGCCGGCGAAGCCGAAGCGGTCCGGCTGAAGCCGGCCGCTCACAAGAATCCGGACGCGTTCAGCTGATCGTAAATAGCCACTTCGGCAGATCGACGTTACCACCGGTGACCATCGCGGCCACGCGCTGGCCCGAGGCGGAGGCCTTGCCGGCAAGGATCGCGGCGGTCGCGGCGGCGCCGGCGCCTTCGACGATCAGCCGCTCCTCGGTCGCGAGTCCCTTCATCGCGCGCGCCAGATCGTCTTCGCTCACCGTAACGACGTAGTCGACGACCTGCTTGACCAGCGGGAACGTCATCGAGTCGGGCTCGAGATTGCCGACCAATCCGTCGGCGAGGGAAGGGCGTGGCGTGATGGTCGTGATGCGGCCGGCTTCGAGGCTCAACGTGAATGGCGAAGACGCTTCGACCTCGACGCCGATGATCGTGGTTTGCGGCGACGCCGCCTTGATCGCGAGGCCCATGCCGCTGGCAAGCCCGCCGCCGCCGAGCGGGATGACCACGGCGTCGAGATTCGACATCGCTTCAACCAGCTCGAGTCCGATCGTGCCGGCGCCGGCGATGACGTCCTCGTGGTTGTACGGCGAAATGTAGATGGCGCCTTCTTGCTCGGCGAATTCGCGCGCTTCCCGTTCCGCGACGTCGTAATCCGCGCAATCCGCATGCAGGATGGCGCCGTGGCGGCGAATCGCGTTCGTCTTGGCCTCGGGAGCGTTGACCGGCGTGAACACCACGCAGGTCAGGCCCAGCTCTTCAGCGGCCAGCGCCAACGCGCGGCCGTGGTTGCCGGCGGAGGCGGTGACAATCGTCGGCAACGCAGTGTCGATGCCCTCGCTCAGCCGCAGCGCCGCGTTGAGGGCGCCGCGCACCTTGAACGAGCCGGTCAGGTTGACGGATTCGATCTTCAGGAACACGTGCCCGTCGGCGATCGACGACAACCACGGCGACGGCAGCAGCGGCGTCTTCGGCAGGCGCTCGCCGAGCCGGCGGCGCGCCTCATAGACGTCAAGCACCGTCGGCGGCATGCGGGTATCTTAGTAGAGCGAGGCGCGAATGATCCTGGAAACTGCGGCCGTCGGGCCGTTCTTCAAGAATGGCTACGTCGTCGGCTGCGAAGACACGCGCAAGGCGGTGTTCATCGATCCCGGCGACGAGGTCGAGCAGCTGCTGGCGTTCATCAACTCCGAGCAGCTGGATGTGACCCACATTCTGTTGACGCATGCGCACGTCGATCACGTGAGCGGCGTCGCCGAAGCCAAGCGCGCGCTCGGCTCGCCGATCTATTTGCATCGTGATGATCTGTTTCTCTATGACAACGCGGTGCGGACCGGCATGATGTTCGGCTTGACCGTCGAACAGCCGCCGCCCGTCGACGTGTTTTACGAGGGCGAAGGTCCCATTGCGTTCGGCAATTACCGGGTGCGCGTGGTCCACACGCCGGGGCATTGTCCCGGCGGCGTGTGCCTCGCCATTGCCAGGAACGGCGACCCGTCGGCGCCGCGCTTGTTCGTCGGCGACACGCTGTTCGCGGGATCGATCGGGAGGACGGACTTGCCCGGCGGCAATTACGACACGCTGCTGCGCGCGATCACGCAAACGCTGTTCGCGTTCCCGGACGACTCGATTGTGTATTCAGGCCACGGACCCGAGACGACGATCGGGCGCGAGAAGAGGAGCAATCCGTTCGTCCTCGAATATCTGGCTGGTAGGGGGGTCTAAAGACCGCCGTCTACACCGACCACGTTGTGCGCGGGTTGCCGCCGGGATCGTTCATCTCGGAATTGACGACGAACTGAACGCGGCCGATGGTGAGCTTGTCGCCGTCGTTGAGCGTCGCCTTCATCACCTTCCTGCCGTTCAGGAAAGTGCCGTTGGTGCTGCCGAGATCCTCGATCTCGAGCTCGTTGGTGGCGTTCAGCGTGAACCGGCAATGCACGCGCGACACCAGCGCCGCATCGACTACGAAATCGGCGCGCGGCGCGCGCCCCATGGTCTTCAAGCTGCCGGGTAGTAATCGAAATGTCAGGCCCGCATCGGCGGGATCAACGGACTGCAGCGTCCACATGGCCTTCGGCAGTTTAAAGTTTAAAGTTTAAAGTTTAAAGAAATACTTGTGGTACAAGAGCGCCGAGTAAGTGAGCGGACATCGCACCGCGCGCGTTCTCGTCTACACGCATCGCTGGCTCGGCATCCTGGGCGGCGCGCTGTTCGTCCTCTGGTTCGTGTCGGGCATCGTGATGATGTACGCGCGCATGCCGGCGCTGGGCGAAGGCGAGCGGCTGTCGCGGCTCGCGGCGATCAATCCCGCATCGATCCGCGCGCTGCCACCGCCGGCAGACGGCGACATCAACAGGCTGGCCATCAGCACGCTCGAAGGCCGTCCGATCTACAGAATCACGTCGCAGGGGCGGATCGATTACTCGTTCGCCGATACCGGTGATCCAGTCCCGGTCGTCGACGACCATCAGGCCCTGAGAATCGCCAGACATTTTTCCGGCAACCTCCACGACGTTCGTTACGACGCCAGGCTGGAGGATGCCGATCAATGGTCGTTCGGCGTGCGCGGACGCATGCCGATGCATCGCATCGCCGTCGAGGATCCGGCCGGCACGCGCCTGTACGTAACCGAGAACGGCGGCGAAGTGGTGTTGAAGACCACGGCGTCGGGCCGATTCTGGGGATGGGCCGGCGCCGTGCTGCACTGGCTGTACTTCACGCCGTTCAGGCGCAACGCCGCCTTGTGGAGCCAGACGGTTGTCTGGCTATCGGTCGCGGGCACGGTGATGTGCCTCGTCGGCATCGCCTGGGGCCTGTGGCGAATCGCACCGATCCGCGGCTATCGCCTTCGCGATCATCGTCAATGGTCGCCTTACGCCGGCTGGATGCGCTGGCATCATTACGCCGGCCTGATCTTCGGCATTTTCGCGGCGACGTGGATCTTCAGCGGGTTGTTGTCGATGGATCCGTGGGACTGGCATCCCGGCACGGCGCCGACACGCGAGCAGCGCGACCGGGTGGCCGGCGGCCGCATCGCGATCACCGACTTGCCGGTCGAGCAGCTGCGCCGCGTGGTCGGCGCGTTCGCGCCGGCGCTGCCGAACGAAGTCGACATCGTGCGCTTTCGCGGCCGCTACTACGCCACGGCGCGAAACGGCATCGTGTCGTTCGACGAGCCGCAATTCGGCGCGCGCGATCAGCTGGCCCCGGACCTGATCGTCGGCGCGGCGACCGCGGCGATGGACGGTGTGCCGATCGACGGTGTCAGCTGGCTCGATGACTACGACGCCTACTATTACGACCGCGATCGCAATTTGAGCCTGCCGGTGTTGCGCGTGCGCTACGCCGATGCGCAGAAGACGTGGCTGTATTTCGATCCGCGACGCGGTTCAATCGCTCGCAAGGAGGAGCGGCTCACGCGGATCAATCGCTGGCTGTATCACGGCTTCCACAGCCTCGACTTTCCATTCCTCTATTACCAACGGCCGCTGTGGGACGCCGTGGTGATCGTGCTCAGCATCGGCGGCATGGTGTTGAGCGCGACAACGCTGACCGCGTCGTGGCGGCGGGTCAGGCGCGCGGTCAACGTGGCACGGCGATCCTGAACGGGTAGTAGCGGGTCATGTCGCCCGACGACAGGATCAGGAAGAAGTACGCGCGCTCGCCGCCCTCGGGCGCCTTCACCGCGCGCAGCAGCTCCGCGATGCGCTCAGGTGTTTCCAGATCCGCAACGCGCACGCTGACCGTCGAAACCGCAACCGGTTTCAGGAACACCGGCAACAATCGCCGTTCGGCGGTTTCCGATTTGAAGAGCTCCTCCGACGCGACCATCACGCCCTTTGGCGCCCATCCCGTCAGGCCGCAACGGAAATGACTGAAATCGCTGACGGTTGGAATGTCGCGGATCGAACCGGACACGATCTGCAGCACCCCGGAGCGCATGAACTCGGCGTATGCCTTCAGCGGGATCTGCTCTTTCGAGGTGAACAGCACGATCGGCTGCTGTTGCGCGAAGGCCGCCGGCAGGCCGAGCGTCAGCAGCGCAAGCACCGCGGCGGCGATCGCGCTACCGAAGCGGCTGAGGCTTCTGCCCATATCCCGGCCTGTAATGCTTATGGCACGTCGTGCAGGATTCGTACAACTGATCGCTCAACGCCACGATCGCCTCGACGTTCTTTGCCTTGGCAGCCTTCACCGCGGCGGCGCCGGCGTCGAGCATCAACTTGGAATCGGCCATCCACTGCTTTTGATCGCGGGCGCGTCCCGGCAGCATCAACAGGTTGGCGGATTCGGCGAGCATCAACGCCTGGCCTTCGAGCGCGGTCCATTCGGCGTCCGTCTTCGGCGTGCGCGATTCGATGTAGAAGAGCGCGTCCGATGCCGGATAGATGATCTTCACCATCAAATCACTCATCGACCCGACGTTCCGCGTCGGCGGCCGATCGGTCGATGCCGCCTGCGTCAACGAGGCAGCCAGCGCAATCGACAACGCAACAGCCTTCATACCGCGGAGTCTAGCATTACGGGGTAAGATGCGCGCCGGAGGCGCCATGAAACGGTTGCTGTTCTGTGTAATTGCGGCGGGCTTCATCGCGGGAACGATCGATCTGGCCGCGCAGGCGCCCGCGCCGCCGCAGCCCGCTGCCGTCGAAGTCAAACCAAACGACTACAACGATGAAGCGTCGTGGCTGTGCCGGCCCGGCCGCAAAGGCGATGCCTGCGACGTCGATCTGACGACGACGATTGTTGCCGCGGATGGGACGCTGACTCGAGAAGCGTTCACTGCCGACCCGAAGGCGCCGATCGATTGCTTCTACGTCTATCCAACCGTCTCCACCGACGCGGCGCCCAACAGCGACATGACCGCCGATCCGGCAGAGAAGAACGTCATCCTCCAGCAGTTCGCCCGCTTCGCATCGAAGTGCCGGGTGTTTGCGCCGATCTACCGCCAGATCACGCTGCGCGGCCTGCAGGCGGCGCTCGCCAGCGGGGCCGATCCGCTCACGCTCTTCACCAGCGGCGTCCAGTACGACGATGTGCGTGACGCGTGGCATCACTATTTGAAGAACGACAACCAGGGCCGCGGCGTGGTGCTGATCGGCCACTCGCAGGGCGCCTTCATCCTGCAGGGGCTGATTGCCAGCGAGATCGACGGCAAGCCGGCGCAGAAACAACTGGTGGGCGCGTACATCCTCGGCGCTACGTTCCTGACGCCGAAAGGGCAGGACGCCGGCGCGCAGTTCAGGCAGATCCCGCTTTGCCGCAAGGCCGGGCAGCTCGGGTGCGTGGTGAATTACTCGGCATTTCGTTCGACCGTGCCGCCGCCCGCCAACACGCTGTTCGGCCGCAGCACCGATCCCGCGAAGACCGGTTCGTGCACCAATCCCGCAACGCTCGGCGCCGGCAGCGCACCGATCAAAGCTTATTTGTCGACCGGCGGGCGTTTGATCGCGATGGGGGGCGGCCAGCCGAAGCCGTGGGCCGCCGACAAGGCCATCGACACGCCGTTCGTGAGCGTGCCCGGCCTGCTGACCGCGGAGTGCAAGAGCAACGAGTTCTCGACCTATCTCGAGATCACCGTGCACGGCGATCCGGCAGATCCGCGCGTCGACGACATCACCGGCGATCTCGGCCTGGCAAAGCCGATCGCGATGTGGGGCCTGCACCTGATCGACGTCAACCTGGCGATGGGCAACCTGCTGGACCTGGTCGAGGCGCAGTCGAAGGCGTATCGATCGCGGCGATAACGGCGGTCCGCCTGTTTGCCTGTTGGCCTGCTTGCCTGCTAGATTGCGCCGATGAGCACGCGCAACTGGATCGCGGTCGGCCTGACCATCGTCTCGATGGTCCTCATCGTTCCCGGCCTGCGCAGCGATGCGCTGACGATCACGGCGTCCATCCCGCTGCTGAAGAAGCCGCTCTACGAGGAAACGCAGAGCATTCTGCGCGCGATCCAGCGGCTGTATGAATCGAAGAACTACTTCGTCGCCGGACTGGTGCTGCTGTTCAGCGTGATCGTGCCGTTCATCAAGGCGGCGCTGCTCGGCGTGATCCTGTGGGTGAAAAATCCGGTGACGAAGCACCGGTTGTATTTGTTCGTGCGCTCGGTCAGCAAATGGGCGATGGCCGATGTGTTCGCGGTCGGCATCTTCATCGCATTCATGGCCGGCAATGCGATCGACAACCTGGATGCCAAACTGCATCCCGGCTTCTACTGGTTCATCGCTTATTGCCTGATCTCGAATCTCTCGTTCCAGTTCCTCTACGTGCCGCCTCCGGATCAAGCGCCGACGTCGAGAATGCCCTCCGTCTAAGATTTGTCCGGCGCCGCTCCGCCGTCAGGCGGAACGTAGTACTTGCGATAGTCCTGCACGTAGCCGCGGCGAGCCAGCCATCCGCCGAGCGGACCAAGCCACTTCAAGACGTAATACAACTTTCCGAGATCCATGATCTCGATCAGGTTGCCGTCGCAGTCCCTGATGAAGAAGAACCACTGGCCGCCGTTCGGCGACTGCATCGGATCGGACACGATCGTCACGCCCTTGCCCTTCAAGTAGGCGTGCCACTTGTGAATGCCTTTGACGTTGAGGCTGAAGTGCGTCATGCCGACGCGGTTCCACGGCCCCTGCACGAACGGCTGCTGCGGCTGGAACTCGAAGATCTCGAGCACCGCGCCGCCGGGGACGCGAATCCAACCGATCTTGCAAGCGGGTGCGGGAGCATCGACGCCAAAGAAGCCGCGCACGCGCTCGGTCGGTGAATCGGACACGCCGACGAGCGGGCAGCCGAATACGTCCCAGTAGAAGCGCACGAACTCGTTGAAGTTCCTGACGGTAATGCCGACGTGGCTGAACGATCGTGCTTTCATAGGTACTCGAAATAATTTTCGACTCATCGCGTCAGCACGATGGTGAGCCGCCACAAAATGCCCGTGAGGAGTAACGCGCCAATCGCCAGCATTGCGGCCAGGGTCCTGAGCCCGCGCGCCTGCCGCGCTTCCAGCTGCGCCGCTTTTCTGAATGCATACGCCGCGAACGCGAGCAGCGGAATGACCAGCAGCGACCCGGCCGCTGCGATCAGCAGCGTGGCGCGCGAGGCGGTTTGCGCGGGGTTCTCGATCAGCCATTCTCGCAGCGGCTCGCGAAAGGCCTGCAAGGCGAGAATCAAGGCCGCGCCGGCGATGCCGCCGATAACCAGTATCGTTACGGCGGGGCGGCGCGATTCCGAAGTCACGGTTGCATGATACCTTTCGCTGGATAAACCGCCACAGAGACACAGAGGCACAGAGAAAATCTTTTTACTAGAGATCATTCATGAGACTCACCATTTTCGCGCTTAGTGTGCTGCTTGTTCTTCCTTCCACTTACGACGGCAGTGAGCAGGCAGCGGCGTTGAAGGGTGTGCCGCAGTTCACCGCGGATCCGAAGTGGCCGGTGCTGCCCGACGGGTTCACGTGGGGACAGGTGATCGGCATCTTCGCCGACTCGAAGGGCCATGTCTGGACCTCGAGCCGCGGGCGCATTTCGGAATGGGACGCGCAAGGGAAGATGGTGCAGTCGTGGGACGCGCGCGGGCCGGACGGCAAGTGGAACACGATTCACGGGCTGTTCGTGGATCACAACGGCTTTGTGTGGACCAACGCGCGCGAGAGCAACCTGACCGTCAAGTTCACGCGCACCGGCCAGGTGGCGCTCGTGATCGGCCAGTTCGACAAGACTGGCGGCAGCAACGACACTTCGTTGATGGGGCGGCCGTCGGAGGTCTGGGTCGATCCCGCCGACAATGAGGTGTTCGTTGCCGACGGCTACGGCAATCGCCGCGTCATCGTCTTCGACGGCGCGACGGGGAAGTACCTGCGGCATTGGGGAGCGTACGGGCGGCCACCTGTCGATCCGCCGTCCGGTTCCATGGGTTCCACGGGTTCCACAGGGTCTACGGGTTCCACAGGGTCCGAACAAGTGCCGGCCGAGCCGCCGCAGCAACTGCGCGTGCCGCACGGCATCATCGGCTCGCGCGACGGATTTATCTACGTGGCCGACCGCGCCAACAACCGCATCCAGGTGTTCCGCCAGAACGGCGAGTTCGTGCGCGAGAAGATCCTGCGGCCACGATGCGGGGTGCAGGAGAAGGCGTCGTGGACGCCGAAGCGGCCGTGCGGCAACGAAGCAACCTTCTCGCTCGGCTTCTCGCACGACGCGCCGCAGACCTACATCTACAGCGCCGATGGCGGCTCGCACGTGATCAACGTGCTGAGGCGCAGCGATCTCGAAGTGGTGAGTGAGTTCGGCGGTCCTGGCGTCGGCGTCGGCCAACTCGGGCGGCCGCATAACCTGTCGGTCGATCCGTCAGGAAATATCTACGTCGGCGAAGCGCAGGGCCCCGAGGTGGTCGACCCGGCCACGGGTCAAAAACGAGAAGCGGGTTTCCGGGCGCAGAAGTTCGTTCTTACCGGAGTGAAGTGAACGTTGCCACAGAGACACAGAGGCGTCTCCATGTCTCTGTGGCGGCGGCTCAGTATCCCATGGCGTAGCCGGTGCGGCGGGGATCGCCGCCCGCGGTGATCGCGCCGGTCGCCAGGTCGATCTTGATCGTCTGCATGTGGCCGATACTTCCCCACCCGGGCAGCACGCGAACCTTGTGTCCCATCGCCTTTAACACGTCGATCGTCGTCTGCGGCATTCGGCTTTCGATCGACACCTGGATCTCCGCGCCGGGTTTGTAGAAATTCGGCTCCGCATCGAGCGAGAATCGCGGCGCTTCGATCGCCTGCTGCACCGGCAGGTTGAAGTCGAGCAGGTTGACCAGCATCTGGAACTCGGTCTGACCGATCGTCTCGCCGCCCGGTGTACCGAAGACGAAAGCGAGCTTGCCGTCTTTCAGTACCACGACCGGAGAGTTGTTGAGGATTGGGATCTTGCCGGCCCCGACGTAATTCACGTTATCGGGATACGGCGACGTGGAGCCGAGACGCATGCCGTTGTTCAGCAGCAAGCCCGTGTTCCCGACGACGACGTTGTTACCGAAGAGGCCGCCGAGCGTCGGCGTCACACCGATGGCGTTGCCGAACTTGTCGACGATCGAGAAGCTCGTCGTGTGCTGTTCGCCGTCGTAGCTTTCGGGGAATGCCTTTTCGCCCGGTGGCGCCGAAGTGTTCGGCCGGCCTTCCGGGGCGCCGGGTTCGGGATACGGGCCCGCCTTCGACATGTCGATCATGCGGCTGCGAGCCGCGGCGTACTGCTTCGACAGCATGCCGGCCGTCGGAATCACGTGAAACTTCGGATCGGCGACGTAGCGATAAATGTCGGTCTTTGCCACCTTGATCGCTTCGATCATCGCGTGTGTCGCTTGCGGTGATCCGGATCCGAATGACGTGAGGTCGAAGCGCTCGACGAGGTTTGCCTGCATCAACACTTCGAAACCGCCGCGCGATGTCGACGGATTGCTGTAAACCTCGTAGCCTCGGTACGTCGTCTTCAGCGGCTCGGTCCACTGCGGCTGATAGGCCGCGAGATCCGCGGCCGTGAGCAGACCGCCGTTCTCCTTGAAGAAGCGCTCGAACTCCTGCGCGATGTCGCCCTGGTAGAACCGGTTGAAGGCTGCAGTGATCGATTGCGATCGCGTGCGCTTGCTCGCAAGCGCCTCTCGCTCGGCCTCGACCAGCTTGCGGAGCGTCGCGGCGTAATCAGGATTCTTCAGCAGCTGGCCGGCCTTGAGCGGCTGCCCGTTTGGCAGAAAAATCGCAGCAGTCGTCGGGTATTTGCCGAGGTTGTTCCTGCCGCGATCGATCGACTGCGCCAGCATCATGTCGATCGGGTACCCCTTCTCGGCGTATTCGATCGCGGGAGCAAATACTTCCGCCAGGCTCATCGTCCCAAGGCGATCGAGCAGCATGAGGTAGCCGCCGAGATTGCCGGGGACGATGCCGGCCTTCATGCCCGCGTTCAACGTCTCAGGCGTCATTTCGGCGGGTTTCAGCGCGCGTGGCGCGGCGCCGGCCATCGACACCGAATGCACCTTTCCGCTCTTCTTGTCGAAGATCGTCATGAATCCGTTGCCGCCGATGCCGTTCATCTCGGGCTCGCCGAGTCCCGCCATCGCGCCGACGGCAACCGCCGCATCAAAGGCGTTGCCGCCCTTCAGCAGGATCTGCAATCCGGCTGAAGACGCGATGGGGTGACCGGACGTGACCACGCCATTGAGGGCCGCGACGGCAGGACGCGAATAAAACGGGCGCGCCGACGCCGGTGCCTCAGCGGCTTGTTGTTGTTGTTGTTGGGACGCGACGACGGCGGCGCCGGAGATCACGGCGGCGGAGAAGAGGACTAGTGCGCGAGCACTCTTGAGCTGGAACATGGTGCGGCTCCTCGGCCGGGAGCATACACCCGATGGCTTTATGCGCGCGCGCGGACTGTTGCTGCGTCTGTGCCGCCGTGTCCGGGTACGTGCCGGAAGTACGGATTCTCCGATCGCTTCTTGAGCCCGGTAGCTTCCATCTGCAGATAGCGGTTGGTGATCGCCCGCGTCATGCGGGCGAGCAGGCCGCCGAGCAGGCCCTCATACCGCAACGACAACGTCGCGCGGGTCACTCTGCCAACCGTAGCAATCGAGTGGTGCGCCGTCACCTTGATGCCGGGCGCGCGATTCATCCACGTGAAGCCGCGCTTGCCGTCGATCGCCGTGACGGTCCACAGCGCCGGTGGAAATTTCGGCTGGCGGATCATCGCACGGCTGCCGACCACGAACGGACCGGAGTCGAGCCGGGTGATGCTGGTCACGCTCGGCGTCCATTCATGCCAGCGCGCGGTGTCCGTCATCACTTCGTAGACGCGCTCGGGCGGCGCATCGATATCGACTGAAATGCGAAACACTGTGTCGTCTTCGCTCATTGCCGTTGCCTATCACGCGGTCATTGCTATGCCGCGCAGCGCGCCACCATCTGCTGCCATTCTTCCGGGTTGCTCTGCACCCACGACGTAATCAAGTCGACGGCCTGACGATCCGTGACGACGGTGCCGATCGGCGGCATCTGCGAGATCGGGCGGCGTGATTTCATGCGGCGCACCAGCGCGCTCGACTCCGGCTGGCCCGGGTTGATGATGCGCGAAGCGTCCTGCGCCTCGGGCACGATCCAGTGCCCTCGCTTGCCAACCGTCGTTGCCAGCGCCGGCGTGCATTCACCGTTGCGGGTGACGTCGTGCTTCAAGTCGAGCCCGAGCGACGCGATCGTGCTGTTGCTGTTGTGGCAGTTGCCGCAGTTGGTCGACAGGTAACCAAGCGCGGCCCGGGTTACCGGCGAGCCCGCCTCGATTCGCGGCGGGTTCTTCACCAGCTCCGGCCGGGCCGGCGTCAGCAGGTTCGCATCGATCAACGTCTTCAACGTCACCATGTCGCTCGTCAGCGGCTCGGCGTGCAGCGCGTTCGGGTCGCGATCGTCGGACAACTGCAACGCGGTGAAGCCGAGAATCTCCGTACGCTTCGAGTCGTGGCACGCGCGGCATTCGGACACCGACGGAATGCTGTGACGCTTGCCGTTCTCGACTTCAGCGATGTTCGAGACGCCGCTTTCGGATGCGAGCACCGCGTCGGTCTGCGCGTCATTCCACGCGTAGGACGCGAACACCCAGTGATTCTTCTTCACCTGCCACAGGAATCGCGTCTCGACCTTGCGGCCGTTGAACGAAAACTCCTTCCAGAACTTCGTCCCGACCGGCAGCTCCCAGTTGGCCAGGTCGGCGACGTTGATCATCGATCCTTCCGGCAGGCGCACCCAGCGCCGCTTCGTCGCACCGTCGCTCCATAGCGGATACTGCGGCGAGAACGTCCGGTTGCGCGAATCGATCTTCAGCGTCGCGGCGTTGGCGTAAAGGCCGGTTTGCGTCAGGAGGCGCGGCGCCACCGGCGCCGCTCCTCCTGCCTCGGATGCCGCGGAAGCCCTGACGATGGCCGCGAACATCCCAACCGCGATCGTCGTTGCGAGGTATTTCATGACTGCCTGACTCCCGTGACTGCCAGACTGCGACTGTTGACTGCCGACTGATTACTGTTGACTGTTGCCGGGTTCCACCGGCTGCGGCGTGCGGTTCTTGATCGCCGGCAGCGACTGCAGGTAGGCGAACAGCGCGCGGATATCGCTGTCGCTCAGCGCCTTGAGGTTCTGCACCGGCATCGGCGGCAGCACCGGCCGGCCCTTGCCGCGCTCGCGCCCGGTCTGCATGGTCGCGATGAATTCCTCGACCGTCCAGTCACCGAGACCGGTTTCCTTGTCGGGCGTGAGGTTCTTCGTGAAGCTCGTGCCCCACGGCCCGCTGAACGAGGTGAAGGTGCCGCCGATCGCCGCCATGTAGCCGGCCGGCAGGTTCGCGGGCGGCAGCGACGGAGCATCTTCAGGATGCCCGCTCAACGCGCGGGTCATGTCCCACTCGGGCCCGTTCGGCCCGAGCTTCATCGGGGTATGGCAATCGTGGCAGCCCATGATGTCGACCAGGTACTTGCCACGCGCGATTTGGGCAGTCTTTCCCGCCTTGGTTTGCGGCCCGGCGTCACCGACACCGTCGGCCTTCACGCTGGCGGTTGAAAGAACTGCGGTCAGGATGATGGCGGCGGTGATGACCGCGGCGCCCCAGACAATGTTCGTCAATCTCATCGTTCTCATCTCCACGCCCAATGAGACGCGATTGACTTTCTTACCGAACCCTAAGCCTTTGCTGGAGGTTTGCTAACGATTCTTAAAAGAATCCTAAACAGCTATAATCGGCCTGTTTCCTCGAAAAAATGCTCGATCAATCGCTCACAGAATTTCTGGAATGCGGCCTCGCCATCCACATCGGAACCCGGAACGAGGCGATGCGGCCAAACGGGTGCCGCGTCACGGCCGTTCGGGTGGAGGAGCAGGGCCGGCATCTTGTCGCCTACCTTCCGAAGGCTGCCAACGCGGACGTCTTTGACGATCTGAGGAGCAACGGCCAGGCCGCGGTGTCGTTGACCCGGCCCACCGACGATCGCGCCGTGCAGGTGAAGGGCGAGTTCATCGCGATGCGCGACGCCGATCCGTCGGAAGAATCGTTCGTGCTCGGTCAATGGCAATCGCTCTTGAAGGAACTCGATCTGATCGGCCTTGCGCCGTTGACGTCGACCAGCACGTGGCTGATGTGGCCGTGCGTGGCGGTCACGATCCGCGTCACCGCGGTCTTCAGCCAGACGCCGGGGCCGGAAGCCGGAGCGGTGCTGGCATGAGCCTTGGCCTCGAGCAGATGACGGCGTGCTTCCAGGGCATCCTGCCGTCGATGTTCTTCACGTGCTCGAAGGACGGCACCCCGAACGCGGCGTTCCTGAGCCACGTGGATTACGTCGATCCGACGCACGTCGCGTTGTCGTTCCAGTTCTTCAACAAGAGCCGGCGCAACGTTGCCGAGAATCCGTACGCGATGATCCGCGTGATCGATCCGGACACGAACCAGGGCTACATGATGCGGCTCAAGTTCGAGCGATCGGAAACGTCGGGGCCGATCTTCGATCGCATGTTCCTGCGCATCGAGGCGATCGCGTCGTACGTTGGGCTGAAGGGCATCTTCAAGCTCAAGGCCGCGGACATCTACCAGGTTGAGTCGGTGGACCTCGTGCCTGAGGAGCCGGGACGCAAGGAGCGCTGGAGCCCGAAGGGCCGGCGCCATCTCGATCCGGTGTTCACGATGAAGGCGCTGCAGGAGCTGTCGACGCGGATGACCGCGGCGAACAACCTCGACGAGCTGCTCGAGTCGATCCTGTCGGGCATCAAGGAATTTTTCGGCTTCAGCCACTCGATGATCGCGATCGCGGGCGAGAAGCCGAACACGTTGATTACGATCGCGAGCCGCGGCTATCCCGAACGCGGAGTCGGATCCGAAGTGCAGTTCGGCGAAGGAGTGATCGGGGTTGTCGCCGAGGCACAGCAGCCGATCCGCATCTCGGGCCTCGTCCGCGGCATGCTCTACGCCGCGGCCGCGCGCAAGCGCGCGTTCGAACGCGGCTGGCGGCCGCAGGAGAGCGTCAAGCTGCCCGGCCTCGAGAATCCGTCCAGCCAGCTTGGCGTGCCGCTCGTCGTCCGCGGCGAATTGATCGGCGTGCTGTGCATCGAGAGCGAGACGCCATACCGATTTCACGAGGAAGACAAGAACACGATCGAGATGCTGGGCGCGTCGCTCGCGATTGCGATCCAGAACATGCAGTTGAAAGAGGCCAGCGAGGAGCCGGCGCACAAACCCGCGCCAGCCGCGGCGGCCTCGGCGCCGATGAAGAAGAACGGCAAGGTCCGGCGCGAGATCGCCTACTACCCGCGCGAAGAGGTCGTGATGCTCGACGGCGACTACCTGATTCGCTCGCTGCCGGCGCGCATCCTGTGGAAGCTGCTGCAGACGCACAAGCGCGAAGGCCGCGCCGAATTCACCAACCGCGAGCTGCGCCTCGACAAGTCGCTCGGCCTGCCCGATTTCAAGGACAACCTCGAGACTCGACTGTTGCTGCTGCGGCGGCGGCTCGATGAGAAGGCGGAAGATATCCGGCTCGTGCCCGTCGGCCGCGGCCGTTTCGCGCTCGAACTCGGCTGCGCGATCGATCTCGTCGAGAAGTAGCCGAAGGCCGATGCGGGTCGTTCGGTCTGTGTGAATCTGTGTTCAATCTGTGGATCTTCTATCCGTGGGCGCGCTTGATGTGATCGGCGACGCGGATTGCCTGCGCGACGATCGTCAGCCCGGGATTCACCGCCGCGGAAGACGGAAAGAACGAGGCATCGACGACGAAGAGGTTGTCGATGTCGTGGGCGCGGCAGTACGGGTCGAGGACCGATTCAGCCGGATCGGTGCCGAACACCAGCGTGCCGCACTGATGCGTGGTGTTCTTCGCCTTGTGCGAGTGCGTCATCACGATCCAGAAGCCGAGCTCGCCGAGGATGCGCTTGGTCTCGTTGACGAGTTCCTGATGCGCGACGAGGTTATTGGGTTTGTAGTGCAGTCGAATCTGACCGTTTGATTCGACCGTAACCTTGTTCTCGACAGCCGGCAGGTCTTCGGTCATCGCCAGCCAGTCGACACCACGCGCGACCCAGGCGTCGAACGCCCACACCGGCACGTCGGGAATGCGCGCGAAATGGCGGCCGTATGCCGCGACGAAGTCCTTCTGCGCGATCTGCGCCATCACCCCGTGCGTGCGGCCTTGTGATTGAATCGCGCCGAGCGGGTAGTTGACGCGGCGGCCTTTGAAGTAGAAGTCGTTGATCGCCACGGTCTTCTGAAACACCGTCGCGTTTTTCCTGAAGGGATGAAACCCCTGCATCATCGTCGCCAGGTGCGCCATATAACGCTTGCCGACCAGGCCCGATGAATTGGCGAGACCCCTGGGGTGTTTGCTGTTTGCGGACCGCAGCAGCAGGGCGGCGGAATTCACCGCGCCGCAGGACACGATCACGAGCGGCGCAGATACTATCTCGACGGTGCCGCCGCGTTCGATCTCAACGGCTTCGATCTTCGAGCCGCTGCTGTCGGTCACGAGCTTGCGCGCGGTCGCGTTCACCCACAACGTGACGTTGCCGGTTGCGGTGGCTGGCCGCACCGCGCAGACATCCGCATCGCTCTTCGCGTGAATCTTGCACGGGAAGGAATTGCAGGTATTGCAGAAGACGCAATTCTCGCGAAGACCAAGCGGCAGCGGGGACGGGTGCAGCCCCTGCGCTTTCAGCTGCTCGGCGATCGAGCCGACCACTCTCGAATGCGGCACGGGCGGGAACGGGTACGGCTTGCGGGGACCCTCTGTGGGATCGACACCGGCTTCGCCATGCACTTCGTAGATGGCTTCCGCGCGATCGTAATACGGCGCCAGCGTGTCGTAGTCGATCGGCCACGCCGGCGACACGCCGTCGGCGTGCTGCATCTCCTCGAAGTCCCGCGGACGCAGCCGGTACATCACCGTGCCCCAGAACTTGGTGTTGCCGCCGACGCAGTAGTGCGTGTAGGGACGAAACGATCGCCCCGCTTCGTCGAGCCACGTCTCGGAGGTGCGGTAGCGAAGCTCCTTCCAGACCGCCGCGGGGTTCCAGTTGTGATCTTCCTGCGGAATGAAGTCGCCGCGCTCGGCGATCAGGATCCTGGCGCCCGTTGAAGCGAGCTCGCGCGCGATCGTGCCGCCACCCGCGCCGCTCCCAATAATTACGATATCGAAGGTGTTCACAGCGACGCGTAGATCTGATCCATCAACAACTGATCTTCGATGGCGCGCTCGAGGCTCATTTCCGGAGCGCGGCCGGTTGCGATCGATTCGCGGAAATCCTGGTACATCGCCTGGTAACCGCGAATGTCACGGAAGCCGGGAAACATGATGCGCGGCAGGCCCTGGCCGCGCACCAGCATGACGACGCCGTTCGATTCGAACGTGATGACGCCCTTGCGGCCCATCAGCTTCGACAGCCGCAGCCCCTTCAGCATCGACGGGATCTCGCGCGAGTAATACAGCGACCCGACCGCGCCGTTGTCGTAGCCGAACGACACCAGCATGCTCTTGACCCGTTTGTCGGGCCCTGCCGTCGACGCCGCCGGTCGGAAGCCCTTGATCGAGGTGATCTTCGGACCAAGGCTGGCGGCCAGATGCAGCCAGTGGATCCCTTCCTCGAAAAACGCGTCACCGCCGGCCATCGCTTCGTCGTTGCGCCAGTCCTCTTCGGATTTCAATCGCCTGACGATGCTGCTGAAATGGCCGAACACCATCTCGCCGATCACGCCGGCGGCCAGCAGCTGCCGCAGCTTGACGGCGAGCGGCTTGTAATGATCGTTCTCGCCGACCAGCACCACGCGTTTCGCGCGATCGCGGGCATCGCGCACCGTCTCGTAGTCGCCGGTGGTTGGAAAGGCGGGCTTCTCGACGAGCACGTGCTTGCCGGCCGAGAGCGCCTGCAGCGTCAGGTTGAGATGAAACTTCGGCGGCACCGCGATCACGACCGCATCGACATTGGGATCGTCGATCGCGTCCGCGTAATCCGAGTAACTGCCGGTGCCGCGGAACTCGCCGCAGAACGCCGCGGCCTTCGCCTTATCGCGGCTGGCGTAGCCGCAGACAATCTGGCTGCGGAAGCGCCGCAGGTTGCGGCTGTGCACGCGCGTGATGAAGCCGCAGCCAAGAAAGGCGATGCGGAGCGGAGAAGGCATCGGGTCTTCTCATCATACGTTGCCTACCGCCGCCGCACGACGATGGTGGCTTCGGTGGTCGCGTCCGGCGCCACGATGATGCCGGCGGCGGTGACGTCGGTGCGGCCCTGCCGTACCGCCGCAACCTCCCACTCGAGCCCGAGCGCGCGCAGGCGCAGGCTGCGCGTGCCGAACAGATTGTCGATGCGGAACGATCCATCCGCCGCGACGGGCGCTTCGTCGACGTTGAGAGGATTGACCTCGGCGCCGTCGTAGATCCACGACGCCCCGGCGATCACCCCTTCGAACGGCGGCACCTCGCCTTTTTCACCGACGATCTTGCCGGCGATGCTGCCGGTCGGCAGCAACTGCAGCCGCGCCTCGTAGCTGTCTTCGATGAAGTCGACGACTTCGAATCCGGCCCACTGCTTGTCGCGCGAGGCCGCGCGTGCCGCGACGAAGTAGCGGCCCGGCACCACGCCCTTCAGCGTGCCGATGCCTTCCGCATCGAGATCGAGCTGGCGCACCGCCAGCGGCGCTTCGCGCAGCACCGACACCGCCATCTGGGTGATCGTCGCATCGGCGGGGGGCACCACTACCGTCAGCACGTTCTCGTTGATGCGCGGCACGATGATCGTCAGATCGTTTGTCACCTTGCCCGCTTCGAGCGCAACGCCGACGGCCTCTTCCCACGACAATCCGC
>DASUSZ010000231.1:0-3055 GCA_036374815.1 Vicinamibacterales bacterium | reverse complement strand
GCATTCATCATCGCGGCGGTGTTGTGGCTGGGGATACCGGAAACGAAAGGACGCAAACTCGCGTGAACGGCGGTCCGCCTAAAGGCGGACCCTCACCGGATCTTCTTGCTAAATACGATCAACCCTTGAACAGCACTCGGCCGAGTCGCCTGTTCCATGCCGTGAATTCTTCGTCACTGGGATCCTCGGCGATCGCTTTTCTGACCTGATTCAGCTTCGCATCGAGCTCGTCGATCGATGCAAGGATGAACGCTTCGATGGTCTTCGGCTCCACCGGCGATCCGTACTCGTGGACGCCGTGATGCGAGGCGATCAGGTGTTCGACCTGCGCGCGCAGTTCGGCCGGGAATCCGGAAATGCCGTTGCACGCTTCACGCACCAGCATCAAGCCGAGCGCGATGTGGCCGACGAGATTGCCGTCGCGCGTGTAGCTGCCCTGCCCGCCTTCGTAGGCGAGCTCCTGCAGCTTGCCGATGTCGTGCAGCACGACGCCGGCCAGCACCAGATCCTCATCCGCGCCGTACGCGCGCGCGACGAGGCGGCCGACCTCCGCCATCTTGGTGATGTGCTCCAGGAATCCGCCGCGATACGCATGATGGATCTGCTGCGCCGCCGGCCAGACGCGCAGCTGCTGCTCATGATCGGCGACAATGCGATTCAGCAGCACGCGGATGTGGTTGTTCTTCACGCCGCCGAGATGCGATTGCAGCTCCGACCACATCTCGTCGATCGGCCGCGGCGCGCTGAGGATCGCATCCTCCTCGCGGAAGCCTTCGCGGCGATCCTGATCGGGATTGACGCGGCGAATCGACGTCAGCACCAGCTGCATTTGCCCGTTGTAAAGACTGCCGTGTCCCTCGACGCGCACGAACTCGCCGGCCTCGAATTCGTTCTTGTAGCGCTCGACGTCGGCCAGCACCTTCGCGACGATCTGCGCGGACGCATCCTGCAGCGAGAGGAACACGAATTCGGATCCGCTCCGGCCCGCGCGAATCTCCTTGTAGGTGCAGAGAAAGTAGCCCCAGCCTTGATCGGCCTCGGTGAGGGCGGAGAGTTTCGGAAGCTTATTCATGCGCAGGCGGGACTGAAGTCCCCGCCTCTACTCTGACCCAAGCGCGAACGTCATCGTGCCGTTGATGACGACGCGGCCGTTGACGGTGGCGCGTCCGCCCAGGACACCCATGCGGCTGCGCAGGCGCTTCACGGTGGCTTCGACGATCACCACATCACCGGGATGCACGGGCGCGCGGAATCGCACGCGCTCCATGCCGCGGAAGAAGATCAGCTGATCCTTGTTCTCCGGCTTCGCCAGAATGAGGATCGCTCCTACCTGAGCCACAGCTTCAGTCAGGATGGTTGGAGGTAACGACGGACGTCCGTTCGCGGGCCGCGACAGATAGGGTTCGTTCGCTGCAACGTTTTTCACGCCCACGATCCGCTGATCGGGCTCGAATTCCGTGATCTTGTCCACGAGGAGAAACGGATACCGGTGCGGAAGAATCCGTTCGATTGCGGAATAGTCCAGCGGAAGGGTCAGATCCATCGCGGAACTTTCAGTATACTTCGGCGCCATGCGCTACCTCGTCATCGCTCTCACGCTCGTCGCCACTGCAGTTTCGGCACAGACCCGGCCCGCCACGTTCGATGATGTGTTGAACGTCAAGGCGATCCAGGGCGCGACGATTTCACCCGACGGCAAATGGGTGATCTACGGCGTGCGCCAGTGGGTCGACGAGCAAGACCGCAAAGAAGCGCGCACGCACATCTGGAAGGTGGCCACCGACGGCAGCTCGCCGGCGCGGCAGATCACCTTCGGCGACAAGGGCGACAGCCAGCCGCAGTTCTCTCCCGACGGCAAGTTCATCAGCTTCGTGTCGGCGCGCCCCTCGGCTTCGCTCGGGGCAGGCGGCGGTGCCGAGCCCAAGGCGCAGATCTACTTGATGGCCACCGACGGCGGCGAGGCGTGGAAGCTCACCGACGCCAAGGAAAGCATCAGCTCGTACTCGTGGGCGCCGGACGCATCGAAGATCGCGTTCGTTGCGACCGATCCGCGCAGCACCGAGGAAGAAGCCAACATCAAGAAGCGAGACGACGAGCGCGTGTTCGAGGGCGATTTCCGCTACGCGCATGCGTGGGTCGTGGACGTCAACACGAAGCAGTCGACGCGCATCACCGAAGGCACGCAGTGGACCGTGCAGGGCGCGCCGTCGTGGTCGCCCGACGGCAAGCAGTTCGTGTTCGGCGCCGCCACGACGCCGATGTTGCGCGACAACCGCCGCGACGTGTATCTCGCGGACGTCTCGACCAAGGCGATCGAGAAGCTGTCGACGAACTGGGGCAACGACGGATCGCCGCGCTGGTCGCAGGACGGCCGCACCATCGCGTGGGTCGGCGAGCCGAATACGACCTCGCCGCTGCCGGACGGCACCGCGCACGGCGTGGTGATGCAGCAGCGCCTGATGCTCTACGACGTCAAGGCAAAGACGATCAAGGACACGCTGACGCCGGCCTTCGACAGCGATGCCGGCAACCCGATCTGGACCAACGAAGGCACGCGCGTGATGTTCGTCACCGGCAAGCGCGCGTACAACGAGGCGTTTGCCTACGACATCACGACCGGCACCTACACGCAGCTGTCGCAGAAGCGCACCATCAACGGCACCTCGATCAGCAAGGACGGCAAGACCATCGCGGTGACGATGGACGCGCCGAATGCGGCGGCGGAGATCTACGTCACCGACCCATCGTTTGCGAACTTCAAGCGGCTCACCAATACCAACCCGCAGCTCGCCGACATCCAGCAGGGCGAGACGGAAGTGATGACGTGGAAGAGCAGCGACGGCGTCGAAGTGGAAGGCGTGTTGCTGAAGCCGGTTGGCTTCCAGGCCGGCCGCCGTTATCCAACGCTCGTGGTTGCGCACGGCGGCCCTGCGGGCGCGTACGTCAACGGCTTCCGTCTCGGCGGCCTCGAGGGCGGACAGGTGTGGGCCGGCAAGGGGTGGGCGGTGTTCTATCCGAATCCGCGCGGCAGCTCGAACTACGGACAGAAGACGCT
>DASUSZ010000230.1:0-4353 GCA_036374815.1 Vicinamibacterales bacterium | reverse complement strand
GAAGTGTTTTCGACGGCATCGGACAACCAGACCAGCGTCGAAGTGCACGTGGTGCAGGGCGAGCGCCCGCTGGCGCGCGACAACCGCACGCTCGGCCGCTTCCACCTGGTCGGCCTGCCGCCGGCGCCGCGCGGCGTGCCGCAGATCGAAGTCACCTTCGACATCGACGCCAACGGCATCGTCAACGTGTCGGCGAAGGACCTCGGCACGCAGAAGGAACAGAAGATCACCATCACCGCTTCGTCCGGCCTCAGCAAGGAAGAGGTCGAGCGCATGATGCGCGAGGCCGAGTCGCATTCCGACGAAGACAAGAAGCGCCGCGAGGAGATCGAGATTCGCAACCGCGCCGATCAGTCGCTGTACACCGCTGAGCGGATGCTCAAGGACGCCGGCGAGAAGATTCCGATCGCCGACAAGAACGCGATCGAGAACGCGATGGCGGATCTGAAGAAAGCCATCGAAGGCAACGACACAGCGGGCATGAGCCGCGCGATGGATGCGCTGATGCAGGCGCAACACAAAGCCTCAGAGGCTTTGTACAAACAACAAGCAGAGGCGCAGGGTTCCACGGGGGGGACCACCGGTTCCACGGGTTCCACGGGTTCCAGCGGCGGTTCCGCTGACGGCGGTGCGAAGGCCGAAGGCGACGTGATCGACGCGGAGGTCGTCGAAGACGAAAAAAAATAGCCGATTGCTGATTGCTGATTGCTGGTTGCTGATTGCTGATTGCTGATCGCTATGGACCTATACATTGTCCTGGGCGTCGATCGCGGCGCGCCCACGGGTGAAATCAAGCGGGCGTACAAGCGGCTTGCGCGGCGGTTGCATCCGGACATCAACCCGGGCGACCGCGAGGCGGCCGCCCGCTTCCGGCAGGTGCTCGACGCCTACGAAACATTGATGGATCCCGATCGCCGGCGGCGCTACGACGCCGGCCAGTTGTCGGCCGCCGACGCCGCCGATGCGGCCGAAACGTTCGGCTTCGCCGGTTTTGATTTCTCGCACCGCGTGCACGCGGAACGCACCACCACGTTCGGCGAGTTGTTCGAGGAAGTGCTGTCGAAGCGGGCGCAGCGCGCGACGGAAGGCGCGGAACATGGCGCCGACATTCACGCGCGCACGCAGTTGACGTTCGAAGAAGCATGGCACGGCGTGCAGCGCACCGTCACGGTCACGCGCCAGGATACCTGCCGCGCGTGCGCCGGCAGCGGCTTCCAGCGTGTCGCCGAAACGCGCTGCGTGTCGTGTGAAGGCACTGGCGCGGTGCGATCGGTGCGCGGCCACATGGTGTTTGCCAAGACCTGCCCGACGTGCGGCGGGGAAGGGAGATTGAAACAGGAAGAGTGCGCGCCCTGCCACGGCCAGGGTGTCGAGCCGCGATCGGAAACGCTGACCGTGCGCATTCCGCCCGCGGTGGCCGATGGCGCGCGCGTGCGAATTTCCGGCAAAGGCCACGCCGGTGTGCGCGGCGGCGCGCCGGGCGATCTGCTGATCGACGTGTCGGTTGCGGAGCATCCGGTATTTCGCCGCGAAGGCGACGAGCTGCACATGATCGTGCCGATCGCGATTCACGAAGCCGCGCTCGGCGCCAAGATCGACATCGAAACGCCGGACGGCAGCGTGCGGCTGCGCGTGCCGCCCGGCACGCAGTCCGGACAGCGCTTCCGGCTGCGCGATCGCGGCTTCCCGACGCGCAACTCCGGGCAGAAAGGCGATCTGGTCGTCGAAGTCCGGATGCGCCTGCCGAAGGTCATCGACGAGCGATCGAAGGAATTGCTCCGTGAATTCGGCCGCATCAACGGCGAAAGTGTGAGGGAGTCCACCGCCGCTAAAGCTACGGTGGAAAAGCCATGACCAAGAGACAGGGCAAGGCCTACTTCATGATCAGCGCCGTCTCGCAACGCTACAACATCCACCCGCAGACGCTGCGTCTCTACGAACGGGAAGGATTGCTCAAGCCTTCACGCACCGAAGGCAACACGCGCCTCTATTCCGAAGAAGATCTCGAGCAGCTGGAAACAATTCTGGCACTCACCCGAGATTTGGGCGTCAACCTCGCCGGCGTTGAGATCATCCTCAACATGCGTCGAAAAATGGAACAGATGCAGGGCGAGGTCAACGAATTCATGGAATATGTGAAGCGAGAACTGGCGCGCGGCATCGACGATTGGGAACAACGTCTCGGTACTGCACTCGTGAAAGCATCGCCAACGGATTTGGTACGCGCCTCGCATCCCGGTCCCGATGCAACCGTTGCAAAAACTTCTGAACCTGCGAAGAAATCGCGCGGCGCGTGATTGCGATCCGATGGTAAGATTCGCACGTGGTCAGGAAGTTCGAGTCTCTCGCCTCTGAATCCGAAACGCTTCACGCTTATCTCCGAGAAATCGCCACCTTCCCTTCACTGACGCGCGACGACGAGCAGGAGCTCGGCCGCCTGGTGCACGATCACGGCGATCAAGTTGCGTTGGGAAGACTCGTCCAGGCCAACCTGCGCATGGTGGTTGGATACGCGAAGCGTTTTCGCCGGCTTGGCGTGCCGCTGCTCGACCTGATTCACGAGGGCAATCTCGGACTGATCGAGGCCGCGCGCCGGTTCGATCCGGCGCAATCCGATTTTCAATCCTCGGCCGAGTGGTGGATTCGCCAGGCGATGATGCACCTGCTCTCCGAGTCCGGCCGGGCCGTTGATTCGACCACGGCGGGGCTGATGGCGGCGGCGGTGCAGGGCAGGCTTGTCGACGCGATTCGCGTGGCGCTCGAGTATGCGCAGTCCGCGGCCGCCGGCAAGGAAATCAAGGAGCCGCCCGTCGCGGACGCGGAGGATTTTGCCGCGCATCTGCACGATCGCGGCCGCCGCAAGACCGTTCGCAAGGCGCGCAAGCGCCGCAAGGCCGACACCGGCGATCTCCACGTGATTCGCCAGCACAGCGTGTTGCTCGGCTATCTCAACTAACGCAGCGTTTCTTAGAGCAATGGACTGCGAGATTTGCCACGGCACACGCTGGAAAAGCGTGACGGTGGATGGCGTGGAGCGATTGACGCGCTGCGATTGCTGGCGCGCGGTCGTGACGCAGAAGAATCTCGCCGACGCGCGGATCCCGCCGAAGTTCGCGCGCGCCGAGCTGACGACCTACAAGCCCGACACCGATTCCCAGCGTGACGCGCTGCGGCTCGCCAAGAAATTCGTCGAGTCGTTCCCGGTCGAGCAGAAGGGCCTGGTCTTCCACGGTCCGACCGGCGTCGGCAAGACGCACCTGGCGATTGGCCTGTTGAAGGCGGTCATTCGCGACAAGGGCGCACGCGGCTACTTCTTCCAGACCACCGAGCTGCTGCGCCTCGTGCGCGAGACCTACAACCGTTCGGTCGATGAGACCGAGATGGAGATCCTGCGTCCGGTGCTCGAAGCCGACGTGCTGGTGCTCGACGATCTCGGCGTGGAAAAGACCTCGGAGTGGGTGCAGGAAACGCTCGGCCTCGTCATCAACACGCGCTACAACGCGCGGCGCGCGACGATCGTCACCAGCAACCTGCGCGATCCCATCGACCACACCGACATGAACTCGTTCATGGTGCAGCTCGGCGGCCGCTCGCGATCGCGCCTGCTGGAAATGTGCGAGTGGGTCGAAGTGCAGGGCGCCGACATCCGCGACGTCGATCGCATCACCAATGCGGCCAAGACCGGCCAGATGCCGGAGACGCCTGAGTTGAAGACCAAGAAGGGCCTGCCCGGGAAAACCGGCGGCATGGCGCGCGCGCGTCTCAAGGACTCGACCGTCCAGTACGAACTAAACTGGTCGGGTGGTAAGGCCGGGAACAAGTAATCCGGGAGCCGGGAACCGGGAGCCGGGAGCCGGGCTCTACATTCACATTCCGTTCTGCGCCGCGATTTGCAACTATTGCAATTTCAATCGCGGTCTTCATGAAGATGGCGTGCGGCGCCGCTACGTGGATGCGCTGATCGCCGACATCCGCCGCTCCGCCGACCCTTCGATAACAGCGGACACTATCTTTTTTGGCGGCGGCACGCCGTCGCTGCTCGAGCCGTCTGAGCTCGCGCGGATCATCGAGGCCTGCCAGGAATCGTTCGACCTCGCGCCCGATTCTGAAATCACCATTGAAGCCAACCCGGAATCGTCCACACCGGAAAAGCTCGAGGGGTTCCGCGCCGCCGGCGCCAATCGCCTGAGTTTCGGTGTCCAATCCTTCCGAGACGAGGAACTGCGCCGGCTTGGGCGCCTGCATTCATCCCGGGTCGCCGTCGAGGCGGTGCGCGCCGCGCGCGCGGCCGGCTTCGACAATTTGAGCCTCGACCTGATCATGTGGCTGCCCGGCCAGAGCACGAGCGAGTGG
>DASUSZ010000229.1:0-8796 GCA_036374815.1 Vicinamibacterales bacterium | reverse complement strand
TCGCCAACTGGTGGATCTGGCTCGTCGCCGCGCTCGCCGCTGCATCCGCCGGCGCCGCTGCCGTGCTCTATCGCCGCAGCCGCGCCCAGGAAGAAACCATCCGCCGCCAGCTGGCCCGCGAAACCGCGCTCAAGGCGCGCTTCGACGATCTGTTCGATCGATCGAGCGAGCTGATGATCGTCCACGACCGCCGCGGCCGCGTCACCACCATCAACCGCAGCGGCGAGCAGGTCACCGGCTACCTGCGCGAAGAGCTGCGCATGCTGGATCCGAACTGGATCTTCGGCACCGATTACCTCGAGCAGGTGATGGAGCTGATCACCGAGGGCCCCGACAGCGCCCCGCGCACGTTCCGCGCCGAGTTCGTGCCGCGCAAGGGCAACCCGGTGCCGGTCGACGTGCACGCGCGCGTGCTGATCGGCGACGGCCAGGTCGTCGGCGTCACCTCGATCGCGCGCGACCTCACCGAGCGCGATCGCCTGGAGAACGAGCTGCGACAGGCGCAGAAAATGGAAGCCGTCGGCCGCCTCGCCACCGGCATCGCCCACGACTTCAACAACTTGATCACCGTGCTGCTCGGCTACAGTGATGAGCTGATCGAGGAAGCGCCGCCCAACTCGCAGCTGCATGCCGCGGCTGTCGAAGTGCGGCGCGCCGCCGATCGCGCGTCGGCGCTGACGCAGCAGCTGCTCGCCTTCAGCCGCCGCCAGGCGTCCGTGGCGCACGCCGTCGACCTCAATCAGGTGATCTCGCACATGGAAGATCTGATCCGGCGCCTGATCGGCACCGAGATCAGGCTCCAGCTGTCGCTGCAGCCGGATCTGTCGCCAATCAACGCCGACGCGCAGCAGATCGGCCAGGTGATGATGAACCTCGTGGTCAACGCGCGCGACGCGATGCCCTCCGGCGGCACGCTCACGATCGCGACCGCGGACGTCGAGCTCGGCCACGAGCACGTCGACGTCATCCCAGGCCCGCACGTAGCGGTGATGGTGACCGACACCGGCCTCGGCATGACCGCCGAAGTGCGCGATCGTCTGTTCGAGCCGTTCTTCACCACCAAGGATCTGGGCCGCGGCACCGGCCTCGGACTGTCGATGGTGCAGGCGATCGTCCGGCAGAGCGGCGGGCACATCAGCGTCGAGAGCGAGCCGAACCATGGAACCACCTTCAAGGTCTACTTCCCGCGGCAGGCGGATCTATCGGCGGCGCCGATGCCGCTGCCGACGATGCATTCGGCGGTGACGGTAAAAGGGGAAGGCGTCGTGCTCCTCGCGGAAGACGATCGCTCCGTCCGCCGTCTCGTCGTCACCGAGCTGACGCGCCGCGGCTTCACCGTCATCGAGGCCGAGGACGGCGCCGCCGCGCTGGAGCTGCTGCGCAAGGAAAAGGATCGCGTCGACGTTCTCGTCACCGACGTCGTGATGCCGCGCATGAACGGCGCCGACCTGGCGAAGGCCGCCGATCGCGTTTGCCCGGGCCTCAAGATCCTGTTCATCTCCGGCCATCCCGAGCGCGCCGGCGCCGGGCTCGATCCCACCGGCGTCACCAACCTGTTGATGAAGCCGTTCACCGCCGACACGCTGGCGGCGCGCATCAAGGAGATCATCAGCGGCAGGAAAGAGGCCGATGGCTGGACCGTCTGAAGCGCCCGCGCTGCGGCGCGCCCTCGGCAAGTGGGACCTGACCGCGATTGGCGTCAACCAGGTGATCGGCAGCGCCATCTTCCTGCTGCCGTCGCAGGTAGCGGAGCAGATCGGCCCGTGGGGGCCGCTGGCGTTCATGGCGGTCGGCTTGCTGTCGATCTCGATCGCGCTCTGTTTTGCAGAAGCAGGCAGCCGCTTCGAGACCACCGGCGGACCATATCTTCCCGCGCGCGCCGCCTTCGGCCGGTTTGTCGGCTTCGAGGTCGGCTGGATGATGTGGTTCGCGCGCGTCACCAGCCACGCGTCGGTGGTCAACGGATTGACGCTGGCGCTGGCGCTCTATTGGCCGGCGCTTGCTGAAGGCCTGCCGCGCGCGATCACGATTACCTCGGTGACGCTGCTGCTCACCTGGATCAACGTGATCGGCATCAAGCCGTCTTCGTGGGTGGTGAATACGCTGACGATCAGCAAACTGCTGCCGCTGGCGATTTTCATCGCCGGCGGCATCTGGTTCATCGAGCCGTCGCATTTCGCGAACATGCCGGCGGTCAGCCGCGACCAGTTGTCCGCGGCCGCCATCCTGCTGATCTTCGCGTATGGCGGCTACGAGGTGACCGGTGTGCTTGCCGGTGAAGCCGCGAACCCGCGCAAGGACGTCCCGTTCGCGTTCATCGCCTGCCTGATCATCGTGTCGCTCGTGATGACGCTGGCGTCGCTGGTCGCGACCGGCCTGCTGCCCGACGTGGCCGCGACGCCGACGCCGATTGCCGACGGCGCGCGGGTGTTTCTCGGCGCCGGCGGCGCCGCGATGATTTCGATCGGTGCCGTGCTGTCGATGACCGGCAACAACATGGGGCAGCTGCTGAACGGTTCGCGCACCATCTTCGCGCTCGCCGAAAACGGCGATCTGCCGCGCTGGTTCGGCTACGTCCATCCGGGTTACCGGACGCCTGCGAATGCGATTTTGTTCGGCGCGGGCGTGGCGCTGGCGCTGGCGCTCTACGGATCGTTTGCGGCGCTGGCTGCCGTCAGCGCGATCGCGCGGCTGGTGATGTATCTCGCCGTTTGCATTTCGACGCTGGTGCTGCGCGAGCGCGATCGCGAGATCGCCGCGCAGGTCGGCGCGCATTTCTCCGATCCGTTGCAGGTCGTTGCGCCCGCGAAGTTCACCGTGCCGTGGGGGCCGGTGATTCCGATCGTCGCATCGATCGTCGCGCTTGGCATCCTGGCCGGCGCGTCTCGCCAGCAATTGATCTCCGGTGTTGCCGCGCTCATCGCCGGCGCCGTGCTGTACTTCCTGGCGCCGAAGACGATTCAGTCGTAGGCGAACATCTCGACGCGCTCGTCGCCATCGAAGATGTGCGCGCGGCGCTCGGTCTTGAGCGATGCGATCAGCGGCTCGTTGAGGAAGTGCACCAGCGGCGCAATCGTCTCGAAGGTGGTCCGCAACTGGCGGTAGAAATCCTTCTGCGTCGCCAGCGAGGCCGCTTCTTCGCGGTAGCCCATCAACTGGCGATACTGCAGGTAATCCGCTGCGGGGTGATCCTTCGCGAAGCCGCGCGGCACGCGCGTCATCCGATCGCCCTGCAGGCCGCCGATCTTCTTGAACGCCGGCGAATTGACGATCTTGTCGAGCCGCCGGTGATTCGCGGCGATGTGCTCGCGCACCAGTTGCAGCTGCGAAGTGTCCGGCCGCCACATCCCGCCGCCCATCCACACCCAGCCCGGCGCCACCTCGAAGTAGAACCACGCGCCGTTCATGCGGCCGAGCGCGCGATGCGGAAACGTGGCGCCGACGTGCGTCTTGAGCGGCGTTTTGTCGTCGCTGAACCGGGTGTCGCGATACGGACGGAGCAGCGACACTTTCGGATCCGCGATCATCTCCGGCGCGAACACGCGGAAGTCTTCGGCGAGCTTCGCCACGACATCCATCGCCGGCTGCCGGCAATGGATCAAATACTGGTCCTTGCGCGCATGAAACCATTCGCGCTTGTTGTTGCGCTTCAGCGAGCGCAGAAATGACAGGGTCTTCGCGGTGAACATGCTTTTTTTCAAGCATATCCCCGCGAGGGTCCCGCTTCAGCGCGACCGTTAGCGATATCATCAGCCATCGTGATTGAAGCGCTGCGTGGCATTGTCGGCGACCGCGTCTCGACCTCCGAAGCGGTGCGCGAGCACCACAGCCATGGCGAGTCGTGGCACGCGCCGGGACTGCCGGATTTCGTCGTCTTCCCGCAGTCGACCGCCGAAGTGGCCGCGATCGTCGAGGTCTGCGCGCGGCAACGCACGCCGATCGTGCCGTTCGGCATGGGCAGCTCGCTCGAAGGACACGTCAACGCGATTCACGGCGGCGTCTCGATCGACCTGACGCGCATGACGCGCGTGCTGCGCCTCAGCCCCGAAGATCTCGACATCACGGTCGAGGCCGGGCTGACGCGATTGAAGCTCGATGCGCACTTGAAGAACACCGGGCTGATGTTCCCGATCGACCCCGGCGCCGACGCGACGATTGGCGGGATGGCCGCCACGCGCGCGTCGGGAACCACCGCCGTTCGCTACGGCACCATGCGCGACAACGTGCTCGGTCTGACCGTCGTCCTCGCCGACGGCCGCATCATCAAGACCGGCGGCCGCGCTCGCAAGTCGTCTTCCGGTTACGACCTGACGCGCCTGTTCGTCGGATCCGAGGGCACGCTCGGCGTGATCACCGAGCTGACGCTGCGGTTGTATGGCCGTCCGGAAGCCGTTCGCGCCGCGGTCTGCCCGTTTGCATCGATGGCAGGAGCGGCGAAGACCGTCATCCAGACGATTCAGCTCGGCATCCCGGTCGCGAGGATCGAGATCATCGACGAAGCGCAGCTGCGCGTCGTCAACGCCTACTCGAAGACCAGCTATCCGCTCGCGCCGACGCTGTTCTTCGAATTTCACGGCACCAGCGACGTGGCCGTCGAGGACCAGATTCGATCCGTCGAAGAGATCGCGAACGAGCACGGCGCGGCGGGCTTCAAGTGGGCGTCTTCGCTCGAGGATCGCAACACGTTATGGCAGGCACGGCATAACGCCTATTACGCGACGGTGGCGTCGCGGCCGGGGGCGCGCGCGTGGACGACGGATATCTGCGTGCCGATCTCGCATCTCGCCGAGTGCATTCTCGAAACGCAGGCGGATCTGAAAGCCGCGAACGTGGTCGCTCCGCTGGTCGGTCACGCCGGCGACGGCAACTTCCACTTGATCATCATGCTCGACCCTGATGATCCCAGGGAGTTCGACACCATCACGCGCATCAGCGAACGGCTCGTCGAGCGCGCGCTGAAGTTTGGCGGCACCTGCAGCGGCGAACACGGCGTCGGCGTCGGCAAGCTGAAATATCTCCAAGCCGAACACGGCGAGGCGCTTGCGGTGATGCGATCGATCAAGCAGGCGATCGATCCTGACAACCTGATGAATCCGGGTAAGCTCATCCCATGAGCCTGCAGCCGGGCCAGGCCCTCGGCGGCTACACCATCGTCGCGAAGCTTGGCGAAGGCGGCATGGGCGAGGTCTATCGCGCCACCGACCCGCGACTCGGCCGCGACGTGGCGATCAAGGTGCTGCCCGCGTCGGTGGCGAACGATCCGGATCGCCGCGCCCGCTTCGAGCGCGAAGCCAAGGCGCTTGCCTCGCTCAATCACTTCAACATCGCGCAGGTCTACGGATTCGAGGGCGCGGCGATGGTGATGGAGCTGCTGGAAGGCGAGACGCTGCGCGACCGCCTGGCGAACGGCGGATTGCCGATCCGCAAGGCGCTCGATTTCGGCGCGCAGATCGCGCGAGGCCTTGCCGCCGCGCACGAGCGCGGCATCATCCACCGCGATCTGAAGCCCGAGAACGTGTTCATCGTCAACGACGGCCAGATCAAGATTCTTGATTTCGGCCTGGCGCGCCAGTCGTCGGAAATGCTCGAAGCCACGGCGACCGGCGGCGGGACGGGGCCTGGTGTGGTGCTCGGCACCGCCGGCTACATGTCCCCCGAACAAGTGCGCGCCCAGGTGGTGGACACGCGCTCCGACGTGTTTGCGCTCGGCGCCGTGCTTTACGAGATGCTGACCGGCAAGCGCGCGTTCCGCCGTGATTCGGCGGCGGAAACGATGAGCGCGATTCTCAACGAGCATCCGCCCGATCTGACCGCGGTGCGCGCGGACATCAGTCCGTCGATCGATCGCATCGTGCAGCATTGTCTCGAGAAGCAGCCGTCCGAACGATTCCAGTCCGCCCGCGATGTGGCGTTCGCGCTCGAGGCGTTATCGGGATCCGCATCTTCGGCGCATGCCGCGGCCGCGCCGCTGCCGTCGAGAAACCGCGAGCGGTTCGCATGGGCGGCGGCGACGGCGGTGCTAGCCGCGGCGTTGTTGTGGACCGCGTCGAGGCCTGCTTCGCCGCCGGCGACCAACGCCGTCGTCACTCGCACGCGTCTGCTCCTGCCTGCGGACGTGACCGTCAACGAAGGCCTGTTCCCCGGGACGCGGCTCGCGCTCTCGCCCGACAGCTCCCAGGTCGCCTTTGCCGGCCGCAATCGCTCCACCGGCCAGTCACACCTCTACGTGATGTCGCTCGACGGCGGCACCGCGCAGCCGTTGCCGAACACGAAGGACGGCGGCGCGCCGGTGTGGTCGCCGGACGGCCGTCAGTTGCTGTTCGCCGATTTCCAGAAACTGTATCGCGTGTCGCTCGACGGCGGGCCGCCGGTGGCGATCGCGGACTTTAGCGGCTTTGCCGTGCGCGGCACCTGGAACAGGGACGGCGTCGTGCTGGTCGGCGGCCCGCAACTGCGGCGCGGGAATGCGCAGGGCGGGGCCTTCGTTTCGATTCGAGGGATCGAAAGCGAACGCTACGGCTATCCGCAGTTCCTTTCCGACCACCGCCACTACTTGTTCGGTGTCTTCGAGCCGGCTTCCGGACAGATCGCCGCGCTGATCGGAGAGCTGGATACGGATGCCACGAAGGAATTGATCAAGGCGTCCGATCTCACCAACCTGGGTTATGCGGCCGGCGCGGTCGTGTTCTCGCGCGACAGCACCATCTACGCCCAGTGGCTCGATGAAACGCGGCTCGAATTGCTGGGTGAGCCGGTGATTCTCGCGACCGACGTTCAGGCCGGAACGCTGCGCGGTTCCGCGTTTTCGGTGTCGAACGCCGGCTTGATGGTCTACCAGACCTCGGATCGGTTCGACACCACGCAGTTGGCCTGGCTCGATCGCGGCGGCCGCGTCGTCGCGACGATCGGCGAGCCCGCCGACTTCACCAACGTCGAACTGTCGGCCGACGGACGGCGCGTCCTGGTCAGCGCCACCGACAGCCAGGCACTGACCCGTGATATCCACATCATCGACGTCGATCGCGGCGTGCGTCAGCGCTTTACCCTCGATCCAAGCGAGGAGCGGTCGGCGATATGGTCGCCGGATCAACGTGAAATCATCTACACCTCGAAGGGATTGGATCTGTACCGGCGCGCCGCCGATCTGTCGGGGACCGAAACCGGCGTGGTCGTCGACCGCGTCAGCAAGGATCCCTACGACTGGTCACGCGATGGACGGTGGTTGATCTACCGGCGCAGCGGCGCCGCGACCGGCAACGATTTATATCTGCGCGACATTGCGACCGGCGAGGAGCGACCGGTGGCGGCCAGCCGCTACAGCGAGGTCGGCGGAAATTTTTCACCCGATGGGAAGTGGATCGTCTACGTCTCCGACGAGTCGGGACAGTTCGAGGTCTACGCCACTCGCGTCGAAGGCGGCGGCAAGATCCAGATCTCGTCGAGCGGCGGCACGGTGCCGCGCTGGCGCGGCGACGGCCGAGAGATCACCTACGTCAGCGCCGATCGCATGCTGATGAGCGCAATGGTGGAGCGCACCGCTCCAACGCTGGAGGTGTCAGCACCGCGCGCGCTGTTTCCGCTGGATATCGAAGCGTCGCCCGGACCGATCTACGACATCGTTGCCGACGGCTCCCGCTTCATCGTCGCCAGGCGTGTCGTGTCGAAGGTGCCGCCGTCGCTGAACGTGCTGCATAACTGGCCGGCGCTGCTGCCCGCGAGACGGCCGTGATGCTATTCTGTGCAGTCAGTGGCAAAACGTAAGAGCGAACCTTCTCTTTTCGATCTTCCAGAAGCAAACGACGACCACGGCGCCCCGCCCCAGCCGCCGCGCGGCATCATCGGCGGCACCGGCGACGGCACGTCGAACGTCTCACTGCACGAAGCGGCGCAGTCGCGTTACCTCAATTACGCGCTGTCGGTGATCACGTCGCGCGCGCTGCCCGATGTGCGCGACGGCCTCAAGCCGGTGCAGCGCCGCATCCTGTTCACGATGTGGCAGCAGAACCTCACCGCCGATGCCAAGCATCGCAAGTGCGCGAAAGTGGTCGGCGACGTGATGGGCAACTATCACCCGCACGGCGACAGCGCGATCTACGAGACGCTGGTCCGCATGGCGCAGTCGTTCTCGCTGCGCTACCCGTTGATCGACGGCTCCGGCAACTTCGGATCGCTCGACGGCGACGGCGCCGCGGCGATGCGTTACACCGAGTGCCGGCTCGCGCGGCTCGCCGACGAAGTGCTGCAGGAGATCGAACAGGAAACCGTCGCCTTTCGGCCGAGCTACGACGGCACCAAGACCGAGCCGGTGGTGCTGCCGTCGCGCATTCCGAATCTGCTGATCAACGGCACCACCGGCATCGCCGTCGGCATGGCGACCAACATCCCGCCGCACAACCTCAGCGAGATCTGCACGGCGCTGATCAAGCTGCTCGACAATCCGGATCTGTCGACGCTGCAGTTGTGCCGGTGGGTGAAGGGCCCTGATTTTCCGACCGGCGGCCACATCCTCAATTCGCCCGACGAGTTGAAGGACATCTACAAGACCGGATCTGGATCGATCCGCCTGCGCGCCACCTGGGAAGCCGGCCAGGCCTCGCGATCGGGGAAGAAACTCTACATCACCAGCATTCCCTACGCGATCAACAAGGCGCAGCTCGTCGAACAGATCGGCGACGTCGTGCTCAGCCGCAAGATGCCGCACCTGATCGACGTCCGCGACGTGTCGACGGACGACGTGCGGATCGAGCTCGAGTTGAAGGCGGGCGCCGACGACAACCTGGTGATGGCCTACCTGTT
>DASUSZ010000228.1:0-3774 GCA_036374815.1 Vicinamibacterales bacterium | reverse complement strand
CCGCAAACACGAACGGCTTGAACGCGGAACCCGGCTGACGACGGCTGCGGGCCGCGCGATTGAAGGCGGACGTCCCGTAGTCGCGGCCGCCCACCATCGCGAGGATGTTGCCGCTGGCGGGATCGATGGCGACGAGCGCTGCCTGCAGCGCGGGTTTTCCAGTCCGTTGCAGGCCACGGCTGACGGCGGCTTCGGCGGCATCCTGCAGTTCGGCCACGAACGTCGTCTGCACGCGCCAGTCCGGCGGATGGTCGCCGCCGAACTGGTCGCGGAATCGCTGGCGCAAATACGCTTTCGCGTAGCCGTGTTTCGAATCGCTGTCGCTGCGATACGGCCGGACGCGCAGCGGCGCGCGCAGCGCCTCGCGGTATTGCTGCTCGGTGATGAATTTCTCGTCGAGCATCCGCTTCAACACGACATGACTGCGCGCCCGCGACTCGTCGAGATTCGACCACGGCGACAACGCCGCCGGCGCGCGGGCCAGGCCGGCGATGAGCGCGCTTTCCGCGAGCGTCAACGATTTCGCCGGCTTGCCGAACACGCGCTGCGACATCGCCTCGACGCCGTAGATGCCGGCGCCGAGAAAGATGCGATTGAGATACAGCTCGAGGATCTGTTCCTTGCCAAGCTGCACTTCGATCAGGAAGGCAAGCACCGCCTCTCTCGCTTTGCGCCCGTAGCTTCGCCGGTTCGAAAGAAACAGCGTCCGCGCGAGCTGCTGCGTCAGCGTGCTGCCGCCCTGCAGCGATGAGGACCGCACGTTGCGCACCACCGCGCGGCCGAGTGCGATCGGATCGATCCCGGGATGCAGGTAAAAGCGGTGATCCTCAACCGCGACGAACGCATGCTGCAGATCTTTCGAGATGGCGGTGATCGGAACATCGTGGCGCTGCTCGTCGAGGCGGAACCAGCGTTTGCCGTCAGCCGTGTGGAACCACGTGTCGCCGACACCGCGTGTCAGCCGGTAGACCGAGTAGCTCTGTTTCGCGATCCACGCCAGCGCAATGGTCGCGACGATGATGAATCCGTACAGCAGGTATTTCGCCCTGCCGAGATCGGTACGGAGGATCGAGACCATCTCCCCCATCGTCCCATATGAATTGCTACGCTTGGTAAATGCCGCTCCTCGCGCTGCTGCTGCTCATCCCGCTGCTTTTCGTGCTGCTGCTGCCGTTTCTGCTGATCCAGCGCTACCGCGCCGGCAAGGCACGGCGGCAGGCTCGGCCGTGGGTGGCAACGATCAATATCGCGGTGATGGCGTTCTCGGCCGTGTTCTTCCTGATCTCGACGGCGTTCACGACGATCTGGATTCCCCGCGCGTTTGCCGGCGCGGCACTCGGGTTGATGGCGGGACTGCTGCTGGGTGTCGTGGGCTTGGTCGTCACGCGATGGGAGGCGACGCCGAGCTCATTGCATTACACGCCGAACAACCTGCTGGTATTGCTCGTGACGGTGATCGTGTCCGCGCGCGTGGCGTATGGACTCTTTCGATCGTTCATGGTCGCGCGCTCGGGATTTTCCGGCGCGGCGCTGGTCGATGCCTTTGGCGTTCCTGAATCGCTGGGTGCGGCCGGAGCCGTGATGGGCTATTACCTGGCGTACAACCTGGGCTTGCGATGGCGGATCAGGCGCTGGGAGCGGCGGCTGCTCCGCCGGCTTTAATGCTTCGCGTCGGGCGTGACGCCGTGGCGCTCGCAGAATTCCGCGAGCACCTTCTGGTTCGGGTTCACGAATTCGATGCCGGCACGGTATTGAATCGCGCCGCCGCTCGGCACCGCGATCGCCCACGCGACGGTGCCCTGCAGCCGAAGATCGCCATTGCCGTCGGGCAGCACGAGGCGCGCCATCTTCAACGGGCGAAGCCGCACGATTGACTGCACCTGCGCGCCCGACACCGACAAATCGATCAGCTGCCCGGGATCGCCGTTGACGGCGACCGGCCGCCGATTCATCGGGTAGCGCGCCGCCTGCCGCGTGCCCGCGCGATCGAGCGGCCGTGATGTTTCGAGCAGCGCGTCGTACGGCGACAACGAGTCTTCGGTAATCAGCAGCGGCGTGACGTCGTCTTCGATCAACACGCGAATCGCCGTGCCGGTATCCCGGGGGTTCGACTTCAGCGCCGCGATCAACGTGGCGCCGCGCGATGTCGTCGCAAATGCCGAGTGCATCAGCAGCACGTCGGGCGGGCGGGTCAGAAGGGTGTCCTGGTACTGAAGGAGGTCGGCCTCGGAAACTACATCTACGTTGTCCGCCTCCGACAGGCGCTTTTTGATGGAAACGAGATGCTCGGGCTTGGTAATGACGATGTAATTCGACATTTAGGGGAACGTAACGTCTACGCGATCATAGCAGAGCAATGGTCGATGAGTCGCTGGTGCATGGCTGTAAAGTGCTGAATAGTCAGCTCTTGCGCCATGATGTGAAGACGGGAATAGCCTTAGCTTTGCCTGCCGTCGATGGGCGTCTCGGATTCGATCTCGAACGCGGTGGGGTAATTGAGCCTAACTGGCCGTGCTCTGCGGCAGCCGGATCTTGAAGACCGTTTGTCCGGGCCGGCTTGTCACATCGATGGTGCCGCCATGACGCTCGATGATCGCCTTGGTGATCGACAGGCCAAGGCCGCTGCCCGTGCTCTCGCCGGCGCGTGACGCGTCGACTTTGTAAAAGCGCTCGAACACGTTCGGCAGGTGCTGCGGCGCGATGCCGCCGCCGGTATCGGTGACCGACAACGTAGCCGCGCCGTCTGCCTGCGCCGCGCCAAGCGTGATCGTTCCGCCCGACGGGGTGTGGCGGAGCGCGTTGGCGACCAGATTTTCGACGGCCTGTTCGATGCGATCGGGATCGCCCACGACTTGATCCGCCATCGGGTCGACGCTGAGGCGAATCGCCACCGCCTTCTTCTGCGCTTCCCGTTCGTGTCGTCCGGCGACGTTCTGGAACAGCCGCTCGATATCGAACAACCGCCGCTGCATCACGATGCCGCCGTGCTCGTAACGCGCCAGGTCAAGCAGGTCTTTGACGATCCGCTCGAGGCGGCGCGTTTCGCGATCGATGGTCTCGAAATAGCGCTCGCGTCGCTCGGAGTCGAGCGCGACCTCGGGCATGCGCAGCGTTTCAATGTAGCCGCGCATCGCCGTCAGAGGTGTCTTCAGTTCGTGGGAGACGTCCGCCATCATCTGCCGGCGCAGCGCATCGGAGGTTCGCAGCGCCGCGTCGCGTGTCTCGAGCTCGCCGGCCATGCGGTTGAAGGCCGCCGCGACGCGAGCGATCTCGTCACCGCCTTCCTGCGGCGCCCTGGCGCCGAGATCGCCTTCTCCGAGCCGGTGCGCGGCATCTTCGAGCGCCGACAGGCGTCGACGAGCCGGGTTGAACAACACCACCGCAACGATCACGGTTGCGACCAGCAGCATCAGCGTGCTCGGCAGCGACAGGAAGCGCGCCAGGTCGCGCGGAATGCCGGCCAGTCGCGATGGCAGTACCAACACCAGCACCAGCGCCCTGAATTCATCGTCGACAAGCACCGGCGTGGTGGTGATAGAGGGCACTTCGTCGGCGGGGGTGAGGCGACGCTCGCCGAACGACGACATTGCCGTCAGGCGGATGCTCTCGGGTACTTCGTCGGGCGTACTGGAATAAATTGTCCCGCCGCGGAAGGCAACGAACACCAGACGACCGGCCTGTTCAGGCGGATATCGAGATCGGAGGTGAGCATTCAAATCAACATCCTGGCCACGTTTCAGGATCGATGCCACGTCGGCCGCGACCTCTGCGCCC
>DASUSZ010000227.1:0-5758 GCA_036374815.1 Vicinamibacterales bacterium | reverse complement strand
TGCTCCGCATCCTCGAGGCGGCCGGTCCACGATCGCATCGCGAGGTTGATCACCGCCAGCAGAGGCAGGACCGCCGCAAGCGCGATGACGCTGAGGTACTCGGTCAGCAGAACGAGAAGGAACGCCGCCGATGCTGCGGCGAAGTAGTTCAGCGCCAGCATCATGAAATGCGACCGCCATACGGCGTATGGCGATTGCTGTTTCTGCATTGCCACGGCCAGCGCCGTCAGGCCCGAGTTGAGCACGAAATAGACCGCCGCGAATGCGGCGAGCGGTAACACCAGCGCGTCGGCAGGAACAGCCGCGCCGAACACCGGGTGCAACCCGCTCAGCCAGAAGAACACCGCCGAACCGCACCAGAACGCCAGCGCCGGCGCGCTGCCGTTGAACAACAGGCGCTGCGCCTGCTGTCCACGGCCGTACGACATCATCAGGCTGTCAATCGCAATCGTTACCGTGCCGGGTGCTGGTCCAAACAGCACCGCCGACGCGACGAAAAACGTATCCGACACCGAGAAGAAGGCATTGATACCGGGGACCTTCAACGGAAACCTGCCGGCGATCAACGCCAGCAGCGTGAAGATCGTGAACTCAACCGGATGCGCGGTCCCCGATAATTCAGAGACAGACAGGCAGAATATCGCCGCGCCGCACGCGGCGATGGCGCCGACGTAAACGTCGAGCGGCCGCAACAACCTCACCAGCCGCCCTGACTCGGGGTGCTATCGCCCCAGATGATTTGCTGACCACCGGTGGTGTCGTGATCGCCCCAGATAATCTGCTGGCCCGATGGGTTGTAAATCTGATCGCCCCAGATGATCTGCTGGCCGGTCGGGTTGTAAATCTGATCGCCCCAGATGATCTGTTGCCCGGCAGGATTGAAGATTTGATCGCCCCAGATGATCTGCTGGTCCGCCGTCCACATGTTCGTGTCGCCCCAGATGATCTGCGACGGCGTCGTGTACGTGGAACGGCCGGTCCAACCAGGCCGGCGCTGATCGATCATTCCGAACACCCGCGTCAAACCGCTGCTCGACTGATCGAGACGCGCGCCGGGCTTCAGGTAGGCGTAGCCCGATCCGACGACTTGGCTCCCGCCAATCAACGACGACAGGATGCCAAGCAGCCCGTCGCCCGATGCCATCTTGCGCGCGGCGACGAGATTGACGCTGCCGGTGCCGCCGGCGATCAAGCCGGCTTCGGGCATGAACTCGGCGGTGGCCTGCAACGCGACCTTCACGTGCCGGGGCGTCAGGCTCGGTGTCGACTGCAGCAACAACGCGGCGCCGCCGCTGACCATCGCGGCCGCCATGCTGGTGCCGCTCATCATCGAATAGGCGTTGTAGCCGCTGCCGGCGACATGCAGCGAGGGGTAGGTCTTCGACAGGTATGAGCCCTGCGCCTCGAGCGAGACGATCTTGTTGCCGGGCGCCACCACGTCCGGCTTCAGCATCATGTCGTAGCGCGTCGGACCGCGCGAGCTATAGGTCGTGACGGTGTCGTCGCCGCGGCTCACCGTGTTCCACGTATTGAGCGCGCCAACGGTAATCACGCCGGGAGCGTTGCCCGGCGTCGACACGCTGCCGAGGACCGGATTGCCGGCGGCGTCCTTGCCGGAATTGCCGGCGGAGGCGACGACCACGAGGCCCTTGGCCGCGGCATCCTCCGCCGCGAGGCACAGCGGATCCATGGCGCACGGCGCCTGGATCGGATGTCCGAGCGACAGGTTCATCACGCGAATCGAATACTTGACGCGGTTGTCGAGCACCCATTGGATGCCCGCGATCACGTCGCTCGTGTAGCCGACGCCCTGGCGGTTGAGCACGCGGACGTTGACGAGATGCGCGCCGGGCGCGATGCCGTTCTTATAGAGCGGCGTCGGACCGTAACTGATGCTGCCGGCGATGATGCCGGCGATGTGCGTGCCGTGGCCGTAGGCATCGGCCGCGCTGGTCTCCCCCGTCGCGTAATTCACCGACGCGACCACCTTGCCGGAGAGCGCGGAGTGACTGGCGATGCCTGAATCGACAATCGCGACGCCGATGCCCTTGCCGTTGACCGACGGCGTGCCGAGCAACGATCCGAGCAGGCCGCCGCTGCCGGCGCGCGCCTGGTCGGCGGCCATCGCCCGATCCGAAACGGTCATCGACGGGCTGACGAGATTGTCGAGTGAGATCGACGTGACGCCCTCCACGTTCTGAAACGCATTGAGGACGCTCGGTGTGGCCTCGACGACGACCAGGCCGTTGAGGACGCGGAGCACCGTGATGCCGTCGCGGGCCGCGGCGGTCTGAATCGCCGCGACGTCGCCGCGCACGATGGCGCGCACCGGCCGATCGTCGCCGCTGACGACCAGCTGTAGAAGATCAGTCGAAAGGAGGCTGCCGACCAACGGCAGCAACAGGTTGTTGAGCAGGGGTCCGACAATCGGCAGGTTGCCAAGAACGGAGCCAAGCAGCCCTGACTGCGCGCCAACCGCGGTCGGCGCAAACAGCAAGGCAACGATTACAAACTTCCCGAGCCGGGGGGCAAATCGATTCACAACCGAACTCCTATCCTGCGTGTGCATCGCAAGGGCTGCGCCACAACTGAACAGAAGCAGGAGTTTGAAGCAAATATCAGGTAAACGACTGACCTTTAACGACTTCTTGGCGCGATTACGGACTGTCGGCCGCTACGGTCGCGTGCAATTATGTTCTTAAATTGCACATACAAAAACGAACAAATACAATAAATCGTTTAATTACAGCCATTTATAAGGATGAGCGTGTTTAGCACACCGCGCAAGAACTAGACAGACAATATAGGACTCTAAAGCAGTTTCCCGCCCACGAGTCGCAAGGTCCGGTCGCACTGAGCTGCCAGTCTGGGATTGTGTGTCGCAATGATGGCCGTGAGCCCGAACTCAGCGTGCATGTCGCGCAGCAGTTGATGAAGCGAATCCGCCGTCGCTTCGTCCAGATCGCCAGTCGGCTCGTCGGCCAGCAGCAAGGAGGGCTGCATCACCAGCGCGCGGGAGACGGCCACGCGCTGCTGCTCGCCTCCCGACAGCATGCCGGGACGATGGTCGACGCGATCGGCAAGTCCGACGCGCTGCAGCAGCGCCGCCGCCTTCGGCCGGGCCTCGGCGTCCGATACGCGCGCGATGCGCAGCGGCATCATCGCGTTTTCGATCGCGCTGAATTCCGGAAGCAGGTGATGAAACTGAAACACGAAACCAATGTGGCGATTGCGGAACGTCACGCGCGCTTCATCGTTCATCGTCGCGATCTCGTGCTCGCCGACGCGCACCTGCCCGCCGTCGATCACGTCGAGCCCGCCGAGCACGTGCAGCAGCGTGCTCTTGCCCACGCCCGATGCGCCCATGATCGCGACCATCTCGCCCTTCTCGACCGACAGGTCGAGATCGCGCAACACGTGCAGCCGCTTCCCCGCGACGCCGTAGTACTTGTTCAGGCCGGAGACGGAGACAAACGCCATCGCTACTCGTAGCGCAGCGCCTGCGCCGGATCGAGCCGCGCCGCCTGTCGCGAAGGATAGAGCGTGGCCAGGAAGCAGACGACCACCGCGCCGATGACGACGGCGGCGAGATCGCCGGGCAACAGGCGGAAGGGCAGGTAACTCACCTGATAAACGTCACCGGGGATGGTGATGACCCGGTAGCGATCGAGGAAGTACGCCGTCAACGTGCCTGCGACCGCGCCAACGATGGTGCCGATGACGCCGATGATCGTGCCCTGCAGCAGGAAGATCAGCGTGATGCTCTTCGAGGACGCGCCCATGGTCTTGAGGATGGCGATGTCGCGCGTCTTCTCCATCACCAGCAGGATCAGCGAGGCGACGATGTTGAGGGCGGCGACGGCGACGATCAGCCCGATGCCGATACCCATGCCGATCTTTTCGAGCAGCAGCGCCGAGTAGAGCTGCTGGTTGATGTCGGTCCAGTCCTGCGTCACGTACTCGGTGCCGAAGTCGTTGGCGATCTGATCGGCGATCGCGGGCGCATCGTAGACGTTGGCGACCTTGACCTCGATGTGATCGACGCGATCGGTGCCGGCCAGCAGCAGCCCGCGATCGATGTCGACGAATCCCGAGCCGGCATCGACTTCGTAGAGGCCGAGCCGGAACAGGCCGATGACCTTGAACCGCCGCTGCCGCGGCATCACGCCCATCGGCGACAGCGTGCCGTTCGGCGTCAGCAGGCTCACGGTGTCGCCGACCTTGGCGCCAACGTCGCCGGCGAGATCGGTGCCGAGCACGATGCCGGCAAGATCGTCCTCCGTCGCCGGCGTCAAGCCGTTCAGCGATCCCTCGACCATCGCGTGGCCGATGTCGGTCACGCTTGGCTCCATCGCCACGTCGATGCCCTTGATGCCGATGAAGCCGTCGGTGGCAACGCCGCGGATGAGCGCCTTGCCGATGACGGCAGGCGCCGCGCCAATCACGCCGGGGACCTGGCTCAACTTGCTGACTTCTTCGCGATAGTCGGTGATGCCCGCCGGCTTGTAGACGAACACGTGCGCCGACGCGCCGAGGATGCGCGCCTGCAGCTCGCCCTGCAGCCCGGTCATCAACGCCATCGCGATGATGAGCGCCATCACGCCAACGGTGACGCCGAGCGTCGACACCAGCGAGATGACGGAAATGAACACCTGGCGGCGCTTGGCGAGCAGGTAACGGAGTGCGACTTGAAGCTCGAATGGCATTTCCGTTAGACCTTCTTTTGCCTTCTGCCTGTTGCCTTTGCCTTACTCGTCAGCGCGCGGTCGCATCAGCGGGAACAAGATGACGTCCCGAATCGACTGCGAGTTGCTGAGCAGCATCACCAGCCGATCGATGCCGATGCCTTCCCCGCCGGCGGGCGGCATGCCGTACTCGAGCGCGCGGACGTAGTCTTCGTCCATCGCGTGGGCCTCGGCGTCGCCGGCGGCCCGCTCGGCGAGCTGCGCCTCGAAGCGCCGCTGCTGCTCGACCGGATCGTTGAGCTCGCTGAACGCGTTCGCCACTTCAAAGCCGCCGATGTACAGCTCGAAGCGTTCAACCGTGTCGGGATCGTCGGGCCGCTGCTTGGAGAGCGGCGAGACTTCGGTCGGGAAATCGTAGACGAAGGTCGGCTGGATCAGGTGCTCTTCCCAGAGCGCCTCGAAGATCGCGCTGGCAATCTTGCCGGGCCCCGCGCCCTTCGGGATCTCGACACCCAGCTGGCCGGCAAGCGCCTTCACCGTATCCAGGGATCGCAAATCCTCGACCGCGACAGCGGCGCCGAGCTTCTTCGCCGCAGCGTCGGCCGCTGCGTGTCGCAGCGACAGCCGCTTGAACGGCGCGCCCATGTCGATGGTGTGCTCGCCGAACGGAAACCTGGTCGTCCCGATGACCTTCGTCGCGACCGTCGACAACAGCTCTTCGGTGAAGGTCATGAGCCGCTGGTAGTCCACGTAGGCCCAGTAGAACTCGAGCATCGTGAACTCGGGGTTGTGCTGCGTCGAGATCCCTTCATTCCTGAAGTTACGATTGATCTCGAAGACGCGTTCGATGCCGCCGACGGTCAGCCGCTTGAGGTAGAGCTCGGGCGCGATGCGCAGGTAGAGCTTGAGGTCGAGCGCGTTGTGATGCGTGGTGAACGGGCGCGCCAGCGCGCCGCCGGCGATCTTCTGCATCATCGGCGTCTCGACTTCCATGAAGCCGTGACCGTTGAGGAACTGCCGGATCGCTTCGACGGTGTGCGTGCGAATCTCGAAGACGCGGCGCACGTCGGGAT
>DASUSZ010000226.1:0-5259 GCA_036374815.1 Vicinamibacterales bacterium | reverse complement strand
CTCCAGCGGACCATCGGGCTCCGTCCACCGGCCGACCCACTCGCCCCGCTCGGATGCGACCTGCCACGGCGCGAACACGTCGATCGCGATCGGCGTGCGGATGTAATTGGTATCCGGCCGGCGTTTGAACTGCTCCGACATCCGGCTGCCGTTCGCCGCCCAGCCGCCGGCCTGCGCGCTCGTCGACGTCGTGATGTGGACGTCGTCCATCCAGAAGCGCGCGATGCCGGCGACGTCGTGCGCTTCGATCGCGGCATTCGACTGCGCGCGTGAATCGCGAATCAGCTTTTCGTCCGATGGTGTTTGCGCAGCCATGGCCACGCCGGCAGACACCACGAACACCACAGCGGCACTGAGACGCAGAGCCATTAAATCAACGCTTTCGAATAGAAGAGATCGTGATCGCCTGGCGGCGCGTGGCCGGCGGCGCGGACCGCGGCGGCAATCTGCGCCCAATGCCGCACTTCATGCAGCACCATGTGAAACAGCAGCTTGCGCGGCGACAACGGGTACGTGCCGCTCGCAACCACGACATCGCGGGGCGTATTCGCATCCTTCTCGTGCAAGGTTGGCAGGTAACGCCTCAGCGCTTCACGGCCCCGAGCGGCGTAGTCATACAACGCGTCGATGTCGCCGGGCGCGATACCCGACTGGGTCGGCAATTCCTTACCCTGCAGTCGAAGCGTGTGCCGATGCTCGACCAGGAAAATGTGATCGATCAGCGCGCCGACGTTCGGAAAGCGGCCGCCCGGCTGCACTGTGACATCGAGCGCCGTTGGATTGGCTTTCAACCACGGCAGCCACTTCGCGCGTTCTTCGGCAGTCCACGCGAGCAACTCGTCGAGAGTGATTGTGAGCGTCATGCTGCCGGATCCCTTTCGATCGTGATGTCCGCCGCCGACCACTGCCGCAGCTCCGCTTCGATCGACACGCGAAGCTCGTCGAGCTCGGCCGTATCCGCTTCCTTGTATCCGAACAGGCGCTTGGTCCGCGAGGTCAGCCGCACGCGGAATTGTCCGGCGTCACCGTCGTCGGAATGCACGTCGATCGCCAGCCTGACCGCGCCCTTCTTGAACCAGATGAACCAGCCCCAGTCTTCCTGATTGGTCTCGATGTCCGTATAGCGCGCCCGCACTGCGGGAAGCAGCGCGTCGACCACCGCGTCGCCGCCAACGCAGCACTCATTGATGTACTGCTCACGATCGCTGATCGGCACCGGACGCGTGAAGGCGATCTCGTACGGCACGTCGAGCTCAACAGCCTCGCGACGAGAACCACACAGTGGGCTTCCCTTCCCGATCGTGCAGCGGCAGCCATCCAGTCGCCACGACTTCCGGCGGCCCGTCGTCCGCGGCGGTGCATGCCGAGTTGCTCATCATTTCAACCTGGATCCACGAGTCGCGGATCTCGATGACGCGTACCGGCTGGCCGGCGACGACGGCCGGCATAATGGGCCCGCTCGTCGAACCGGCGGCGCTCGTCAGCCGGCCGGAGAACGACTCGCTGATCGTCGTCACGCCGACGAACTCTTCGTACAGATCGCCGAGCGCCATGAAGCGGCCGGCGAGCGATGCTTTCACCCATGCCGTCCGATCGTCGAGACGAATCCTGAACCAGCCGTCGCGGTGTTCGACGACGACGGCGCCCGGCATTTCGTAATCGAACTCCAGCGTCGGCAGCTTGCCCCGCTGCTGGCCCTGGTGAACGCTCACCTCGAGGCCCTCGCAGCCGCCGTGCGGTGCGAACGACCAGTTTTGATCGACGCGAATGAACGCAAACGGACTGCCGTCGTTGGGCGAGGCATGGAGCGCTACCTGTTGCGGCTCGAACGGCGCGCACTGGCGGGGCCCGAACACTTCAGGGAGCGACAGCAGGCCGATCGTTCGATCTTGTGCGAGTGCGGGCAGCGCGGTGAGGAGCGCCGCGCCGCAGATCAGTAATCGTTTCATCGGCGAACTTGATAACGCTTCTGCAAAGCCTAACACGCTAAATTATTGAGGTTGATCTCCGAGCTGTCTGCGTCATCTGCGGCCCTGGAAACGTGATGCCTGCGCCATCTGTAGCCGTCGTTGGGGCCGGCGCGGCCGGGCTCGTCGCGGCTGCATTCGCGGCGTCGCGCGGCGCGAGGGTGACGCTCGTCGAGCGCACCAGGGACGGCGGGCGGAAGATCCTGATCAGCGGCGGCGGCCGCTGCAACGTGCTGCCGTCGGTGCTTGCGCCGGAGCGGTTCGTCACCGACTCGCCGCCGCACCTGCTGCGCAACATGCTGCGCGCCTGGCCGCTGCACGAGCAGCGCGCGTTTTTCGAGAACGATCTGCACGTCCCGCTGGCGCTCGAGGAAGAATCCGGCAAGCTGTTCCCGCGATCGAATCGCGCCAAAGACGTTCGCGACGCGCTCGTCGAGTTCGCGCGATCGCAGCACGTTGACATTCAGTTTGATACGAAGCTCGACGATCTGACGGCGGGCAACGGAACGTTCACGCTGAACACGTCGAAAGGCGAGCTGAGCGTCGATCGCGTGATCATCGCCACCGGCGGGTTGTCAGTGCCGGCCACCGGCAGCGACGGCACGGGTCTCGACATCGCGCGGCGATTCGGACATCGCATGATCGAACCGTATCCGGCGCTGACGCCGCTGCTCGGGAGCGATCCGACGCACGCGGCGCTGGCCGGCGTGTCGCTCGACGTCAGGCTGCGAGCAAAGATGGGCTCGAAGGTGGTGGAGACCTTTGGCGGCTTTCTGTTCACGCACCGCGGCTACAGCGGCCCGGCCGTCCTGGACATTTCACATCTCACGTCGCGCGGACGGCCGCCTTCCGTAGCTTTAGCGAACGAGGGCCCCGCAATTCTTGCGAGTTGGTCACGTTTGGATGCTGGACGCTGGCGGAACGAACTGGGGGCTCCGGGATCCGTGTCGACGATCCTCTCGCGCCATCTACCCGCGCGCCTGGCCGAGTACTTGATCGCTGAAGCCGGCATGCCCGCCGATCGCCGTACCAGCAGCCTGAAAAGATCCGAACGGCTCGCGCTGATCGATTTGCTGACCGCATACACGCTGCCGTGGAGCGGCAACGAAGGCTACAAGAAGGCCGAAGTCACCGGCGGCGGCGTCGCACTCGAAGAGGTCGATCCAAAAACACTCGAAAGCAAACGGGTCGCGGGGCTGTATCTTTGTGGCGAAATGCTCGACGCCTTCGGGCCGATCGGCGGCCACAACTTCTCGTGGGCCTGGGCCACCGGCCGCTCCGCGGGCCTGGCAGCGGGACGCATCGAATGACGGAGCTGAAAGGCGGAAGTGGCAAGCTGAAAGCTGTCTTGCTCGCCGGCCTGCTGCTTTTCAGCGGCTGGTCCGTCTACACGCGCTACGTCGACCTTCACCACTTCGATCTCGTTACCAACATGCCGTTCCGCGAGCTGTCGATGTCGCAGTACAACGACACCATCGCCGGCGTGCGCAAGTTTCCATACCAGTGGCGCGTTGCCGGCTTCTGGATCGCGAAGGCGGGGACCAGGCTCGCGCCGGTCGATCCGCACGTCGTCGATGTGGCCGTGAAGACCATCGCGCTTGCGGCATCGACGTTGTTGCTGTACATGTTTGCGGCGACGCTGGTGTCCGAGCTCGGCGCGATCCTCGCCGCCGTCATGTATCTGTTCGTGACCGCTGCGGCGTTCAGCGCCGAAGGCTACGCGATCTACTTCACCAACGACTACCTTGCCATCCTGTCGTTCTTCGCCGGCGTGGTCGCGCTGCGGCGCGGCAACTGGTGGCTCGCGGCGCTGGCGGCGTTCGCCGGCGCCTGGGCAAAAGAAACCGCGATGCTGATCGCGTTTGTCGCCGGCTTCGAAGCGGTGCGCGGACGCATTACCTGGGCCGCCCCGGTCGCGTGCGGCATCGCGTTCGCGATCCCGACGCTGATCCTGCGAACCATCTATCCCGCGCCGCTTGCCGAATGGGCGTGGTGGGACACCTTCAGGATGAACGTGCCGTTCCTCGTCTGGGATTCAGCCGTCATCTCGAAGTCGCTCCGCGACAACCTCAAGGTGCTGCTGTTCTTCAACGTGATGCTCTACCTCGCATGGCGGGGCTGGCGCCGCACGAAGGATTCGTTCGTCGTATCGCTAGGCTTGTCCCTCGCCTGTTACGTCGTCCTCGCCTGGATGGTGGTGTACATCCGCGAATTGCGCCATTTATTGCCTTTCATGATCCTGGTAATTCCGCTCGCGATTGCTGAGCTGGAATCGAACCTTCGTGACGAACCCTCGTGACGAACCTTCGTGACGAACCTTCGTGACGAACGGACGTAGAATGCGAGTTTCTGGGAGATTGTTATGCGTAACCGACTGATCGCCGCCGCCGCCTTCGTCTTCGTTGCCGCCACGTCACTCAACGCGCAGACGCAAGCGCCCGCATCCGGTTACTTGCTGCCGCCCAAGGTCATCGTCGACATCCTCGACGCGCCGCCGCCGCCGACGGTCGAACTGAGCCCGACGCGCGATGTGGTCGCGCTGCTCGATCGCGCCAGCATGCCGACCATCGCGCAGCTGGCGCAGCCGATGCATCGCCTCGCCGGCGTCCGCATCAACCCGCGCACCAACGGCCCGCATCGCGCGCAGCTGTCGCGCGCGATCACGCTGAAGACGGTCGCCGAGGGTCCGGACAAGAAGGTGACCGTGCCCGCCAATCCGATGCTGTCGTGGGTCGGTTTTTCGCCGGACGGCAAACGCTTCGCGTTCACGCATCAGCGCGACAACGGCATCGAGCTCTGGATCGGCGATACCGCCACGGGGCAGGCAAAGGCGATCACGCCCGCGCAGTTGAACGCGACGCTTGGCACCCCCTGCGAATGGGTCGCCAACGGCGGCTCGCTGTTGTGTGAATTCGTGTCGCCGAACCGCGGCGCGGCGCCGGCGCTCGGCGTGCCGACCGGTCCGAACATCCAGGAACATCGCGGCGGCACGGCGCCGGTTCGCACGTATCAGGATCTGCTGACGAGCGCGCACGACGAAGCGCTCTTCGATTATTACGCGACGAGCCAGCTTGCGTTCGTCGATGCCACGAGCGGACAGCGCACGCCCGTCGGGACACCCGCCGTTTTCACGATGGCCGCGCCGTCACCCGACGGCAATTTCATCCTCGTGCGCCGCGCCCGTCGGCCGTATTCGTGGCTGGTGCCGTACCAGAATTTCGCCGCGAGCGTCGAGGTGTGGGATCGACAGGGCGCGCAGGTGAAGCAGATCGTGCAGACGCCGGTTGCCGAC
>DASUSZ010000225.1:0-12933 GCA_036374815.1 Vicinamibacterales bacterium | reverse complement strand
TCCCGTTCGATCGCCGCGTGCTGATGGACATCCACGTGCCCGAAGGCGCCGGCGCCAGCCACGCGCAGCCGGGGCAGATGGTGACGGTGGAGATCATCCGCTGGCCGACCGCGACGCGGAACCCGGTGGGACGGATCATCGAGGTGCTGGGGAACATCGACGACCCCGGCGTCGACATCAAGATCATCATCCGCAAGTTCAACATTCCCGATCGTCACAGCGAGGAATCAATTGAAGAAGCGCGCCGCCTTGGGGGCGCGGTGCGCGAACAGGACATCGCCGGACGCACCGATTTCCGCGGCGTAACGACCGTCACGATCGACGGCGAGCACGCGCGCGATTTCGACGATGCGATCTCGATCGAGAAGCTGAAGAACGGACACTACTGGCTCGGCGTGCACATTGCCGATGTTGCGCACTACGTGCAGGAAGGCGGCGCGCTCGACCAGGAAGCCTACGAGCGCGGCACCTCGGTGTATTTCCCCGAGCGCGCGGTGCACATGTTCCCGTCGGAGCTTGCCACCGGCCTCTGCAGCTTGAATCCGCACGTCGATCGGCTGGTGCAGTCGTGCCTGATGGAAGTGACGTCGCGCGGCGACGTGGTCCGCTACGAGATGCACGACGGGGTGATCCGCAGCGACGCGCGCATGACCTACACCGCGGTCAACGCGATTCTGACGGACAAGGATCCCGCGACGATCCGGCAGTACCACCAGCTGGTGCCGATGTTCGAGCTGATGCGGGAGCTGTTCGAGATCCTCAACGCCCGCCGCCACCGGCGCGGCTCGGTCGATTTCGATCTGCCGGAGGCGCAGGTGGTCCTCAACGAGGAAGGCTTCATCGAGGACATCGTCGCGTCGGAGCGCAACGTCGCGCATCGCATCATCGAAGAGTTCATGCTGCTGGCCAACGAAACGGTGGCCGGGCATCTCGAATCGAAAGACATGCCGGCGCTCTACCGCATCCACGAGCCGCCCGACCCCCTGAAGGTGATGCAGTTCGAGGAGTTCGTGAGCGGGTTCGGCTTCTCGCTTGGCGCGTCGGAGAACGCCGTCAGGCCGAAGCATTTCCAGAAGCTGGTGGAAAAGATTCGCGGCAATCCCGCTGAGCGGCCGATCGCCTTCCTGATGCTGCGGACGATGCAGAAGGCGCGCTACGACGCGATGAACGTCGGCCACTTCGGCCTGGCCGCGGAAACCTACACGCACTTCACGTCGCCGATCCGCCGCTATCCGGATCTCGTCGTGCATCGTCTGCTGCGCGAGCAGCGCCACACCAAGGTCACCGACGAACGGAAGGCCGAGCTCGAGGAGGACTTGCCGGAGGTCGGCCGTCATACGTCGGAGATGGAGCGGCGCGCCGCCGAGGCCGAGCGCGAAATTCTGCAGTGGAAGAAGGTCCGGTTCATGGCCGACAAGGTCGGCGAGGTATTCGAGGGCTACATCACCGGCGTCGCGCCCTTCGGCATGTTCGTCGAGCTGATCGAGCATTACGTCGAAGGCCTGGTGCACGTCAGCACCATGGCCGACGACTACTACCGTTTCCGCGAACAGTCGCACGCGCTGTTCGGCGAGAACACCAGGAAGACGTATCGCCTCGGCGATCAGGTGCGCGTCCAGATCGTCCGCGTCGACATGGAGCGCCGCCAGATCGACCTCGGCCTCGACGATGTGCTCGAGAAGGTGCGGCGTGATGAGCGCTCGCGGGGACCGTCGCGGAGCGGCGCGCGCATGAAGAAGGAGCGCCGGGGAGGCTCCGGTTTCGCCAAGGCTGGCACGTTCAGCAAGGGGACGGCGGACAGTTCGGCGAAACACGCGGCAAGGCGCGATGAGAAGCGGGCGGCGGCGAAAAAGAAGAAGCGGCTCGGCAAGAACGAGCGGATGCGGCTGAAGAAGAGCAGGTAGCCGCGTCGTTTCATGCAAAACCTCGTTGTCGGTACGGCGGGCCATATCGATCACGGCAAGAGCACGCTGGTCAGGGCGATGACCGGCATCGACCCCGATCGCCTCAAGGAAGAAAAAGAGCGCGGCATCACCATCGAGCTCGGCTTCGCGCACACGGTCGCCGGCGACACGCGCATCGCGTTCGTCGACGTCCCCGGGCACGAGCGCTTCGTGCGCACGATGCTCGCCGGCGTCGGCGGTATCGACTGCGTGCTGCTGATCGTCGCCGCCGACGAATCGGTCATGCCGCAAACCCGCGAGCATTTCGACATCTGCCGCCTGCTGCGCATTCCCCGCGGCATCGTCGTAGTCACGAAGTCGGACCTGGCCGACGCCGACACGCGCGCGCTCGTCAAACAGGACATCGCCGATCTCGTCAAAGGCTCGTTCCTCGAGACCGCGCCGGTGATCGAGGTGTCGGCGGCGACCGGCGACGGCCTCGATCGGCTGCGTGATGCGATTGCGGCGCAGGTGGCGCAGGTCGGTGCGCGCCGCGTCGATGGCGCCGCGCGGTTGCCGATCGATCGCGCCTTCACGATGAAAGGCTTCGGCACGGTTGTCACGGGCACGCTCGTCGCCGGCCGCATCGGCATCGACGATCAGCTGATCGTCGAGCCGGGCGGGCGCGTCGTCAAGGTTCGCGGCGTGCAGGTGCACGGCAAGCCCGCCCTCGAAGCGTCAGCGGGGCAGCGCGCGGCGATCAACCTCGGCGGAGTAGACGTGGGTGACGTGTCGCGCGGCGAAACGCTGATGACGCCCGACACGCTCAGCGTGACGCGCCGCGTCGATGCCGAGATCGACCTGCTGCCATCGGCGCGCCCGCTCAAGCACGGCGCGCGTGTCCGCGTCCACAACGGCACGTCCGAAGTGCTGGGGCGCGTGTCGATTGCCGGTTCGGCGATCGCGGAGATCGAGCCCGGCGCGACCGCGCTCGTTCGATTGCGGCTCGAATCACCCGCAGTGCTGACGCGCGGCGATCGTTTCATCATTCGCGCCTATTCGCCGCCAATCACTGTTGGCGGCGGAGTTGTGCTCGATCCCGCTCCCACCCGCCCGGGAATCCGCACGGCAGAAGGGCGAAGCAGTCTCGAGCTGCTGCGCTTTACGCCGGGGCACGACGAGCAGGCGGTGCTGGCGACGACCGAGGCCGCAGGACTGGGCGGCATCACGCAGGCTTCGCTGGTTCGCCGCATGGGGCTGACGTCAACGCAGGTGCCGGCGATGCTGGGTGCGCTTCGCGCCCGCGGCGTGACAACGGTTGGCGATCGTCTGATCGCCTCTGCTCATTTGAAGAAAGCCGCTGATCGGCTGCTGGCGCTCGTCGCCGCGTCGCACAAGGCGAATCCGATGAGCGACGGGTTGCCGCGAGAGGAAGCTCGCGAAAAGATCTTCGCGCGCGTGGCGCCCGCGGTGTTCGAAAAGGTCGTCGACGACCTGAAGAACGCAAAAGCGATGACCGGATCAGAGCGGCTCGCGCTGCCGTCGCACCGGGCGACGGTTGCCGGCGCCGACGATCAGGTGCGCAACGCGATCATCGATGCGTATCGCTCCGGCGGCCTGAAACCCCCGGATGCGAGCGGGATTGAAGCGGCGGTCAAGGCACCCCGTGCCGTTGTCGACAAGGTGACGGCGCTGCTGCTGCGGGAAAAGGTGCTCGTCAAGATCGACACCATCGTGTTTCACGGCGCCGAGCTGCAGAAATTAAAGGATGAAGTGAGCGCCCTGAAAACCACCGCGCCGGGCGGACGCGCCACGGTGGACGTGGCGGCGTTCAAGGATCGCTACGGAATTTCGAGGAAGTATGCGATCCCGCTGCTGGAATATCTCGATCGGGAACGCGTGACGAGACGAACCGGAGAAACCCGCCTCGTCCTGTAAGGCGGCTGCTCAGGCCTTCTTGCTGTCCTCAGCGCCGTCCTTCATCGAGCTCTTGAAGTTCTTGATGCCCGCGCCGATGCCCTTGCCGAGCTCAGGCAGCCGGTTGGCGCCGAAAATCAGGATGACGATCGCCAGAATGATCAGCATTTCCGGCAAGCCGAGCGGCCCAATCAGAGAAAACATGATGACTCCTTAGAGGCCGCCGGGACCCGGCAACCGTGGCTCGATTGTAGCACCTCGGCCAGTTGTCCTTAAATGGCGTCAAAACTTCATGGCGCTGGGTTTGCACTTGTCAGCCCTGAACGCCGTCGGTCACAATCGGTTAAGCCGCACTCGAACCAATGGCAAAGGGCGTCACCAAGAAACCTGCTTACGCGCAGTCATCCCAGCTCAGGCTGGACGACCGTCCGGATGAGCTGCGTTTCGGTTTCGAGCAAGGGCGCCAGTCCAAGGTTGGCGCAAGCGCGGCTACCGTTGCGCACATCCTCGCCGCACTGGCGATATTTCTGGTCGTGCGCCAACAGGTGCTCGAGCCCTCGTTCCTCGATCCTACAGACAACATCGCGGTCGTCTTCCTGCCGACTCCGGGGCCCGGCGGTGGCGGCGGCGGTGGCGGCGATCCGAAGCCCGAACCGGTACGCAAAGCCCAGGTCGAGCAGAAGAAAGATCCGATTTCGGTGCCGGCTCCGAAACCACCGGAGCCCGTTCCGCAGTTGAAGGACCCTCCGCCGCTCGACATCGTCGTGCCGTTCAAGCCGATGTCGGAAGCCGAAATGACACTGCCTGGCGTGCCGTCGCCGAATGCGCCCGCCACGGGCGGTGCCGGCGCCGGTCCGGGAACGGGCGCGGGCTCGGGGCAGGGCTCCGGTATCGGCCCGGGCTACGGCGGCGGATTCGGAGGCGGCGCGTTCCGTCCTGGATCCGGCGTCACGCTTCCGCAGGTGCTGCGCGAGGTGAAGCCGGCCTACACCGCCGATGCGATGCGCGCGAAAGTGCAGGGCTCGGTGTGGCTCGAGTGCATCGTGATGCCCGATGGCAGCGTCGGCGACGTCAAGGTGACTCGCTCGCTCGATCCGATCTTCGGTCTCGATCAGGAAGCAATCAAGGCCGCGAAGATGTGGCGCTTCAAGCCCGGCATGCGGCAGGGCGAGCCGGTGCCCGTGATCATCACGATCGAGTTGACGTTCACGCTCAGGTAGCCAGGGCGTCAGGCAATCAGCCAGTCAAGCCGTCGGGAGTAAGATTCGCGCATGCGACTTCTTGCTCTCGCCGCATCACTTCTATTCAGTCTCAATGTTTACGCGCAACCGGCGCCGTTTCCGGCACCGGCTGAAGCGGATTTCATCGCTCGTGACTTTGTGTTCGCGAGCGGCGAGCGCATGGCCGAAGTGAAAATTCACTATCGGACCGTCGGCGCGCCGCGCAAGGATGCCGACGGCGTGGTGCGCAACGGGGTGTTGATCCTCCACGGCACCGGCGGTACGGGTGCGGGATTTCTCAACCCGAATTACGCCGGCCGCCTGTTTGGCAAAGGCCAGCCGCTCGACGCCGGGAAGTACTTCATCCTCCTGCCGGATAACATCGGCCACGGCCAGTCGAGCAAGCCAAGCGACGGCTTGCGCATGAAGTTTCCGAAATACCGCTACGGCGACATGGTGAGGCTGCAGCACGAGCTCGTCACGAAAGGACTCGGCCTCACCAATCTGAAGCTCGTGATGGGCACCTCGATGGGCGCAATGCACGCCTGGAACTGGGGCTACATGTATCCCGGTTTCGCGGCCGGCCTGGTGCCGCTGGCCAGCAATCCGGTCGAGATCGGCGGCCGCAATCGCGTGTGGCGCAAGTTCCTGATCGACGCGATCGAGAAAGATCCCACGTGGATGAACGGCGATTACAAGGAGCAGCCGCGCGGCCTGGCGAGCGCGATCGGGTTCCTGATGATGGCGACGAGCGTGCCGCGGCAGTGGCAGAAGCAGTTTCCGACCATTGCTGCGGCGGATAAGTACGTCGAGGATCAGGTCGCGGCGCGTTCGAAGAACACCGACGCCAACGACATGCTGTACTACTACCACGCGATCGAGGACTACAATCCCGCGCCGCACCTGTCGAAGATCACGTCGCGACTGCTGGCGATCAACTCCGCGGACGACTTCGTCAACCCGCCGGAGCTGCCGATGATGCACGAGCTGATCAAGCAGGTGAAACACGGCCGCTTCATGCTGCTGCCGATCACCGACGAAACCCGCGGGCACGGCACGCATTCCTTGCCCGCAATCTGGGGTGAAGAGCTCCGACGGTTTATTGCGGGCCTGTAGAATTCGGATGTCGGATCGAGCGGATTTCGGATTAATCTGGAGATCCGCGATCGGCAAATAATCCGACATCCGCCCGATCCGAGATCCGAAAATCAACAGTGACCCTGGAACAGGAAGTCGAGCGCCGCCGCACCTTCGCCATCATTTCCCACCCCGACGCCGGTAAGACGACGCTGACCGAGAAACTCCTGCTGTACGCCGGAGCGATCGAATTGGCGGGCGCGGTGCGCGGGCGCAAGACCGACCGTCACGTCGTGTCGGACTGGATGGACATCGAGCGCGAGCGCGGTATTTCGGTGACGTCCGCCGCGGTCGAATTCGATCTGGGCCGTCATCACCTGACGCTGCTCGACACGCCGGGCCACAAGGACTTCAGCGAGGACACCTATCGCACGCTGTTTGCTGTTGACGGCGTCGTGATGGTCATCGACGCGGCGAAAGGCATCGAGTCGCAGACGCGCAAGCTGTTCGAGGTCTGCAAGCTGCGGCGGCTGCCGGTGCTGACGTTCATCAACAAGCTCGATCTGCCGAGCCGCGATCCGTTCGACCTGCTCGACGAGATCGAGCGCGTGCTGGGCATCCACGCGGTGCCGATCAACTGGCCGATCGGCAGCGGCGATCGGTTCCGCGGCGTCTACGATCTGCAGAACGGCATCGTCCATCTGTACGACCGCAAGGAGCGCGCCCATCCGGCCCCGGTCAATGTCGGCGCGGTCGACGATCCGAAGTTGAAGGAACTGCTCGGCGAAGATGCGTGGAAGACGCTGGTCGATGAAAGCTCACTCGTCACCGGCGCGGGCACGTCGTTTTCGCGCGAGGACTATCTCGACTTCCGCATGACGCCCGTGTTCTTCGGCAGCGCGCTGTCGAACTTCGGCCTCGAGCCATTCCTGCAGGCGTTGACCGAGCTGGCGCCGCCGCCGAAAGGCCGCGACAGCGATCGCGGCGTGATTCCTCCCGAGACGCCGCACTTCAGCGGCTTCGTGTTCAAGATCCAGGCGAACATGAACAAGCGCCACCGCGATCGCGTGGCGTTCCTGCGCGTCTGTTCGGGCGTGTTCGAGAAGGACATGGTGATCACGAACGCGCGGGAAGGGCAGGAGATTCGCGCCGCGCGGCCGTACCGATTCTTCGGCGGCAAGCGCGAAACGATCGATCGCGCGTTTCCCGGCGACGTCGTCGGCCTGGTCAATCCGGGACAGTTCGGCATCGGCGACACGCTCTACGCCGATCAGCCCGTGACGTATCCGCCAATTCCGCGATTCCCCGCGGAGCACTTCGGCGTCGCGCGCCTGCGCGACGTGCGCTTCAAACAGTTCGACGAGGCGATCCGTCAGCTCGAAGAAGAAGGTTTGATGCAGGTGCTGTTTCCAACCATCGGGCGGCGCGAGCCGATTCTCGGGACCGTTGGTCCGCTGCAGCTCGAAGTGCTGGCCGTTCGATTGAAGGACGAATACAACGTCGACGCCGACGTCGATTCGCTGTCTTACACGGCCGCGCGATGGCTTGCGGGTCCGCCGGAAAAACTCAACGCGATGATGAGCGGCGCCGGCACCCGGCTGGTCAACGATCGCCAGGGCCGGCCCGTCATGCTGTTCGAGTCAGAATGGGCGCTCGAGTATGCGCAGCGCCAGAATCCCGACGTGAAGTTCCTTGCCTTCCACCAGGACTGATCGCGATCAGCCCGTGATGATCTCGACCTTGTAGAAGTAGCATCCCGCCGCACGCTCCGCCGAAAACTTGCTGACGTGGAGCACCAGCGTTCCCGAAAATGTCGTCGTGAAATTGAGCAGTGGCTCGAGATTGCCGCCGCCATCGTCATCGGCCCAGTACGCGGAGCGCGCCTTGAGGTCGGGAGCATCGATGCCGAGCTGCGTGTTGGTGACGGACGCGACGGGATCGAAGTCCGAAGAAAACGAAATCGTGACGCGGCTGTTGCCCGGCACCCAACCGATCGCGTGCACGTTGGCGCCCGCCGGCCCGATGCAATTGCGGCCGCTCGACGCCAGGCCGGAGATTGCCTGCGGCTCGATTACCGCCGCGCTCGTGGCACGGCTCTTCGGGGCCTTCGCCGGAGCCTGGGCGGCTACAAGGCTGGTGGCCGTGACAATTGCTACGGAAAGCGCGGAAACGAATCTCATGGGGCACTCCTCGCGCTGTTAGACGGACTTGCGCCAGTGTTTTCTCTGCCCCGAAAGAGGCAATCGCGCGACGAAGCGAGTAAAAAGAAAAGGGCCGGAAGTTTTCGCTCCCGACCCTTCAACTGCAACTTGCAACTGCAACTGCAACTGGCAACTGCCAACTAACTGGCAACTGCCAACTAACTGACAACTGCCAACTGGTAACTGAAAACTTCCAGCGTCAGTTAGTACATCCCGCCCATGCCGCCGCCCGGCATGCCATGGCCGCCGCCGGCCGATTCCTTCTTCTCCTCGGGGATCTCAGAGACGAGGGCTTCGGTGGTCAGCAGCAGGGACGCGATCGATGACGCGTTCTGCAGCGCGTTGCGAACGACCTTGGCCGGATCGATGACGCCGGCCGCGACCAGATCTTCGAACTTCTCGGTCGCCGCGTTGAAGCCGTGATCGCCCTTGCCGTCTTTGATCTGGGCCACGATGATCGAGCCCTCGAGGCCCGCGTTCGTCGCGATCCAGCGCGCCGGCTCTTCGATGGCGCGCTTGATGAGCGCCACGCCGATCGCCTGATCGCCGTCCAGCTTCAGCCCTTCGAGGGCCTTGCTGGCGCGAATCAGCGCCACGCCGCCGCCGGGGACGATGCCTTCTTCGACCGCCGCCTTGGTGGCATGCATCGCGTCTTCGACGCGCGCCTTCTTTTCCTTCATCTCGGTCTCGGTGGCCGCACCGACCTTGATGACGGCGACGCCGCCGACCAGCTTCGCGAGGCGCTCCTGCAGCTTCTCGCGGTCGTAGTCCGACGTCGTCTCTTCGACCTGGACGCGAATCTGCTTGACGCGGCCTTCGATCTTGGCGGCCTGGCCGCTGCCTTCGACGATCGTCGTGTTGTCCTTGTCGATCGTGACCTTCTTCGCCTTGCCGAGGTCTTCGAGCTTGATGTTCTCGAGCTTGACGCCGAGGTCCTCGGTGATGGCGTTGCCGCCGGTGAGGATCGCGATGTCCTCGAGCATCGCCTTGCGGCGATCGCCGAAGCCCGGCGCCTTGACGGCGGCCACCTGCAGCGTGCCGCGCAGCTTGTTGACGACCAGCGTCGCCAGCGCTTCACCTTCGATGTCTTCCGCGATGATCAGCAGCGGGCGGCCGAGGCGCGCGACCTGCTCGAGCACCGGCAGCAGGTCCTTCATCGAGCTGATCTTCTTTTCGTGGATCAGGATGACGGGGTTCTCGAGCACCACTTCCATGCGCTCCGGATCCGTCACGAAGTACGGCGAGAGGTAGCCGCGATCGAACTGCATCCCTTCGACGACGTCGAGCGTCGTTTCGAGCGTGCGGGCTTCCTCGACGGTGATGACGCCGTCCTTGCCGACCTTCTCCATCGCTTCCGCGATGATCTTGCCGATGGTCTCGTCGCTGTTCGCCGAGATCGTGCCGACCTGCGCGATCATGTTGCCCTTGACGGGCTTGGCCATCTTCTTGATTTCGGCGGTCATCGCTTCGACCGCCTTCTCGATGCCGCGCTTCAACTCCATCGGGTTGGCGCCGGCCACCACGTTGCGCGCGCCTTCGCGGTAGATCGCCTGCGCCAGCACCGTCGCCGTCGTCGTGCCGTCACCGGCGGTGTCCGAGGTCTTGCTCGCGACTTCGCGCACCATCTGGGCGCCCATGTTCTCGAGCGGATCCTTCAGGTCGATTTCCTTGGCCACCGTCACGCCGTCCTTGGTGATGGTGGGGGAGCCGAACTTCTTGTCGAGGACGACGTTGCGGCCCTTCGGGCCGAGAGTCACCTTAACCGCGTCCGCCAGCTGGTTCACGCCGCGAAGGATCGCCTGGCGCGACTGCTCGCCGTAAATAATCTGCTTAGCCATGTCAATGAATCTCCGTCAGCTGGTTACTTCTTCTTGCCGCCCTCGATCACCGCGAGCACTTCGTCTTCGCGCATGATCAGGTAATCCTCGCCATCGACCCGCACTTCCTGTCCCGAATACTTGCCGAACAGGATCGTGTCGCCTTCCTTCACATCGAGGGGGATCCGCTTGCCGTCCTTGTCGGCCTTGCCGCTGCCGACGGCGGCAACCTTGCCCTGCTGGGGCTTTTCCTTGGCGGAGTCGGGGATGATGATGCCGCCGACTTTCTGTTCTTCTTCCTCGATGCGCTGCACGAGGATGCGGTCGTGGAGCGGTCTCAAAGCCATATTGGGTGCTCTCCGGAACTGTTGAACTGTTTGAACGACTTAACCCTTGAACCTAAAGAGTGCTGGCAGTCGACCACTCAATGAGCTAGCAGTCGATGCGAACGACTGCTAATGATACTAAGGGCCGAAAACGGGAGTCAAGACCGCCGCGCGGCCGGGCTCGGTCCCGCGAGGCACACACGTTGCATCGAGCAGATCGGGGGAAACTATGAGTACTCGAACTGCCGCGCTGGTTTTTGCGATCGTGTTCGCTCTCGTCGGAATCCTCGGCTTCATGCCGTCACCGCCGCCGCCCGACGCTCCCGCACTCGCGGTCGAGCATGGCCACGGCATGATCCTCGGGACCTTCCCGACCAACACCGTGCACAACATCGTCCACCTGCTGTTCGCAGTGCTGGGCTTTGCCGCGTGGGGCAGCGGCCGCGCCCGCGGCTATTTCCAGGTGCTGGCGATCTCGTATGCGCTGCTCGCAGTGATGGGATTGAACGCGGCGACGCACACGACCTTCGGCTACGTGCCGATCTGGGGCGCTGACGTCTACCTGCACGCGGGGATCGCCGCGGTGGCGTTCTACTTCGGGTTCGTGCACGGCTCGGTGGATGTGCATCACCGCCACGCCACGCCGCACCGCGTATGAGCAGCAATCAGCAATCAGCAGCCGGCAATCAGTCGTCGGCGGCCGGCAGTCGACAGTCGACAGTCGTGTTCTGGTTGCTGGTTGCGAACTGCTGGCTGGTGTTGTCGCGGTTCAGTTTCTGATGCTGCGCGTTACGCGCGCGCGCGGATTTTCAGGTCCTTGATCTTGCGCGCCAGCGTGTTGCGATGCACACCGAGGGTGTCGGCGGCCTTGCACAGGTTGCCGTTGCTCTTGTCCACCACTTCGGCGATGAATCGCCGGTCGAATTCGCGGAGGGCATCCTCGTAATGGATGCCCTTCTCGACCATCCTGGTCACGAGCTCGTCGAGGAGCTTATGCACGCTTGACGTCCAATTCGCGGCCGGTCAGGCGGCGGAACGCGTCCATGTATTTCGCGCGCGTGTTCTGCACGACGTCATCCGGCAGCGACGGCACCGGCGGCTGCTTGTTCCACTTGATCGATTCCAGATAGTCGCGCACGTACTGCTTGTCGAAGCTCGGCTGCGGGCCGCCGGGGCGGTAGGTGTCCTTCGGCCAGTAGCGCGATGAATCCGGCGTCATCATCTCGTCGATCAGGATCAGCTCGCCGTCATCGGTCAATCCGAATTCAAACTTCGTATCGGCGAGGATGATGCCTTTCGACTCGGCATGCGCGACGCCGTGCGCGTACAACTCGAGCGTCAGCTTCTTCAACCGCTGCAGCAGATCGGCGCCGACCACCTTGGCGGCGGCCGCTTCGCTGATGTTTTCGTCGTGGCCTGATTCGGCCTTGGTCGCGGGCGTGAACAGCACTTCCGGCAGCCGATCGGATTCGCGCAAGCCTTTCGGCAGCGCGATGCCGCACACTTCGCCGGTCGCCTGGTAGTCTTTCCACCCCGAGCCGGAGATGTATCCGCGCGCCACGCACTCGACTTGAATCGGCGTGGTGCGGCGCACGAGGCTCGAACGGCCCTCGAGCTGCGCCGCAAACGCGCGCGCGATCTCCGGATACTCGGCGACGTCGGTCGAGATGAGGTGGTTCTTGACGATGTGACGGGTGCGGCCGAACCAGAACGCCGACAGCTGGTTGAGGACGCGCCCCTTGTCGGGAATGCCGGACCCGAGCACGTAATCGAACGCTGAAATGCGGTCGGTGGCGACCATGATCAGGTGATCGCCGGCCGCATAGACATCGCGCACCTTGCCGCGGCGCACCAGGGACAGACCGTCAAGTTTCGTATCTAAGAGGACGTGTGAAGGCACGGGCGCTCGCGTGAAGAGTCCACATAGTACGCGTGCAACGTGATGTATTCAAGGTGCCCAATAAGTGGGGTGTGTCTGGGATGCGACACTTCCGGTAGTATGGAAATGAATTGCGCAACGTAATACGGACCGTTGTCGTCATTGCCCTCGCCGTTGGCCTGCTGTGGATTTTTCTTCGGAATGCGGACCTCGGCCGGGTATGGGCATCGGTTGCGTCGGCGCGCGCGGATTACCTGGTGCTCGCCGTGTTGCTGACGTGCGCGACCTTCGTGATACGCGCCGAGCGCTGGCAGTACTTGCTCAGCCCGCTCGGGCCCACGCGGTTCTGGCTGGTGTTTCGCGCGACGGTGATTGGCTTTGCGGCGTCGGCGGTGTTGCCGGCGCGGGCCGGTGACGTGATTCGCCCGTACTTCCTCGCGAGGAAAGCCGGGTTGAGCGCGACGGCCGCGTTCGCGACCATCATCGTCGAGCGCATTCTCGATCTGATCGCGGTGTTGCTGCTGATGGCCGCGTTCCTGATCTGGTTCGATCCGGGTCTCGAAGCGCGCGCCTCGAATGCGTTCGAGGCGGTGCGTTTCGGCGGACTGGTCAT
>DASUSZ010000224.1:0-12649 GCA_036374815.1 Vicinamibacterales bacterium | reverse complement strand
GATGTTACGGGAACCGGGAACCGGGAGCCGGGAGCCGGGAGCCGGAAATGCTCTTGCGGACTCCGGTTGCATCGCGCGTCATCGGCGCCCCGAGCCGAGGGTTCGACTGGGGATCTCCGTTGGTCGAGCGCGCGCCGCAAGGGCGGCAATGGATCTCAGCGACGGACTGTCCGACGCGCTGAGACAGGTTGCGGCGGCAAGCGGCGTCGGCGTGCGGATCGATGGCGACGGGTTGCCGATCGATCAGTGCGCGCGCGAGTGGTGGACGAGCCGCGCGATCGATCCCGTGACCGCGGCAGTGCGCGGCGGCGACGATTACGAGTTGTTGTTCGCGGTGCCGCCAAAAAGCGGCGGCGCGCTGCGAGCGGTGAGGCGGCACGTCGCCGATCCGCCGCTGACGAAGATCGGCGTGTTTACGAAAGACCCGCTCGAGCTCGTGATCGAGCGCGCGGGGAAACAGGACGCGTTACCGGAAGGATTCGAGCACTTTGCGCATCGCTGAAGCCTATTGGAAGAGAGCGATCGCGACATTCATCGTCGCCACGATATTCGTGTTGGCGTACGAAATGAAAACCCGCGACTCGCGATCCGAAGCGAGCGTGCCGACGATCACCGAAACCACGGTGCTGCCGCAGGCCGGCGCCCGCCTGCAGTTTTCGGCAACGGCCTACTGCAAGGGCGAGACGACCGCATCGGGCGTGGGCGTGCGTACCGGCATCGCCGCCGCGGACCCGGCCATCCTTCCCGTGGGCAGCGTCGTCCGTCTCGAAACCCCGAACCCGCGCTACAGCGGCGTATGGACCGTGATGGATACCGGTCCCGCGGTCCGCGGACGCAGCGTCGATCTGTACTTGTGGAGCTGCAAGGAAGCGTTGCAGTTCGGACGCCGCAAAGTGCGCTTGACCGTCCTTCGCCTTGGCTGGAGTCCCGAGAACAGCATCCCCGGCGTCGTCGACACGCTGTTCCGGAAGCGCGAGGCCGACGCACAGAAGCCCGCGACCCCTACCCCCGCGACGGTATCCGCTCCCGGCAGCGACGACGGCCGCGTCCGCTGACGCGCGGCGGACCGGGCCGAGATAATTAATTACCTATTCGCCTGTTGGCCCATGGGCCGGTTGGCCTGTAATATTCGTCCCCTATGCATGCACTGTATGTAGTGCTCCCCGCGCTTGGCATTCTTGCCATCGCGTACCGGTATTACAGCGCGTTCCTCGCCACCAAGGTCTGGATGCTCGACGATTCGCGCCAGACGCCGGCCCACACCAAATACGACGGCGCCAACTATTACCCGACGACGAAGTGGGTCATGTTCGGCCATCACTTCGCGGCCATCACCGGCGCCGGCCCGCTGGTCGGCCCGATGCTCGCGGCGCAGTTCGGCTACGCGCCCGGATTCATCTGGCTGGTCGCGGGGTGCTGCATCGCCGGCGCCGTGCACGATGCGACGGTGCTGTGGGCGTCGACGCGCCGCGGCGGCAAGTCGCTGCCCGACATCGTCAAGCAGGAGATCAGCCCGTTGATGGGCCTGCTCGGCGCGATCGTGATCATCCTGATTCTGGTCGTCGCGCTCGCCGGTCTCGGCGTCGCGTTCGTCAACGCGCTGGCCGACAGCGTGTGGGGCACGTTCACCGTCGCCATGACCATCCCGCTCGGCATGTTCATGGGCCTGTGGATGTATGTGTGGCGCAAAGGCAGGACGACCGAGGCGACCATTATCGGCGTCGCGGGCCTGTTGTTCGCGCTGTGGGCGGGCGAGCCGATCAGCCATTCTGATTCGTGGTTCGCAAACCTGTTCCACCTGTCGCGCGAGCAGATCGTGATCGCGCTCGGCATCTACGGCTTCGCGGCGTCGATGATGCCGGTGTGGCTGCTGCTGTCGCCGCGCGGCTATCTCAGCTCGTTCACCAAGATCGGCACGATCTTCCTGCTGGCGATCGGCGTGATCATCGTCAATCCGGAATTCAAGATGCCGGCGCTCAGCGAATTCGCCGGCGGCGGCGGACCAATCGTTCCGGGCCCGCTGTTCCCGTTCTGCTTCATCACCATCGCGTGCGGCGCCATCTCCGGCTTCCACGCGCTCATCAGCTCCGGCACGACGCCGAAGATGATCGACAAGGAATCCGACATCCGCCCGGTCGGCTACGGCGCGATGCTGGTCGAGGGCGTCGTCGGCATCATGGCGCTGACGGCGGCGGCTTCAATGGCGCCGGGCGATTACTTCGCGATCAACACGCCTCCGGCGGTGTATGCGAACCTCAACTTCCAGGGACAGGATCTCGTTCCCGTCAACGTGCCGGCGATCGAGCAAGCCGTCGGCGAAACCGTCGTCGGCCGCACCGGCGGCGCAGTTTCGCTCGCCGTCGGCATGGCGCAGATCTTCTCGGCGCTGCCGGGCATGTCGGGCCTGCTCGCGTATTGGTACCACTTCGCGATCATGTTCGAGGCGCTGTTCATCCTGACCACGGTCGATTCGGGCACCCGCGTCGGCCGCTTCCTGCTGCAGGAATTCATGGGCCGCGCCTACAAGCCGTTCGCACGCCACGACAATTTCGTCGCCGGTTCGATCGCCACGGCGATCATGGTGCTGTCGTGGGGCTACTTCATTTACACAGGGCAGGTGACCACGATCTGGCCCCTCTTTGCGGTCGGCAACCAGCTGCTTGCATCGCTGGCGCTGGCCGTGGGCACCAGCATCCTGATCAATCTCGGCCGCGCGAAGTACATCTGGGTCACGCTGGTGCCGCTGGCGTTTCTCGGGACCAACACGCTCTACGGCGGGTACCTGAACATCACCACGAACTACTACCCGCTCGCGGTCGGCGCCAACGCGGCGCGCAACGTCGAGGGTTGGATTCTGACGATCTGCACCGTGGTGATGATGGTGCTGGCCGTGATCATCCTCGGCGCGGCGATTCAGAAATGGATCTCGGTCCTGAACGGCGGCCCGGTGCCCGCCACCGCCGAGACGACGTGATGGGATCGTTCGTGGACGCCGTTCGCGCCTTTGCTGACGGCGTCCGCGCGCTCTTCCGCGAGCTCTATCGAACGCCGCCCGGGTGTTGAGGGCTCGACGTGCGCGACCTGGACGGTCGCAAAGACAGCTGGGGCATACGTTCGGATCTCGGATCTCGGATCGAGCGGATCTCGGATTGAAATCCGAAATCCCCCCGATCTGAGATCTGATATCCTTAAGTTGCCATGCCTCCCAGCAGGCACCCGTGCCCACTCTCCCAAGGGCACTTGTTTCGTTAACCTAAAAGTCGAGCCGGGGCTGAGATTGCTATGCAAATGTCTGTCTGCCGTTGGTACGTGTTCGTGAGTGTCGTGGCGCTGGGATTGATGGCGGCTCCCACAGCCGCGTCCGCGCAGTACCGTCCACAGGCGATCGGCTCGGGCGGCGGCATCGCCGAGGATTACCACATCGAAGCGGCGTACAACTGGTGGAATGCCAAGCCGGAGCTGATCGTCAATTCCGAATCGCTCGGCATTCTCGGCACCGACGTCGACCTGATCTCCGACCTCGGCATCCAGCAGAAGCGCCTCGGCAAGTTCGATCTGGTGCTGAAGCCGACGAAGAAACACCGCTTCAAGTATCAGCACCTGCCGATCAAGTACCAGACCGACGCGTTCGGCGTGACCCGATCGTTCGTGTTCAACGGCCAACGCTACAACATCGGCCTGCCGGTGACGACGACCGTCGACTTCTCCACCAACAGCTTCGCCTACGAGTACGACTTCATTCATCAGCCGTGGGGCTTCATCGGCGTGAACATCAACGCCAAGCTCACCACGATCGACGTCAGCCTCGAAAGCCCGATCGGCGCGGAGTTCTTCAGGCAGGTGGCGCCGATTCCGGCGTTTGGTTTTGCCGGCCGCGGCTACGTCACGCCGAACCTGTCGATTGACGGTGAGTTCACGTTCTTCCGCATTCCCAAGAGTCTCGAAGAGCAGCTCGAAGGCGACGGCAGCTACAACGACTTCGACCTGCATGCGACCTACAACGTCAACAAGTACGTCGGCGCGCAGCTCGGCTGGCGCAAGACGACGCTCTTCTATCAGACGGAGTCTGATGCCGGCGACTTGAAGTTCACGGGCATCTACTTCGGCGGGGTCGTCCGATACTGAGGGCTACGGGCTTGCGGGCTACGGGCTTGCGGGCGACGGGCTCACGGGTTTGCGGGCCAGGCACATCAGCGAGCTGCCGATCGGCATATCGACGGCTCGCAGTGCCAACGCTTCGAGCGATACCAGTCCGGTCAGCAGCGCATTCACCGGCGCCACCGGCACGGTGATTTCGCCCTCGCCGGCGGCCACCACGCCGTCCTGCGCGGTCAGGCGGTGCCACATCCGCACCGGCAACATCAACGGCAACAAGCTGAAGTGATCGAACGTCAGGCGTTCGATCCGGAATCCGCCACGCTCGACGAGCGCCTTCAGTGAGCGCCGTGTGTAGCGCCGCGTTTCCTCCGACAACACCGAATGCTTGCCGTGGAGGATGTCGAGCGCGGCGACGTGGAGCAGCATCCAGCCCCCGGGCTTGAGCACGCGCGCGATCTCGACGATCGCCGACTGCTCCACTGCATCCGGCAGCGTTTGAAACACGTCGAACGCGGTCACCAGGTCGAAGGTATTCGAGCGGAACGGAATGTCGCTGATGCTGGCCTGTGCCACGCGGTGGCCGTGCGCCCTGGCGAACTCGGTGCCGATGCGCGTCAGGTCGAAGCCGATCGCGTCGCCGTAGGGCCGCAGCATCTCGAGGTTCGAGCCGGTGCCGCAGCCGCAGTCGAGGATGCGGGGCGCCGCCACGCCGGCGGTCGCCCGCACCAGCGCGGGCCGCATGTATTGACGGAAGCCTCGGAACCAGAAGTGCGATTGCTCGGCGCGATAGGTGAGTTCGAGTAACCGGTCCACGGATTCGAGTTGTCGGTTATTCTACCGTCTCACATGCGCTTTCGCGGATCCGTCGAGGCCACGGCCGTCGTGCTCGGCGCCTTCATCCTCGCGTGCGTGTTCACGCTTCCTTACGTCCTCCATTTCAACAACGCCGGCCGGCTCGACACCAACGACGGCCGCTGGAGCATCTGGGTGGTGTCGTGGGTGGCGCACGCGCTGACGACCGAGCCGCGGCAGCTGTTCAGCGCCAACATCTTCTACCCGCACACCAATGCGCTGGCCTTTTCCGAGGGCAACATCGTCGAAGGCGTGATCGGCGCGCCGGTGTGGGCGCTGACGAAGAACCCCTACACCACGCACAACTTCATCTTCCTGTTCGCGTTCGCGCAGTCGTTCATCGCCACCTATTACCTGGTCCGGCGGCTGACCGGCGATCGGCGCGCGGCGGCGGTCGCGGGCGTGCTGTATGCGTATTGCCCGTTCGCGTTTGCGCGGCAGGCGCACATTCAGCTGCTGATGATCGGCTTTCTGCCCTGGGTGATGCTGGCGTGGCATCGCTTCCTCGATCGCGCGTCGATGGCGCGCGCGATCGAGCTGGGCCTGGTGATGACGCTGACGGGGCTGGCGTGCGCGTATTACGGCATCTTTGCAGGCGGGATGATCGCGTTTGCAAGCATCTGGTTTGCGATCTCGCGCCGGCGCTGGAACGACCTGAAATACGTCGGGGGCGTCGCGCTCGCCGCGGTGGTGTGCATCGCAACGATCGCTCCGTTCTTCCTGCCCTACCTGCGGATGCAGGACGCGACGGGTTTCGAACGGCCGCTGAGCGGCCAGTATTCCGCGAATGCGGGCGCGTGGTTGATCTCGTCGGCGTGGGCCCATCGCTGGTGGGCGCCGTACCTGACCGCACCAAGCGAGGTGCTCTTCCCCGGCATTCTTGCGGTCGTGCTCGGCGTCTGGGGAGCCGTGGTCGCGCTCCGGTCGGCGCCGATTCGTCCCGACGCCGGCATCACCTACACACGCGATATCGCGTGGTATTACATCGGCCTCGCGCTCTTTACGTTCTGGCTGACATTCGGACCCAAGGCCGGCCTCTACACCGCGCTCTACTACACGGTGCCGGTGTTTTCGTTCCTGCGCGCCCCGTCGCGCGCCGGCATCGTCGTCACGCTGTGCCTCGTCGTGCTGGCCGCGCCGGCGATGGTGGCGTTGCTCAAGCGGCGGAACGCCAATCTCGTTGGCGCGGTGCTGCTGGTGCTGGCGGTTGCCGATCTGTATCGCGCGCCGCTGCGGATGCGAGAAGCCCCGCCGCTGTCGAATGTGTATCGCACGCTGGCATCGCTGCCAAAGGCGCCGGTGATCGAGCTGCCGTACTGGTCGACCAGCATTGAATATCACCGCCACGCCGAATACATGCTGGCGTCGACGGCGCACTGGCAGCCGCTCGTCAACGGCTACAGCGATCACATCCCGCAGGACTTTCGCGACAACGCGCGCACGCTGGTCAACTTCCCGAATCGTGAGTCGTTCGCCATCCTCGAGTCGTTGCAGGCGCGCTACGCCGTCTTTCACCTCGATCTCTACGCGGCCGACGCGCGCGCGGATTTGATCCGCCGGCTCGATACGGAGTACCTCGGTTACTTGCGCCCGCTCGAAAAGGACGGCAACGTGTGGCTCTACGAAATCGTCGCCTGGCCGCGCTGATCCCGTGAGCGTCGCGAAGCGAGGCGAACGGCCCGCGCCTGCGGAGCAGGCGCCAGACACCACCGCGAACAGCACGGCAAAGCTGGGTGTCTGGGGCGGAGCCCTGCTGTTCCTGGCCATGGCGGTCCTGCATTCGTGGCCGCTCGCCAGCGCGCCCGGCCGGATTGCCCGTCTCGACAATCACGACGCCGAGCTGAACACCTGGATCATCGCGTGGGTCGCGCACGCGTTGCCTCGCGACCCGCTCAGCCTGTTCGACGCGCCGATCCTCCACCCGGAGCGTCACTCGCTGGCGTTCTCCGAGCACATGTTCGTGCCCTCGGTGATGGGCGCGCCGCTGCTGTGGGCGGGCGCATCGCCGGTGCTCGTCTACAACCTGCTGATCATCGCCGGCCTCGCGCTGTCGGGCTGGTCGATGTATCTGCTGATGCGCCGCTGGACCGGCCGCGAATCGGCCGGCGTGGTTGCGGGTCTCGCCTACGCATTCAACGCGCACATCCTGACGCGGTTCGTGCACTTGCAGGCGCATCACGTCGAGTTTTTTCCGTTGATGCTGTATGCGTTCGATCGCGTCCTGATCGACAGGCGCAGACGCGATGCGGTGCTGCTTGGCGGCGCGTTCGTGCTGCAGTCGCTGTGCAGCAACTACCTGCTCGTCTTCGCAACCTATTCACTGGTCGTCTGCGCCGCCGTTCGCTGGCGCGAGATCGCGGCGCGGCCGGTCGTGTTGAAGGAGCTGGCCATCGCCGGCGCGATCAGCGCGATTGCGCTCGCGCCCTTCCTGTGGCCGTATTACCAGGTCAGCCGCGACCAGGGGCTCGTCCGCCAGGTGAGCGACGTGACGCAGTACAACGCCGGCTGGCGCGACTACCTTGCGACCGGCGGGCGGCTGCACTTCGCCTGGTGGAGCCAGAAGTTCTACGAAGGGCGCACCGCGCTCTTCCCCGGGTTCACTGCGCTCATGCTGGCGACGATCGCGCTGATCTCGCGGCGTGATCCGCGCGTTCGGATGGCGGCCGCGATTGGGGTGCTCGGCGTGGCGCTGTCGCTGGGCACGGACTTCCCCGGCTACGCGTTCATCCACCAATATCTGCCGCTGATGAGCGGACTTCGCAATGTGGCGAGATGGGGATGGCTGGCGCTGGCCGCCGTTGCGATGCTGGCGGGCTTCGGCGTGGCCGCGCTCGACGGCAACAAGCGGCGATCGCGTTACGCCCCGATCGCGATTGCCATCCTCGTCACCATCGAAGCGATTCGAACGCCGGTCGGCTTCACGCCGGTCTACGCGATCCCGCGCATCTACGATCGCTTCGCCGGCCTGCCCGCCGCGGTCATCGCGGAGTTTCCGTTTTACTCGGGCGCGAGCGTGAGCCTGAACGGGCCGTACGTGCTCGCCAACACGCGCTACTTCAAGCCGCTGTTGAACGGCTACAGCAGCTTTCACCCGGCATCGTTCGAAGCGCGCGGCCGGGCGCTCAATTCATTTCCGAGCGCGGCGGCGCTGGCGGAGCTGAAGATGGCGCGCGTGACGCACGTGCTCGTGCACACGCAGCCGTTCGAACGCCGCTACGGCCGACAGGCGCTCGAGGCGATCGACACGATCACCGCGCTGCAGCTCGAAACCGTTGAAGACGGCATCAGGCTCTATCGCCTGAAGTGACCTGCAGGCGAGCCAGGCGGCGATCCGCTTCGTGCAGCGTGTCGTCGCGCTTCGAGAAGCAGAACCGCACCATCTGCGGCGCGGCCGACGGATCGATGTAGAAGCTGCTGCCCGGCACCGTCGCCACGCCGATCTCCTTGACCAGGTACTGCGCGAACTCGGAGTCCGACGTGAATCCGAACCGTTTCACGTCCGCCATCACGTAATACGCGCCGCCGGGTTGGTACGCGGTGAAGCCGTGGCGGGAGAGGATCTCCATCATCAAATCGCGTTTGGCCTCGTAATCCTTCGCGAGATCCTGATAGAACTGCGGCGGCAGCGACAGCGCCGCGACGCCGGCATCGTGAAACGGCGTCGGCGCGGCCACGGTCAGGAAGTCGTGCATCTTGCGGATGCCGCCGGTCAACGCCGGCGGCGAGATCGCCCAGCCGATGCGCCAGCCGGTGACGCTGTAGGTCTTCGACAGCCCGCCGGTCGTGATCGTGCGATCGGCCATGCCCGGCATCGACGCCATCGGCACGTGCGCGTGCCCGCTGTAGACGATCCGTTCGTAGATCTCGTCGGAGATCGCGAGCACGTCCCACTTCTGGCAGAGCTCGGCGATCAGCTGCAGCTCCGCGCGTGAATACACCTTGCCGGTCGGGTTGTTCGGCGAGTTGATGACGATCGCCCGCGTTCGATTGTTGAAGGCGGCCCTGAGCTCGTCGGGATCGAAGCTCCAGTCGGGCTCGCGCAGCCGGATGAACTTCGGCGAGGCGCCCGCGAGAATCGCATCCGGCCCGTAGTTCTCGTAGAACGGCTCGAAGATGATCACCTCGTCGCCGGGATCGATGCAGGCCATCATCGATGCCATCATCGCTTCGGTCGATCCGCAGCAGACCGTGACCTGTTCGTCGGCGATCAGACTGACGCCGTAGCGGCTGGTGAAATCCGCGGCGATCGCCTCGCGGAACGCCGCGGTGCCGTACGGCGGCGCGTACTGGTTCTGCTCCGCCTGGATCGCCGCGCAGGCAGCGTCCTTGATCGCCTGCGGCGCCTCGAAATCCGGGAAGCCCTGCGAGAGGTTGACGGCGTTGTGCAGCCTGGCCAGCCTCGTCATCTCGCCGAACACGGAATCGGCGAACGACGAGACGCGTTTCGCGCTTCGAATCCTGGTCACTACGGAGAACTATACAAGTATCGGTAGTCCTCTGCGGTGCCGAGGATGCGCTTGACGTAGTTCTGCGTCTCCGGGAACGGGATGTCGTCGATGAACTCGTCCTGCGGCAGGCCCGGCTTCTCGCGCTGCCATGCGAGCACGCGGCTGCCGCCGGCGTTGTAGGCAGCCAGCGCGAAATGGACGCCGCCGTACTTGCGGATTTCGTCCGCGAAGATCTGCGTGCCGAGCCGGACATTTACTTCCGCTTCCTTCAGCCGGCGCGTCGAGAACGGCCTCACGCCAAGCTTCCTCGCGTAGCTGCGGCCGGTGCTCGGCAGGATCTGCATCAGGCCATACGCGTTGGCGTGCGAGACCACCACGGGATCGAAATTCGATTCCTGCGCGACCAGCGCCGCGACGACGAACGGATCGAGATTGCGCTGCTTGGCGTACTTCTGGAGCAGCGGCCAGAAGTCGACCGGGAAAATGACCTTGAGGATCTCGCGCGGTAACGTTTCACCGCCGGCAGCGAGGTACTGCGGGTAGGCGCGCTTCATCGCGTTGATGCCGGCGCGCACGTTGCCCAGGCGCCGGTGCGTCACCGCGATCGTCGCCTGCAGCTGCGGCGAGTCGCCCCACACGCGCTGGGCGTACTGCAGCTCGTTCATCGCCTCGCGATTGAGTCCCACCGACAGCAGCGATGCGATGCGTCCGGCCGTCGGAATCGGCGGCTGCGCCGGCGGCTGGCGCTGCAGCGTCGGCGCGACGGTTCCACCGCGCTCGCCCGCCAGGCGCTTCAAGGCCAGGCGCCCGTAATACGAGTTGTGATAATCGGTCGCGGTCAGGCGGAGGCGCGCGACCCCCGTCTCGATGTCGCCGGCTTGCTGCGCCGCGCGTCCCGACCAATACAACCACGACGGGCGGTAGTCGGAGCGCGGAAAGTTCGAGGCGCCTCGATCGAAATACTGCAGGGCATCGGTGAACTCGCCGCGGCGGTACGCCCACCATCCCGCCTTCCACGCCGCGCGCTCGGCAAAGCGGCCGGCCGGATAACGGTTCAGCATTTCGCGGAACACCGCATCCGCTTCCGCATCCTGGTCGTCGATGATGTAGGCCGACGCCAGGTTGTTGAGCACTTCTTCCGCGAACGGGCTGCTCGGGAATTTCTCGACGAACGATCGCGACAGCGCGATGTGCTCGTCGCGCAGCCGCAGGCCGCGCAGCGCGGTCAGGAAATGGAAGTTTGCTTCATCGGCCAGCGGCCCGTTGAGGTACGGACGCAGGGCGTCACGCCCTTCGCGATGCCGTCCGAGACCGATGTCGGCGGCGGCAATCCGCATCGTGACGCGATCGCGTTCGGCGTCGGCGAGGAATTTTCGAACACGCTCGTACGACTCGCGCGCACCCGCCCAGCGCCGCGCCTGAAACAACGTCTCCGCGCGCGCCAGCTCCCTGGCGGCGAACGCCGCATCCAGATCGACGTCCTGCTTGTCGAGCGCCTGCCCCGCCTGGTCTCCCTCGAACGTGGTCGGGTAGTCGTAGTAGGCGCGCTGCAGGGCTTCGACCGAGCGCATCGGCATGCCGGCGCGATCGGCGGCCTGGCCGAGACGCAACCAGGCCAGCTGCGGTTGCGCGAGCTTCTTGAGCACGAGCGACTCGTACACGGTGACGGCGCCCTTGTAGTCCTGCCGTGATTCGCGGACTTCGGCGAGACGAAACGCCGCGTCCTCCGGCAGATGGCCTTCGATCTGGCGCGATGCGAGATCGCTGAACACGGCCTCCGCCTCGGCGGCGCGCTCGAGCCTCATCAATGCAAGCCCGGTGTAATAGCGCGCGTAGTCGGCAACCGGCGTCGTCGACAGCGCACCGTCGCTGACGAGCGGAAGCGCCTGCGCCGGGCGATCGTCTTCCTCGAGCAGGCGCACGCCCCGCACGAAGTTCGTCAGCGCCGGACCAAGCTTCGGGTTCTGCTCGGGCACGAGCCACATCGACGAGAGGTCGTTCGGCACCGGCGGATGCGCGGTCGGCAGCAATTTCGCGGGCGTGATGGTGCCAGCCCGGCCGGGAACGACGAGTTGGGATGCGGAAAGCGTGACGCTCGCCAGCAGCGCGCCGGCGGCCACGATCGACGGGACTTTCATCTCTAACTCAGGTTACGCCGGATTCGGCGGAGTTGTTGACCCTGAATCCTTAGCTGGACCGGCGGCGCCGGCCGGCGGCGTGATGCGCGGCGGCGCGGTCTTCTGGTTCGTGAGCGCCTCGAGGCACCGGCCCGCATGCCGCGCCAGCACTTCAATCAGTTCAGGCCACGAGCTCGGCACGTGCCGCGAGTGGCCGTCGAGCGTCACCGCGTCCGCGTAGACGATCGCGACGACGCGCCCGCCGACGATCACGGGAACGGCAAGGCCCATTCGATCCTGCGGCAGCGTTTCAAAGCCGGGGCCGATGCCGGCACCCGGGCTGTCCTTCGTCGTCACGGTCCGGCCCGCAGCGACGGCCAGGCCGATCACGCCGGATTCGGTCAGCGCGAGGTCGATCGACTTCGGCTGCGCGTCGCGCGCGCCAAAGCCGTGCATGCGCCAGCCCTGCACCCGATCGTTCCGCAACACGACCACGGCCGCGCGGGCAGCTTCGCGTCCTGCCGCCAGCGCCAGCGCATCGAGCACTTCGCTCAGCGAGGTGGCGCCGTCGAGGCCGCGCACGCTTTCGAGCAGCCGGCTGACGCCGGCCATCTCGATCTCGCGTTCCTTGACGCGCGCGTCGGCGACGGCAGCCTTGAGCTCGCCGGCAGCCTTGGCTTCGCCGTCGGCAAGCGCGATGCGCATGCGATGCTCCGCGGCTTCGAGGGCATCGCGCATTTTCTTTTCGACTTCGTCCTCGAGCTGTTTGCGGGTTTCACGCGACGCGGCTTCGCGGTCGGCGACGCGCGCTTCCGCGAACTTCTGTTCCATGTCGGCCCGCACCCGCGCCTCGGCGTCGGCGACGCGCGTCCGCGCGGCCTCTTCCGCGTCCTCGAAGATCTGCACCTTGGCGGCGCGGATGCCTTCTTCGCGATCGGCGGCGGCGTGCTCGAGCAGCTGCTTGACGAGCGGCCCCATCGCCTGATCAACGGTGGACTTGAAGCGATCTTCGAGCGACATGGTTGTTTCGGGGACTCAGGCAGCGGCCGGGGTGCGCGCTCGCGTCCGTATGACGGCCATTATGGAGAGTGGCCGTTCGCGAAGTCAATGCTACGCTGTCCCTCTTGGCCCTGT
>DASUSZ010000223.1:0-3557 GCA_036374815.1 Vicinamibacterales bacterium | reverse complement strand
ATCCTTGAGGAGGATGTTGCGAACGGCGCCGGCGTATTCATAGGCGAAGAACACCGCCTTGTCGCTGTGCAGGATCTGGAACGGCAGCGACATGTAGTTCGCGCGCGGCACACCCGGCAGGTAGCACTTGATCTCGGGATCGCGCTCGAGCCAGTTCTCCTGGTTCTCCTTCTGCTTCTTCGCGGCCTCGGGCAGGTACGGAATCTCGTCGCCTTCGACGATGCCGATGCCGGCGGGCACCGCGCCGACGGCGCCGAGCGCCACGACCTGGGCTGCGGGCACGGGCACGACGGGGCCGGGCCTGAACGCCATTGCGGCCTTGGCCTGGTGCGAAAGGATGTCGTAGTTGGCGGTGTTGAGCGCCTGCCAGATGCCGTTCAAGTTCGGCTTGCCGGCCACGCGCGCGGGCCGCGCCGGCTGGCTCTCAACGGGTGAGGTCATCCAGAAGCCGCTCGCCACCACGACAGCGGTGGCGACGGCGACGGACAGGTCGCGAAGGATTCGTGTGTTCTGCACTTTGGCCAGATGCTAACGCAAATTCGCGGCGCCAGTCCCCCATTTTCTCCCTGCCACAGGGCTGATTAGGGACAGAGCCAGAGCGCGAATTTGGCTAGAATTCGCGACATGCGCTCAAAATTGACACTCGCCTGCGTCCTGGCCTCGCTGTTTTTTGCGCGCGCCGAAGCCCAGCGCACGCCGCCGCCGCGTCCGCAGCCGGCGCCGGTGATGGAGTTCTTCGAAGTTCACGAGCAATCGATCCTCGATCTGCAGGCGGCGATGCAGTCCGGTCGCGTGACGTCGCGCGGGCTGGTCGAGTCGTATCTTGCGCGCATCCAGGCCTACGACCAGGCCGGGCCGCGCATCAATTCGATCGTGATGATCAATCCACGCGCACGCGAGGAAGCCGACGCGCGCGATGCCGAGCGGGCCGACAAGAAGGTGCGCGGTCCGCTGCATGGCATTCCCGTGTTGATCAAGGACAACTACGACACGGCCGACATGCCGACGTCCGGCGGCGCGCTGGCCCTGGCCACGCTGCAGCCCGCCGTCGACGCGTTCCAGGTCAAGAAGCTGCGCGATGCCGGCGCGGTGATCCTCGGCAAGACGACGATGCACGAGCTCGCCGCCGGTATTACGACGATCTCGTCGATGACCGGGCAGACGCGCAATCCTTACGAGTTGTTTCGCGTGCCCGGAGGATCGAGCGGCGGCACCGGCGCGGCGATCGGTGCAAGCTTCGCGGCAGCAGGCATGGGCAGCGACACGTGCGGATCGATTCGCATTCCCGCCGCGAACCAGAATCTCGTGGGACTGCGCGGCACGCACGGCCTATCCAGCCGCAGCGGCGTGATGCCGCTCTCGTCGACGCAGGACATTGCCGGGCCGCTCGCGCGCACGGTGACGGACCTTGCGATCATGCTCGATGCGACCGTCGGGGAGGATCCGAGTGATGCGATCACCAAGGACAGCGCCGGCCGCATTCCGAAGTCGTATCGCGACAGTCTGACGGCCGACGGATTGAAAGGCGCGCGCATCGGCGTGCTGCGCGCGTTGTGGGGCACCGCGCCGGAAGACGACGAAGTTGCCGGCATCGTTCGCAAGGCGCTCGACGGCTTCAAGGCGCAGGGCGCCGAGGTGATCGACGTCACCGTGCCGGGCCTCGACGACCTGCTGCGCGACAGCAGCGTGATCGCCGACGAATTCAAGTTCGATCTTGCGGCCTATCTCGCGAAGATTCCGAACGCGCCGGTAAAATCACTGGGCGAGATCCTCGATCGCGGACTGAATCACGCCGAGCTCGACGCGACCTTCCGGTTGCGCAACCAGCCGGAGAAGAAAGAGAGCGAGCACTACCGGCAGGCGATGATCAAGCGGCGCACGCTGCGCGCCGCGGTGCTCGCCACGCTCGAAGAGCTGCGCGTCGACGCGCTCGCCTATCCGACGCTGCGCCGCAAGCCGGTGTTGATCGGCGAGGTGCAAGGCGGCACGAATTGCCAGCTGAGCGCAACAACCGGCTTGCCGGCGATCGCCATGCCTGCCGGATTCACGAACGACGGGCTGCCGATCGCGCTGGAGCTCCTCGGCGGTGCATGGGAAGAAGCAAAGCTGTTGAAGTACGCCTACGCGTGGGAGCAGGCGACGAAGCCCCGGCGCGCGCCATTCAGTACGCCGCCGCTCGTGAAAGGCGCCGCGCCCGCGCCGACTACCGCGGAACTCCTCGTGGCCGGCGCAATCGTCAAGTTCAACTACGACACGACGACAGGCGTGCTGCGCTATGAAGTGTCGGCGCCCAAGATGGCGACCAACGATCGAGTACTCGGGCTGACGATTCAGCGCAGCGACAGCGACAAGCCCGGACCGATCGTCGCGCACCTGCTCGCGCCCAATCAGGTCACCGCGTCGGGAACATTGTCATTGCGGGGACGGCATCGCGAGGACTTGGTGGCCGGCAAGCTCTTCGTGCATTTCTACACGAAGCAGATGCCCCTGGGAAGCGGGCGGGAGCGCCTCGCCCTTCGCTGAACGGGCGACTACGGGTGGATGTAGTTCAGCATCCACTCGAAGTTGCGCGTCATCACCGCCTTCTCCTGTTGCGGCGGATAGAAGACGTGGCCGCCGCCGGGATAGATATCCATCTCCGCGGTCTTGCCAAGCGCCTGCAGGCGCCGGAAGAATTTCTGCGCGGTCGCGAGCGGCACACGCGGATCGCGATCACCGTGCGAGATCAGGATTGGCGTCGTCACGTTGGCGGCATGCGTGAGCGGTGAGCTGCGCGCATAGCCGTCCGGGTTTTCCCAGGGCAGCTTGTAGTACTCCGCCATCAGGTCGCCGCCATCGGTCAGGTAATACAGATCGCTCAGATCGGCGATGCTTGCGCCGGCGGCGGCCGCCTTGAAGCGCGGCGTCTGCGTCACGATCCAGTTCGTCATGTAGCCGCCGTAGGACGCGCCCATCACGCCAAGGCGGTTTTCATCGGCGATGCCGCGCGCGATCAGGTGATCGACGCCGGCCATGATGTCCTTGTAATCTGGCCCGCCCCAGTCGTTGATGATCATGCGGTGCCCCGCCTCGCCGTAGCCGGAGCCGCCGCGCGGCATCGGGAACAACACCGCGAAGCCGGCGCTGGCGAACGCTTCGGTCGGATACGGATCGATCTGCCCGGGCACGTGCATGAACTGCGGGAAGATGCCGAGCGTCACGCCGCCGATCGGTCCGCCGTGGCAATACACGAGCAGAGGAATCTTTGCCGTACTGTCATAACCGGGAGGCGTCAGCAGAAGCCCCCAGATTTCCATCCCGTCGAACGACTTCCACGAGATCGGTTTCAACTCGCCAAGCGCGAGCTGTTTCAGTTCAGGATTGACGTCGACGAGCTGACGCGTCTTCTTCGTCGCCACATCCATCGCGACGAGATGGCCCATGTCGCGCGCGCCGACTTCGCGGTACGCGAGCGTGCGGCCATCGCGGCTCAGCGACAGGCTGTAGTGCACGGTCGCCCGCACTTCTCCGAAGCGCTCCGCTCTACCGTCGCCAAGATTCACCTTCACCGCGGGCAT
>DASUSZ010000222.1:0-17595 GCA_036374815.1 Vicinamibacterales bacterium | reverse complement strand
GATTCGCTCCACCATTCCCCGCGGCACTATCGGCGCCCGTAACATCTCGCTGCCGCCCGATTTCATCGTCGCCGATCACCGCGACATTCCCGGACCAAATTACGTTGCGCTGATCGATCCCGATCAGCCGTGCCTGGCGGTCGACGAGATTCGCCATGTCGCCGAGCCGATCCTGCTGGTCGCACATGCCGACAAACATGCGCTGATCGACATTCACAAGCGCATCACCATCGAAGAGATCGCATCGGCAGAGCCAAACTACGATCCGGAAAAGTCGGACGTCTGCTTCAAGAAGATCTCGATCGACAAGGGCCAGCTCGATCTCGGATTTCGGATCTCGGATCTCGTGATCGACGGTGAATACCGTACCGGTCATCAAGAGCAGCTCTATATAGAAACGAACGGCGTGATCGCCGTGCCGGGCGACGGCCAGATGACCGTGTACGGATCGCTGCAGTGTCCGTACTACGTGCACAAGGCGCTGGTCGTGCTGCTGAAGCTGCCGCCCGAGCGCGTGCGCGTGGTGCAGACGGAAACCGGCGGCGGCTTCGGCGGCAAAGAGGAATACCCGTCGATGCTCGCCTGTCATGCCGCGATCCTGGCGCGCAAGGCCAACCGGCCCGTCAAGATGATCTACGACCGCGTCGAGGACCTGCTCGCGACCACGAAGCGTCATCCCTCGATCGTGCGGCACCGCACCGGCGTCACCAGGGACGGCCGCATTACCGCGATGGACATCGACGTGATCCTGGACGGCGGCGCCTACGCGACGCTGAGCGCGGTGGTGCTGTCGCGCGGCGTGATTCACGCGTCCGGACCGTACCGGTGCGATCACGTCCGCATCCGCGGCCGCGCGATGATGACGCACACGCCGCCCAACGGCGCCTTCCGCGGCTTTGGCGCGCCGCAGACGCAGTTTGCCATCGAGACGCACATCGATCGCATCGCCGGCGAGCTCGGGATCGATCCGGTGAAGCTGCGCGAGATCAACGCGTTGCGCCCGGGTGATACCACCGCGACCGGCCAGAAGCTGGGCAAGGACACCAGCGCCCTGCCGGTGCTCCGCGATGCGGTCAGGCGATCGCGATTCGCGCAGAAGCGCAAGCAGTGGAAGGGCACCAACCGCGGCATCGGGCTGTCGCTGTTCTTCCACGGCTCCGGTTTCACCGGCGGCGGCGAGGTCAAGCTTGCGTCGAAGGCGTCGCTCGAGCTGACCGCGAAGGGCGCGAAGATTCTCGTCGCCAGCACCGAGATCGGCCAGGGCACCCGCACGATGCATGCGCAGATCGTGGCCGATGCGCTCGGCGTTCCCTTCGACGCAATCGACGTGCACGAAGCCGATACCGCGTTCGTGCCCGACAGCGGGCCAACCGTCGCATCGCGCACGTGCATGATCGTCGGCAAGCTCCTCGAGCGCTGCGCGCGCGACATGAAGAGGCGGCTCGGCGCGATATCCCCGGCGCAGTACTACAAGAAGCACGGCTCGTTCACGGTGACCTCGCAGTACGAGCCCCCGCCGGGTTTGCAGTGGAGCGACGATACCTACGCCGGCGATGCATACGGCAGCTACGCCTGGGGCTGCAACGTCGTTGAGCTCGAGGTCGACCCGGTGACCTTCGAAGTGCGTCCGCTCAACGTCACCGCGGTTGCCGAGATCGGCAAGGCGATCCATCCGATGATGGCGATCGGCCAGATCGAAGGCGGCACCGCGCAGGGCATCGGTTACGCGCTGACGGAAGAAGTCGTGATGAAGGACGGCCGCATGGCGAATGCGACGCTGACCAACTACATCATTCCGACGCCGCTCGACGCCGCGCCGATGGATATCGGGATCATGGAGCGGCCGTATCAGCACGGACCCTTCGGCGCGAAGGGCGTCGGCGAAATGCCAATCGACGGGCCCGCTCCGGCGGTCGTCAACGCGCTGCGACATTGTGGGTTCGACGTGCGCGCTATTCCAGCCACGCCGGAGCGGCTGATGAAGGCCAAAAGGCATACGGCATAAGGCAAAAAGGCCAACGGCAGAAGGCAAAAAGGCAGAAAGTTGAAGCTGACGATCAACGGCAAGACTCGCAAGATCAACGCGCATCCAATGAAGCGTCTGCTCGACGTGTTGCGCGAAGATTGCGGGCTGACCGGGACGAAGGAAGGCTGCGGCGAAGGCGAGTGCGGCGCGTGCACCGTTCTAATCGACGGCGAGAGCGTCGATGCGTGCATCGTGCCGGTTGCGCACGCCGAGGGGCGCCGCGTGGTCACAATCGAAGGCGCGGCGGCAACGAAGCACGGCAAGGCCCTGCAGAATGCCTTCGTGGTCCACGGCGGCGCGCAGTGCGGCATCTGCACGCCCGGCATGATCCTGGCCGCTGCGCCGCTCAAGAAAGGCGCTTCGCTGCTCGAGATCCAAACCGCGCTGGCCGGCAATCTCTGTCGCTGCACCGGTTACCCCGCCATCTTCCGCTCGGTCGGCGCGGCTCTGAAGTCGCCTCGCAGAAAGGCTGGCCGTGCCGGTCGACGTTAACGCGCTCGCGCTCGAGCGGCCGCGATCGCTCAAGGACGCGTTGACGATGATGGCCGGCGATCCGCGGCTGGTGCCGCTTGCGGGATGCACCGACGTCTACGTCGGCCTGCACTTCGGCACGGTGGCGGATCGGCGCTTCATCGACTTGTGGAACCTGAAAGAGCTGCGCGGCATCAGCGTCGAACGCGACGTGCTGACGATCGGCGCGCTGACGACCTACACCGATATCATCCAGTCGAAGATCGTGCAGAAGCGCGTGCCGATGCTGGTCGCCGCCGCGCGCGAAGTTGGCGGCGCGCAGATTCAAAATCGCGGCACGCTCGGCGGTAACGTGGCGAACGCGTCGCCGGCCGGCGACACGCTGCCCGTCCTCGCCGCCGCCAACGCGCGCATTGTCCTGCGCAGCAACAAAACGACGCGGACCGTGACGTTCGACAGCTACTACACCGGGTATCGCAAGAGCGTGCGGCAGCCGGGCGAATTGATCGTGGCGATCGAAATCCCGCGCATCGACGGCAGGCAGTGGTGGCGCAAGGTCGGCACGCGCCGCGCGCAGGCGATTTCGAAGATCATGATCGGCGCGGTGCGCGGCCGCCATGTCCGCATCGCCTTCGGCTCGGTCGCGTCGACCGTCATCCTGGCCAGGAAAACCGCCGCGGTGTTGCAGAGCGGCGGATCGATCGCGGATGCGCAAGCCGCGCTCGGCACCGAGATCGCGCCGATTGACGACGTGCGATCGACGGGGGAGTATCGACTGAAGATCGCGAAGAACCTCGTCGAGCAATTCTGGAATGAGACTGCTTAGCCTCGTCTTCGCCGCGTTGATCGCGCAATCGCCGCAAGCCGACGGCGATCGCATCATGACCGCCGTACGCGCCGCGATGGCTCCGGCGCTGCCATTCCCAGACACCCTCGAGGACGGAACGCTACCGGCCAATGGCAGCACCGAGGCGCTGTGGATGGTTCGTCCGCTTCAGCCCGGGGATCGCTCGATCGAAGTGATCGCCAATCCGCTCAACGAGGCCAATCAGCAGAAGGCAGTGCGGGCGATGGCGCAGATCGAACGCAACATCGAGGCGGCGGAGCGGCGCGCGGCAGCGCAATACGAGCGCGCCATCGCCGAAGCGAAGCGCACCGGCAGGTCGCAGGACGTTGATGGCATCACCCTGTCGGACGAAGGCGTCGCCGGCGCGAAGATCGACGGCGAGTCGCACGTCACGATCGACGTGGCGATCGGTGAGCCCGCATTCGAGATCGAGCTGAGCGCGGCGATTCAACCGGTGCTCTCGCCGCAAGCCCTCGTTCCCGGTGCGGCCGCGGGCCTGACGGTGCCGTCGAGCACGTATCGCGATTCGGACGGTGTCGAGCGTTACGCCGAAGCGCAAACCATCGTGTTCCTGGGACGAGTGACAGCGCCTGAGGTACAGGCGATCGGCGATCACCTGTTCGGGATATCCGCGACCTCGACATCACCCTCATTGGTCATCCGCCTCAGGGGCAACGATGCGCTGATCGCGGATCTGCTCCGTAAAACGAACTGGAATTCGCTGCTGGAACTATTGAAGTAGCCTGCCCGTAACAACTAACGAGGCTTCGCGTGAATCACTGCGCTGGGCCTCGTTAGTGACAGCGTCGTTTTACCCCGCCTCGGCGGGGTGGAGGCTCCAAAATGTTCCGGCTTTACGAGTGGAATTTCTCGAGCACGATTGAACTGGTGACCGCGGTACTTCTGGTCGGCACCATCCTGGCCGTCAGCTTCGGCAGCTGACGTTCGTCAATTACTGGGCTTGTCGGGCGCGGCGAGGTAGCTCTTGCGCGCCCGCACGGTCATCCCCGGCTTATTCACCTTCACTTCGAGTTTGTGCGCCTTGCCGTCAAGGTTGGACGGCGCAAAGCTGATCAGATACTGGCTGCGCAGCTCCTGCGCGACGCGCGTGAACGTCGGCGCGAGATCGGCCGTCTTCTGCAGCTCAAAATAGCCGCCGCCGGTCTCATCCGAAATCTTCCGCAGATCGCGTGACGGTCGTGACCTCACGATGCGGACGTTGTTGAAGTACTCGGATTCCAGGCCGATCGAATACACCATCACTTCTTCGTTGCGCGCGCGCTCGAGCACGGTCTTGAAGCCGATGCGGCTCGAGGTGTCTTCGCCGTCGGTGAAGACCAGGATCACCCGCCGCCCCTCGATGCCCTGCAGCGCGTCGAGGCTCGCCGCAATCGCGTCGTTGAGGCGCGTTGGGTTGCCGAAATACAGATCGTTCAACGCCCCGATCAACGCGTCGCGATCGTTGGTGAACTCGCCGCTCAACTGAATCTTGTCGTTGAAGGCGCCGACCTGCGCGCGATCGACAGGCAGCAGCCGCAGCAGGAACTGTTCGGCGGCGCGGTTCAGCAGCTTGAGATTCGCCGTCATGCTCGCGCTCGTATCGAGCATTACCACCGCGGTGAACGGCTGCGACTCGTTGGAGAACAGCGAGATTTCTGCAGGCTTGCCGTTATCGAGGATCGTGAAGTCCGACTGCTCGAGGTCCGACACCAACCGGCCGCTGGCGTCGACGACGGTCGCGTAGACCGGGACGGTGCGAACGGTCGACCTGAAGACCGGCTGGTCCTGGGCGGCCACGACCATCGAGCCGGCAAGCAAAGCCACGGCGCACACCAACGAGGACATCCTGGACATGACACTTCAACTTTAGCAAAGGTTGTACCCTGATGCCGAGGTGCCGACCTGAGCGACGCTGGAGATTGGGCCGCGCCGGACGCCGCCATCGGGCTGTGCAGCCGCTGTCAGCACTGCCGTATCGTGAAGAGCGAGCGGTCGACGTTTTACATGTGCCGGCTGGCGCTTACGAATCCCGAATTCCGCAAATATCCGCCGCTTCCGGTCGTCCGCTGCGCCGGCTACCTGCCGGCCGCCGCGCGCGCGGTTGAAGACGCCGCGGATGGTAAGCTGACTGAATGAAATCTCAGTTCGGAGTCTGGACGATCGCGGGCCTTGCCGTGGCCGCGGCTTTGTCGGGTGCGTGCGCGGGAGAAACGACGTCGGCGCAAGTGCCTGCGCCCGCCGCAAACCCTGACCAGGTCGTCGCCGAGGTTGCCGGCAAGCCGATCACGCTGAAGGAAGTCGACGCCAAGTGGGAGGAGTTCGACTCCGCGGAACGCGCGCGCGTGGTGCAGGCGATGTACCAGCACCGGCGCAACATGATCGAAGTGCTGGTGGGCGATCAGCTGATTGCCAACGCCGCCAGGGCCGCCGGCCAGTCGGTCGAAGCGTACGTCGAGCAGGAGAGCGCGAAGAAGCTGCCGGCGATCGGCGAGAAGGAGGTCGCGGCGTTCTACGAGCAGAACAAGGAGCGCGCGCAGGGCCGCACGCTCGACCAGCTGCGCGGCGAGATCAAGCCGTTCCTCGAAGCGCGCCGCAACCAGCAGGCCCGCGCGATGATCGTCGAGGAGCTGAAGGCGAAGAGCGGCAACAGCGTCAAGGTGATGCTCGATCCGCCGCGCTATACCGTCGAAACGTCGAATAGCGATCCGGTGCGCGGCAACCCCAACGCGCCGATCACCATCGTCGAGTTCTCCGACTACCAGTGCCCGTTCTGCGCCCGCGTCAATCCGACGCTCGATCGCATCCGGCAGACCTACGGCGATCGCGTCAAGATTGTCTTCAAGGATTTCCCGCTCGCGAACCATCCGCAGGCGCCGAAGGCGTCGGAGGCGGCGCGCTGCGCCGGCGAGCAGAACAAGTACTGGGAAATGCACGACGCGATGTTCGCGAACCAGCGCGCGCTCGACATCCCGCAACTCAAGCAGACGGCGCGCGCCATCGGCCTCAACGGCACGTCGTTCGATCAGTGTCTCGATTCGGGCAAGTGGGCGTCCGCCGTGCAGGCGGGCCTCGCGCAGGGCGAGAAGATGGGCGTCAACTCGACGCCGACGCTCTACGTCAACGGCCGCCCGGTGATCGGCGCCATGCCGTTCGAGAACTTCAAGCAGATCATCGACGAAGAACTGGCGCGCAGGTAACGGTCACGGAATCAGGACGATCTTTCCCTTCGCGCCGGGCGACATCACCTGCTGATGCGCCTTCGGCGCGTCCTTGAGCGGCATCTCGGTTCCGACCACGGGATTCAGCGCGCCGCTTTCCAGGCCGGCGACGATCGCCTCGTGCGCGCGGCGGATTTCGTCCGCCGGGATGTTCCATAACGCCAGGCCAAACACCGAGACGTCTTTCGTCATGATCTTGCGCGCGTCGATTTCGACGCGGCCGCGGTTGCCGATCACGACGATGCGCCCCGATGGCGCGACGACGGTGAGGTCATGATCGAGATTGACGTTGGCGAGCATCTCGAGAATCACGTCGGGCCCGCGGCCGCCGGTGAGCTTCGTGATCTCGTCGAGATAGTTGGCGTCCTTGTGGTTGACGGCGTGCCTGGCGCCCTGCGCGCGCACCACGTCGAGGCCGTCCGCTGATCCTGCCGTGCCGATGACCGTCGCGCCGACCGCGACGGCGAACTGCGTGGCGGCGCCGCCGACGCCGCCGCTCGCGCCGTGAATCATCACCACGTCGCCGGCGCGCGTGTTGGCGCGGCCGAACAACGCGCGCCACGCCGTCACATACGGCACGAAGAGCCCGGCGCCCTGCGCGAAGGAGATGCGCTCCGGCAGCCGATGCACCTGGTCGACGTTGCACACCGCGAACTGCGCGTAGGCGCCGTAGGCCTTATGGATCGCGGTGCCGCTGATGTAGACGCGGTCGCCCGTTTTCCAGCCGGTGACCTCGTCGCCGATCTGGTCGATGACGCCGGCGGCGTCGGCGCCGGGAATGTAGGGCAGCTCCGGCTTGATCGCGTAGGCGCCCGCGCGCATGTAGGTTTCGTAGGGATTGACGCCGATCGCGTGGATGCGCACGCGCACCTGTCCGCGTTTGGCCTGGGGATCGGGAACCTGCTCCAGTTTCAGAACTTCGGGACCGCCGAATTCACGCGCCAGAATCGCCTGCATCGCCGCATAGTACACTGGCGCGATGGATTGGCTGACGCGCCTCGAAGCGCCGCAGAACGCGCTCGCCGTCCTGACCGCGATGATCACACCCGCGGTGCTGATCTCGGCCTGCGGCGCGCTGATCTTCTCGACCAGCACGCGGCTGGGCCGCGTCATCGATCGCACACGCACGCTGTCGGAGCGGTTCCAGGAAATTGCCGCGCATCCCGAAAAGGACGAGATGTTCGAGGAGCGCCGGCTGCTGATCTTCACGCAGCTCGATCGCCAGACCTCGCGCGCCCGGCTGATCCAGCGCGCGATGGCGGCGTTCTACATCGCGCTCGGGATGTTCGTCGGCGCCACCGTGTCGATTGCAATCTTCTCCGCGGCGGCGAGAAACTTCACCTGGATTGCCGTCCTGCTCGGCGTCATCGGCACGCTCTACATGCTTTACGGGTCGGTGCTGCTGATCGTCGAATCGCGCATGGCCCTCAGCGCGATCATGACGGAGATGGATTTCGTCTGGAAGGTGAGCCAGAAGTACGCGGGCGAAGGAATGAAGACGAAGCCCGGCGGCCCCTTCACCTGGATCGGCCGCAAGATTCAATAAGCATCCTCGACTTTAATCCTTTAACGCGACCGTCGGGTTCACCGTCATCGCTCGCCTGGCCGGTATCAAGGTCGCGGCGATCGCGATCAGCGCAAGCACGCCGGCAACGGCGGCGAACGTGATCGGATCGCGCGGTGCGACGTTGAACAGCATCGACGCCATGAAGCGCGTCAACGTCAGGGCGGCAAGGAGTCCAATCGCGCTCGCCGTCATCGTCAACAGCAGGCCCTGCCCGAGCACCATCTTGATCAGATCGGCGGGCGATGCCCCGAGGGCCGCGCGGATCCCGAGCTCGCGCGTGCGGCTGGCCACGGCGAACGCCATCACGCCGTAGGTGCCGACGGCGGCGAGCAGCAGCGCCGTTGCAGCGAACAGCCCGACGATCCACGTATTGAACCGGCGCGCGGCGAGCGAGCTCGCGAGGATCTCTTCAATCGTGCGCAGGCGCGAGATCGGCTGCTGCGGATCGGCCTCGCGGACGGCGGCCCGCAGTTGGGCAGCGGCCGCAGTGGTTGCGGCGTCGCTGCCGTCGGTCCACACCGTGAACGCCAGGAACGGCCATCGCTCGTCGTTCTGCTCGAGCGGCAGATAGAACGTGGGATCCGCGGGTTGCTCCACGAATCGATACCGCGAGTCGGCCACCACGCCGACGATTTCGTGCCGCTTGCTGCCGCCGAACAGGATGACGCGGCCGATCGGATTGCGCCCGGCGAAGTACTTGTCGACCAGCGCCTGGTTGACCACGAGCACCGGTGGCGTATCGGCGCGATCGGCGGCGGTGAAGGTGCGGCCGGCTACCAGCGTGATGCCGAGCGCGCGGAAATAATCAGGCGTGATCAACTGGAAGTCGGCGTTCGGCTGTTGATCGGGCGGCAGCGCCGGATCGCCCTCGATGCGCATGCCGCGATTCGGCGCGCCCGTCAGTGGTGCCGTCGAAGATGCCGCCACGGCAATCACACCCTGTCCGCCGCGCACGCGGTCGAGCACGGTGTTGATGAAGCGAATCTTCCTCGACGGATCGATCGAGCCGTCCTTGCCAATCGGTTGCACGTAGGCGGGCCCGAGGTTGATTTCCGCGAGCACCCGATCCTGTTGCGCGAAGCCAAGGTCGATCCTCGACGCGTGCACGAAGCTCGTGAGCAGCAAGCCGGCGCCGACCAGCAGCGCCTGCGCGAGCGCCAGCTCGCCGACGACGAGCGCCTGGTGGCCGCGGCGGACGCCGCGATGACCGGCGACGCGCTGGCCGATGCGGCCGAGATCGTTCGCGGACGTACGCGCCGTCTGCATTGCCGGACCGAGGCCGAACACGACCGCGGTGATCAGCGTCATCACGATCGAGAACGCGAGCACCCGGGTATCGACCGTGATTTCCGCCAGCCGCGGGAGGTTCTGCGGCGCGACCCACACGAGCGCGCGGACGCCCGCGATCGCAAGGGCAAGTCCGGCAAGGCCTCCCGGCACCGCGATCATCAGCGTCTCGATCAACAACTGCCGCACGATGCGTGAGCGGTCGGCGCCGAGCGCATAGCGCATCGCGATTTCAGCCTGCCGCGTCGCCGCCTGGCCGAGCAGCAGATGCGCGACATTGGCGCACGCGATCAGCAGCAGCACCGCGACGGCCACCTGCAGCAGCACGATCAGCGGCCGCACGTCGCCGACGATCTCTTCGTGGAGCGGCACCACGCTCGCGCCGAGGCCGGCGTTGGTGGATGGATAGCGCTGCGACAGCGACGCCATCACGCTGGTGAGCTGCGCCTGCGCCTGTTCGCGGGTGGCGTTGCCGGCCAGCCTGCCGATCACCGCGATGATGTGCGAGTCGCGAACGGCGGTGATGTCGCCGCCGAACGGGAAGCTGCGCGGAATGCCGCGATCGCCGGTCATCCAGACGTCGCCGCCGGCCACCATCGGCATGTCGAATTGCGCCGGCAGCACGCCGACGATCGTGTGCGGCATGCCGTTGAGCGTGATGGTCTTGCCGAGCGCATCCGCGGCGCCGCCGTAGAGCCGGTGCCACAGCGCGTCGGTCAACACCGCAACCTTCGGCGCGTCGGCGCGATCGTCATCCGCCGTCAGCACGCGGCCGATTCGCGCCTGCACGCCGATCACGTCGAAAAAATTTCCCGACGCCGAGACGGCGTTGAGCCGCTCGGCTTCGCCCGCGCCGGTCAGCGTCGCGCTGAAGTTGTCGAACGCCGCCAGCCCGCTGAAGGCCGACGTCTCGCGACGCCAGTCGAGGAAATTCGCGGGCGCGACCGGGCGCCTGGGGTTGTCGGCCCGCGTTTCCCACACCACCATCAACCGGTCAGGGTCGTGGTACGGCAGCGGCCTCAACACGCTGCCGTTCAACACGGTAAAGATCGCCGTGTTTGCCCCGATGCCCAGTGCCAGCGACGCGATCGCCGCCAGCGAGAGCAGGGGATGCCGCAAGCAGAGCCGTAACGCGAGACGAAGGTCGGTCATGAAGGTAGAATCCGAGTCGATGCGAACCGTGCTGCTTGCCCTCGTGCTGGCCACCGGCCAGTCAGCGATATCTGCTCAGACGTCGCCTGCCGCGAATCCGTTAGCTGCCGATGTCGAGCGGCTGTCGGCCGAGATCAATCCGCAGGTCGTTGCCTGGCGGCGCGACTTTCACAAGAACCCCGAGCTCGGCAACAACGAGGTGCGCACCGCGAAGGTGATCGCCGACGAGCTCCGGAAACTTGGCTACGAGGTGCAGACCGGCGTGGCGGGCACCGGCGTGGTCGGCGTGTTGAAGGGCGGCAGGCCGGGGCCGGTCGTCGCGCTCCGTTCCGACATGGATGCGTTGCCCGTGACCGAACAGGTCGACGTGCCGTTCAAGTCCACCGCCAAGGCGCAGTGGAACGGCCAGGAAGTCGGCGTCATGCACGCCTGCGGGCACGACAACCACATGGCGATCCTGCTCGGCGCGGCGGCGACGTTCGCGAAAGTGCGCGATCGCATTCCCGGCACCATCAAGTTGATCTTCCAGCCCGCGGAAGAGGGGCCGGGCGGCGCGGAGCCGATGATCAAGGCCGGCGTGATGGAGAACCCGAAGGTCGACGCGGTGTTCGGCCTTCACGTGTTCCCGTTTCCGGCGGGCTCGATCGTGTATCGATCGGGACCGTTGATGGCGAGCGCGGACTCGTTCCTGATCAAGGTGAAAGGCCGCCAGACTCACGGCGCGGTGCCGTGGGGCGGCGTCGACCCGATCGTGATCGGATCGCAGATCGTCATGGCGCTGCAGACCATCATCAGCCGCACCGTCAACATCACCGAAGCACCGGCGGTGGTCACGGTCGGCCGTTTCACCGGCGGCAATCGGTCGAACATCGTGCCTGAAGAAATCGAGCTCGAAGGCACCGTGCGCACCTTCGACGAAAACGTCCGCAAGAACATTCACGATCGCATCCGCAGCATCGCGACCAACCTCGCCGAGAGCGCGGGCGGGACCGCGACGGTCGAATTCGGACTCGGCTATCCAGTCACGCGCAACGATCCGGCATTGACCGAGCGCATGGTCCCGACGCTGCGGCGCGTGGCGGGCGCGCAGAATGTCCAGGTCGGGCCGCTGACCGGCACGGCCGAGGACTTCTCGTACTTCCAGCAGCAGGCGCCCGGTTTGTTCTTCTTCCTCGGCGTCACGCCGCGCGACCAGGATCACACCAGGGCGCCGCAGAACCACTCGCCGTTGTTCTTCGCGGACGAAGCGGCGCTGCCCGTCGGCGTGAAGGTGATGTCGAACCTGGCGCTCGACTACCTGTTCGGCGGCAAATAGCGGAGACGGCGGAAGCTGATGTTCCTGATGCTGCCGACGTGGTCGACCTGCAGTTGATCGATCGCGCCGGCAAACCGCTGCTCGAACATCGCGACCTCGTCGCCCTCGAGGGCAACATACACGGTTGCGCCGCGTGACTGCAGCTCGTCGATCGTCTTCGCGAGCGCGCCCGGATCGAGAAAATCCCACCGCAGCGTCTGCCGGCCGGCATACCAGCGCAACGATCCGCTGTGCTGATTCGCGAGCACCACGCTCTCGGGCGGCGTGTTGACCTTGATCCATTCGGCGGCGAGCGGGTAACGCTGTTCGAGCTCGGCGACCTCCCATACGCTCGACTTGCGCAGCAGGTTCTCCGATCGCCACACCACGAACGCCATGAACGCGGTCACGACGAGGGCCGCCACCCTTGGTTTACGCGGCATCCGCGCGATGTGAATCAGACCGTCCGCCACGACGATGGTCAGCGGCACGAGGCCCGGCAGCAGGAACCGCAGCGTCTCCCAGTGATCGAACGGCAGATAAAACAGGTACGGGACCATCGTCGCGACGAAGATCGCTGCGGGTTTCAGCCGCGGCTCCGGCCGCGACGCAAAAATGCCGATGATCAATCCCGGAATCCACAGCGGGCCCACGACATCCCAGGCGTGACCGCCGAGGAAGATCGCGAGGTTCTGCGGCACGTGTGACAGCGAGAACAGATTTGCGGCCGCGCCGTAACCGGTCGAGAAAGGCGATCCAAACAGCGCCGACTGAATCGCCATCTGCGCCAGCACTGCGAGGCCAAGACCGAGTGCGGCAAACAACACCCGTCGCTTCGGTGATTCACCCCGATGTGCGGCGAGCGGAATGACCGCGGCGGCGACGAGCAGGGCCGGGCGCGTCATGACCGCGGCGCCGGCGGCAAGGCCTGCGAAAAACGCCGACGTGTTCGAGCGCTGCACCGCGAGCAGCAGCGCCAGCATCACCCACATCGCCGCCGGCATGTCGCTCATCGGCTGCTTCGCGTAGGCGATGAACAACGGATTCCACGCCGCCATCGCGGCCGCGAAGAGCGCCGTGTCGTGATCGACCCACTCGCGCGCGAGCCGGTTGACGAGCCACAGCGTGATCGCCGCGGCGATCGGCGCAACGAAGAACACCGCGGATGATCCGCCGACCAGGGTGGCCAGCGCCATCAGGGCGGAAACGCCAATCGGAAAAGTCGGAGCGATGCCTGCGCCGTCGGGGGCGGGTGTCCATCCGAGCGGCGATGCGAGCGCGAGTCGATTTGGCGCGGACAGCCAGTCGGCGATCGGTGCTGCCTCGATCAGCCGGCCGCTCGCGATCGACCGGGCGGCGCTGACGTAGCCGTATGAATCGGCGCCGCCGATGCTCACGACGAGAAAGCGCAGCCACGTCAGCACGCTGCCCGCGATTGCCGTCAGCAATACGAGGCGCATCAGCCATACCGGCCTCGATTCGATCCCGAACCGCCAGCGAATCGCGGCGAGCACGGCCGCGACCACCAGGATGCGAATCGGACTGTGCGATCGAACGGCGATGCCGGCGATCTCGAAATCGATGCCGGCCAGCCAGGACAGGACGGCCGCGGCGATGGAGGCGGCGAGCAGCCAATCGAGGATAGAATTCCGGCTCCGGGAGGAATCCATGAATCGCAGGCAGTTCCTATTGTCTTCCGCCTTCGCCCTCGGCGTTGGCCAGAAAGTCTACGCCTCGGGCTACGGCGGGACGGCCTTCGGCCGCCAAGCGCCGGCGCAGCCAGCAGCACCGCCGGTGACGAGGTTCGAAGAGCTGCGCCGCGGCGTCGGCATGTTCATCGGACAGGGCGGCACCATCGGTTATCTCATCAACGCTGACGGCGCTGTCGGTGTCGACAGCCAGTTCATGAACACGGCCGAGATCTGTGTCGCCGGCTTGAAGCAGAAGGCGCCGAAGGGCATCGCCATGCTGATCAACACGCACCACCACGGCGATCACACCGGCGGCAACAAGGCGTATGGCACGACCAACATCGTGGCGCACGAGAACTGCCTGAAATCGCACCGCGCGGTCACCGAAAAGACCGCCGACCAGCAGGCCTACGCGACCAAGACGTTCAAGGATGTGTGGACGGAGAAGTTCGGCAACGAGACGATCGAAGCGCGCTACTTCGGGCCGGGCCATACCGGCGGCGACGCGGTGATCCACTTCCAGAACGCCAACGTCATGCACATGGGCGATCTGCTGTTCAACCGCGCCCACCCGAACATCGATCGCGCGCAGGGCGCGCGCATCGACAACTGGATCACGATCCTCGACACGGTGTCGAAGCGCGCGAACAACGACACGATCTTCATCGCCGGCCACGCCAAGGACAACAACGTGCGCAACGGCCGCGCCGAGCTCGCGCACTTCCGCAATTACCTGACCGCGGTGCTCGATCACGCGCGCGCGGGCGTGAAGGCGGGCCAGACGAAGGAACAGGTGCAGGCGCTGCCGGTGCTGAAGGGGTTTGAAGACAACGTGTCGCCGAACGCGCGGCTCACGCTGGCGTTCGTGCTGGGCATTGCCTACGACGAAGTGACCAACGCGAAGCCCTAACAGGCCATCAGGCCATCAGGCCATCAGGAAAAGACGCATGATTCGACGGATCGCTCTCGCTACATTCGCTCTCACGCTGGCCACGGTGACGGTGTTCACCCAGGCGCCGCCGCCGCAAACCCCGGTGTTCACCGACAAGTCCACCGGTAGCGGCCCGTTCGATCGGCTTTACTTCAGGCCGATTGGTCCGGCTACTCCGTCGGGACGTGTCGATGATCTCGCGGTGCTCGAGAGCGATCCGACGACGTTTTATGTGGGGATGGCGACGGCGGGCGTCTACAAGACGACCAATGCCGGCACCACGTTCACGAACGTGTTCGACAACGAGGGCAGCAGCTCCGTTGGCGCGATCGCGATCGCGCCGACGGATGCCAACCTGGTGTGGGTCGGCACCGGCGAAGCGAACAATCGCCAGAGCTCGTCGTGGGGCGACGGCGTCTACAAGTCGACCGATGGCGGCCGCTCGTGGAAGAACACGGGTCTCCGCGAATCACGGGCGATCGCGCGCATCATCGTCGACCCCGTCGACTTCGACGTCGTCTACGTGGCGGCGACCGGCAACTTGTGGGGCGCCGGCGGCGAACGCGGCGTCTACAAGACCGCGGATGGCGGCCTGACGTGGAACCGCGTCCTGCACGTGGACGACGATACCGGCGCAACCGATCTCGTGATCGATCCGCAGAACAACAAGACGCTCTACGCAGCCAGCTATCAGCGGCGGCGCGCCCAGTGGGGCATGAACGGCGGCGGTCCCGGCAGCACGATTTGGAAGTCCACGGATGCTGGACAGACGTGGGCGAAGGTGGAAAGCGGCCTGCCGAGCGGACCGAAGGGGCGCATCGGTCTTGCGATTTATCGATCGAATCCCAACGTGCTCTACGCGACCGTCGAGCATCCATCCGAGAGCGGCGTCTACCGCACCGACGATGCCGGCGGCAGCTGGCGGAAGCTGAGCGACACGAACCCGCGCCCGATGTACTTCAGCCAGATTCGCATCGATCCGCAGAGCGACGCGCGCATTTACGTGCTCGGCGTGTCGCTGCACGTGTCCGATGACGGCGGACGCACCTTCCGCGGCGACGGCGCCGAGCGCATTCACGTCGATCACCACGCGATGTGGATCAATCCGAAAGATCCGCGGCACATCATCATCGGCAACGACGGCGGCGTCAGCATCTCGCACGATCGCTCGCGCACCTGGGTATGGCTGCCGAACCTGCTCGGCGCGCAGGCGTATCACGTCGAGTTCGACATGCAGACGCCGTATCACGTCTGCGCCGGCCTGCAGGACAACAACACCTGGTGCGGGCCGAGCGCCGTGCGCACCAACAGCGGCATTCACAACGACAACTGGTATGTGATCAGCGGCGGCGACGGCTTTCAGCCGCTGATGGATCCGACCGACTCGCGCATCGTCTACGCGGAGTCGCAGGACGGCCGCATGAGCCGCACCGATCGCATGACCAACGAGCGCACCACCGTCCGCCCCGAGCCGGCGGAAGCCAAACCCGGCGAAACGCAGTCCCCGTACCGGTTCAACTGGGACACCGCGATGCAGCTGTCGCCGTTCGATCCGGCGACGATCTATATCGGCGCGAATCTCGTTCTGAAGTCATCGGATCGCGGCCGGTCGTATCAACCGATCAGCCCCGACCTGACGACCAACACCGATCGTGAAACGCTTTCGATCATGGGCGTCGCCGGCAAGGACGTTCGCATTGCGAAGAACGACGGCGTTGGCTCGTTCGGCAACATCGTGACGCTCGAGGAGTCGTCCGCGCGGCAGGGCGTGGTGTGGGTCGGCAGCGACGACGGCGTGGTCAGCGTGACGCAGGATGCGGGTAAGACGTGGACCAATGTCACGTCGAAGATTTCGGGCGTGCCGAAGTGGACCTACGTCTCGGACGTGTTGCCCTCGCGCGCGCAGGCCGGCACCGCATATGTGGCCTTCGATGGTCATCGCGGCGGCGACTTCAACACCTACGTCTTCGCGACCACGGATTACGGCGCCACCTGGCGCTCGATCGCCGGGAACCTTCCGAAGGGTGAAGTGGCGCGCGGCCTCGCCGAAGACCGGCGTAACCCGGACATCCTTTATTTGGGCACCGAAAGCGGCTTGTGGGTCAGCCTCAATCGCGGCGGGCAGTGGACGCGCATCAAGGCGAACCTGCCGACCATGCCGATTTACGAGATCAAGCAGCATCCGCGCGACAACGACTTGATTCTCGCCAGCCACGCGCGCGGCATCTGGATTCTCGACGACGTGACGCCGATCCAGGAGTGGGCAAAGTCGGAAAGCGCCGACACTTTCATGTTCAGCACCGAGCCCGCGACGATCATGAACCAGGCCAACGATCAGATGAAAGGCTTCGAAGGCGATCGCCTGTTCCTCGGCCTCAATCCGGCGCCAGGCGCGACGCTCGCGTATCGGCTGAAGGCGGATGCGAAGGACGTCAAGATCACCATCAAGGACGCGAGCGGATCCACTGTGCGCGAGTTGACGGGTGATGCGACCCGCGATCGCAACAAGGCCGGCCTCAACATCGTGAAGTGGGATCTCCGCGTGGCGCCGCTGCGCCCGTTGCCGCCGCCTCCCGGCGCGCCGGCACAGGCGGCTGGTGGCGCCGGCGGTGGTGGTGGCTTTGGCGGTGGCGGCAATAACGGTCCGTATGTGCTGCCCGGCACCTATCGCGCGACGTTGAACGTAAACGGCCGCGATGTGCAGACGATCGACGTGGCGGTGAAGGGCGATCCGCAAATCCAGATCACCGACGCGGATCGGCGGATGTGGTTCGACACCGCGCGCGAGCTTCACGATCTCCAGGCCAAGGCCAACGACGTGGCCGAGATGGTGCAGAACGCGTTTGCGCAAGTCCAGACGCTGCAGCAGCAGACCCGCAATCAAACGCTGGCGCCGAACGTGAAACAGGAGCTCGACAATGTTGTGAAGGAGTTCGAAGCGGTGCGGCGCCGGCTCGGGCTTGGCCAGCAGGGTGGTGGTGGCGGGTTCGGCGGCAACACCGAGAACCTGCGCGGCCGCATCGGTCAGATGAAGGGCCAGGTGATGGCCCCGACCGCCACGCCGACCAACACGCAGCTGATGCAGATCCGCGACATGAAGTCGCAGCTGCC
>DASUSZ010000221.1:0-4380 GCA_036374815.1 Vicinamibacterales bacterium | reverse complement strand
GGCCTCGGCCGGCCGCATGCGGGCTTTGAATACGGACGCACGCAGAATCCGACGCGCATGGCGCTCGAGAGAAACGTCAACGCCATCGAGGCGGGCACCGCGGCGTTCGCGTTTGCATCGGGCATGGCGGCCATCGACGCGCTGCTGACGCGTCTCGAATCCGGCGATCACGTGCTCGTCAGCGACAACACCTACGGCGGGACGTTCCGCCTGTTCGAGCGGGTGCGGCGCAAGTTCGGCCTCGACTTCTCCTATGTCGATACGTCAAAGCCGCAGCTGATCGAGCCGGCGCTCAAGCCGAACACCAAATATCTGTTCATCGAGACGCCGACCAATCCGATGCTGCACATCACGGACATCCAGTGCGCGAGCTCGCTGGCGCACAAGAAAGGCGTCAAGGTGGTGGTCGACAACACCTTTGCGAGCCCGTACATCCAGCGGCCGCTGACCCTCGGCGCCGACATCGTCATGCACAGCACGACGAAGTTCCTCAACGGGCACAGCGACAGCGTCGGCGGCATCGTGATCCTCAAGCACCAGGACGACGTGGACTGGATGAAGTTCGTGCAGAACGCCGCCGGCGCGATTCTCGGGCCGATGGATTCATGGCTGATCCTGCGCGGCACCAAGACCTTGACGATCCGGATGGAGCGCACCAACGAGAACGCCCAGATCATCGCCGAGTACTTGGAGGCGCATCCGAAGGTGAAGCGCACGATTTATCCGGGGCTCGAGTCGCACCCGCATCACAATCTCGCGAGGAAGCAGATGCGCGGCTTCGGCGGATTGATCTCCTTTGACGTCGGGTCGCTCGACAACGCAAAGAAGGTGCTGGAGCGTCTGCGATTGATGGCGCTTGCCGAAAGTCTCGGCGGCGTCGAGACGTTGATCTCGCACCCGGCGATCATGACGCACGCGTCGGTGCCCAAGGAGCGTCGCGACATGCTCGGCATCAGCGATGGCTTGATTCGCATTTCGGTCGGCATCGAGGACGTCGAAGATCTGCAGGCGGATCTCGAGCAGGCGCTCAGCGCGATCTAGGCTTGGGGCTTGGGGCTTGGAAACTGAAAAATACCTCATCGCGCTGACGACTTTGCCACTCGACCGTGACGCCGAAGCGCTGGCGCGGGCTCTGGTCGACGAAAGGCTGGCCGCGTGCGTCAGCATTCTGCCGCCGATGCGGTCGATTTACACATGGAAGGGCGCGACAGACTCTGCGGACGAACGGCAACTCGTGATCAAGACGACCGGCGAGCGATTACGCGAATTAGAAAGCCGGCTGCGTGAGCTTCATCCGTACGACGTTCCTGAGTTCGTGGTGATTCCAATTGTTGAAGGTAGTGCCGGCTACTTAGCGTGGCTAACGGAGAGCACCCGGAAGTAGACCCCGAGCCCCAAGCCGCAAGTCCCAAGTCACTCAGCCCTTAACGTTTCAATCGGATCGACACGCGCCGCCATCCGCGCCGGTTGCCACGCGGCAGCCGCGCCAATTGCCAGCAGCACCGCGCCCGCGGTGACGAAGATGGGCCGATCGAGCGCGCCCACTCCATGCAGCAACCCTTCGAGGATTCGCGTGCCGGACATTGCGGTGGCCAGGCCCGCCGCCGAACCAACCACGGCGATGAGCATCGCGTGGCGGATGACCAGCCAGCGCACGTCGTTGGCGTGCGCGCCGAGCGCCATGCGAATGGCGAATTCGCGCTGCCGCAGCCTCGATGTCAGCGCCACCACCGCGTACAACCCGCAGGCGCTCAGCACCAGCGCCAGCGATCCGAACAAGGTCAGCGCCAGCGAGGCAAGGCGATGCCGCGCGGTGCGCTCCGCGATGAACGAGTCGAAGGTGCTGACGGTGCCGGCGGGGATCGCGGGATCGATCGCGTGAATCGCCGACCGCATATCGGCAGCGAGCGACGCCGGCATGGGACCGGCGATGCGCACGGTGATATTGCGCCGCGGCCACGAATACTGCAGTGTCGAGCCGTACGAGGCCGGGCGAATCCGCTCCGTCGGTCCATGTGTGCGAAAGTCCGCGACGATGCCGACGACGGTGATCCATTGATCGGCCCGGGAAGGCGCGCCGGCGCCGATGAAGACTTCGCTGCCAATCGCGTTGCCGTCCGGCCAGAACATCCGCGCCATCGTTTCGTTGATCAGCACCACGCGCGGCGCGCCGCGGTGATCGGACGGCAGCAGATCGCGGCCGGCGACGATACGAGCGCCAATCCGCGACATGAAGTCGGGCGCCACCGACAGGTAGGCGACCTCGCGCGGCGCGGTGCCCGACGGATCGGCTTTCATCGTCAATCCCGCCATCATGCCGCCGACGATCGGGATGCCGACGGAGGCGGTCGCGGATTGCACGCCGTGAATCCGCGCGACCCGCTCCACGACGTCGCGCTCGAATTGGATTTGCGATTCCGGCGTGCGGTATTTCGGCTGCGGCAGGTTGACCTGCATCCCGACGAGGCCATCGGGATTGAATCCCAGATCCATCTTCGACAGGTGCTGCACCGTTCGAATCAACAACCCCGCGCCGACGAGCAGGACCAGCGCGAGGGCGACCTGCGCCGTGACGAGCACGGTGCGCGTCCGCGTGAGACGCTTGTCGACTGATCCGCCGCGCGAGGTGCGAAGGGCATCGGAGGGCTGCGCCCCCATGAATCGCCGCGGCAGCACGGCGGCGACCAATCCAATCAGCAAGCCGGCCGCAAGCGCCGCGCCCATCGTCTGCGCATCGAGCGCGATCGGCGCGAGCCTTGCCAGGAACTGTTGCTGATAACCGGCGACCAGGCGAGTCAGCCCATAGGCGATGGCGACGCCCAACGCGGAGCCGAACAGCGTCAACACCATCGTTTCGATCAGCTGCTCTCCGAACAATCGCGACCGGGTGGCGCCAAGAGCGGAGCGAATCGCGATCTGCTGGCGGGTGGCGGCCGCGTGCGCCGTGGACAAGCCGGCGATGTTCGCCGTGACGATCAGCATCAGCAGCAAGGCCGCCGCGGCGGCACCGAGCACCGCCGGACGCGACGATCCCACCAGCTCGTCACGCAGCAATGGCGCGACCCATGATTGATTGCCGTGAATCGACGGATGCTGCCGCTGCTGGTTCGCCGAGAAGACGGCGAGGTACGCATCGACTTCGTCGCGGCTGACGTGATCGCCGCGCCGCGCAATGACGGTCAGCGCGCGCCGCGCCCGCAGGTCCTCGAGCAGCGCCGCCATGTCGAGCGGCGCCCAGATCGCGGTGCCGGAAAAGTACGGCGTGACGAAGTCCTGCGCGAGCACGCCGGCAATCGTGCGCGGCCGGCCGTCGATCACAATCGATCTGGAAATGACGTTCGGATCGCCCTCGAGCTTCTCGTTCCAGAACTGCCAGCTGATGACGATCGCGTCGCGTTCGTCCGGCGTCCAGACGCGTCCGAGCGCCGGCGTCACCCCCAGCACCGAGAAGTAATCGGCCTCGACCTGGTTGCCGGGAACGTTCTCGGTGAAGTTCGCGGCCGCATACGCCATGCCCATTGGCCGGACGCCGGCCAGGCCGGCAAACGGTGACTGCGACGCACGCAAATCCTGGAACACATGCGAGGATACGGCGCTGGTGCTGCCGTCGATCGACGTGAGCAGTGAATGCAGCCTGCCGTCATCGCGATACGGCAGCGCATCGAGATAGGCGCGCTTCACCACCGCCAGCGTCACGGCGCCGACGCCGATCGCCAGGGCGAGCGTCGCCACCGTCGCCAGCGCGTAGAGCGGATGATCCCTGAACTGCCGGAACGCTGGTTTGATCGCGTCGCGCATGCTGATTCCCCCGCCGGCATCGAAGTCCATCGGCCGGCGTTCGGGGCGGCGCTCTGCAGTGATTCGGCAGGCCACGATCGATCGCACGGCGGCAATCCAGTAGGTGACGTGCGCCGCCGCGGCCCCGCGCGTGACGCGAACGGACTGGTATTCCTCTTCGAGATCGCCGGCCACCGCTTCGTAAGAATGCGCATCGAGCAGGCGCAGCAGCAGCCACGATGGAATGGCAGGTGGACGGATCATGACTGCTCCTCTCCCAGCTCGAGTCCCCGGGCCATGCGCCTGATCGTCTCGAGGGATGCCGCGAGGGCGCGCCGGCCTTCGGGCGCGACGCGATAGAAGCGCTTGCGTCTGCCGCCGCGCTCCTGCGTCGGCTCACCGTAGGTCGAAGTCACGAGGCCGCGCGCTTCGAGACGCTCGAGGGTCGTGAAGATCGCACCGGGTGAGACGTCACGCCCGGCGCGCTCCAGCAGCTCGGAGCGAATCGCCGCGCCGTATGCGCCCTCATCGAGCCGCATCACCGCGAACATGACGAGTTGTTCGAATTCTCCAAGCGGATGTTGCACGCCGCAGTATTTACTA
>DASUSZ010000220.1:0-8581 GCA_036374815.1 Vicinamibacterales bacterium | reverse complement strand
CCACCAACAGCGCCCGCGCGCTCGTCAGCCAGAAGATGTCGATCGAGCTGCTGCTGTCGGACATGCCGGAGACGGACTACACGCGCAACTCGGAGCTCGACCTCTGGGCGAAGAAGCTCTCGATCGGCAAGCCGCGCTTCGGCGCGCGGCCGCAGCCGGCCGAGGACCTGTCGCACCCGGCGATGGCCGTGCACCTCGACGCCTGCATCCAGTGCAAGCGCTGCGTCCGCGCCTGCCGCGAAGAGCAGGTCAACGACGTGATCGGTTACGCCTTCCGATCGAACGACTCGAAGATCGTGTTCGACTTCGACGATCCGATGGGCGAGTCGACGTGCGTCGCCTGCGGCGAGTGCGTGCAGGCCTGCCCCACCGGCGCGTTGATGCCGGCGCGCGATGCGGCACTAGTCGTGCCCGACAAGCAGGTCGATTCCGTATGCCCGTATTGCGGCGTCGGCTGCCAGCTGACGTATCAGGTCAAGGACAACAAAATCCTTTACGTCCAGGGCAAGGATGGCCCGGCCAATTCATCGCGGCTGTGCGTCAAGGGCCGCTACGGCTTCGATTACGTGCAGCACCCGCATCGTTTGACGAAGCCGCTGATCCGCAAGCCCGGCGCGCCCAAGCACAAAGACTTCGTTGTCGATCCCGAGAACTGGCAGCAGGTGTTTCGCGAAGCGACGTGGGAAGAAGCGCTCGACTTGTCCGCAAAGGGTTTGCGCGACATTCGCGACACCTACGGCAAGCGCTCGCTCGCGGGATTTGGATCGGCCAAGGGCACCAACGAAGAGGCATATCTCTTCCAGAAGCTGGTGCGAACCGGCTTCGGCTCCAACAACGTCGATCACTGCACGCGACTGTGCCATGCATCGAGCGTCGCGGCGTTGATGGAAGGCATCAATTCGGGCGCGGTCTCGAACCAGGTCCGCGACGCTGCGCGCGCCGAAGTGATCTTCGTCATCGGCGCGAACCCGACCGTGAATCATCCCGTCGCCGCTACATGGATGAAGAACGCCGCGAAGTCGGGCGCCAAGCTGATCGTCGCCGACCCGCGGCGCGGAGATCTGGCTCGGCACGCGACCTATTACCTGCAGTTCACCGCCGACACCGACGTTGCGCTCCTCAACGCGATGCTGCACGTCATCGTCGAGGAAGGTCTCGCCGATGAAGCGTTCATTCGCGATCGCACCTCGGGATATGAAGCGCTGGCCGAGAACGTCAAAACCTTCTCGCCCGAACGGATGGCGCCGATTTGCGGCATCGATGCGCAGACCATCCGCGAGGTCGCACGGCTCTACGCCACGTCGAAGGCCTCGATCATCTTCTGGGGCATGGGCATCTCGCAGCACGTGCACGGCACCGACAACGCGCGCTGCCTGATCGCGCTGGCGCTGTCGACCGGACAGATCGGCAAGCCCGGCTCGGGGCTGCATCCGCTGCGCGGGCAGAACAACGTGCAGGGCGCGTCGGATTCGGGACTAATCCCGATGTTCTACCCGGATTATCAGCGGGTCGCCACGCCCGAAGCACGTGAACGATTCGAGCGGTTGTGGAAAACCACCCTCGATCCCGATCCCGGCCTGACCGTCGTCGAGATCATGAACGCCGCGAAGAAGCGCGACATCCGCGGGATGTACATCATGGGTGAAAACCCGGCGATGTCGGATCCCGACGTCGATCATGCGCGCGAAGCGCTGGCTGCGCTCGATCACCTCGTGGTGCAGGACATCTTCCTGACCGAAACGGCGTACCTCGCGGACGTGGTGCTGCCGGCGACCGCGTGGCCGGAGAAGATCGGCACCGTCACCAATACCGACCGCATGGTGCAGCTGGGGCGCAAGGCGATCGAACCGCCGGGCGACGCGCGGCCCGACTTCTGGATCTTGAACGAGCTGGCGCGGCGCGTCGGCGTCGACTGGTATTACGAGCATCCGCGCGACGTCTTCAACGAGATGCGGACGTGCATGGATTCGATCGCCGGCATCACGTGGGAGCGGCTCGAGCGCGATTCGTCGGTGACCTACCCGTGCATCCAGGTCGGCGATCCTGGCGACCCGGTCGTGTTCTGCGACACGTTCCCGACGAAGAGCGGACGCGCGAAGTTCGTGCCCGCCGATCTGATCACCGCGGCGGAGCGGCCCGATGCCGAGTACCCGATGGTGCTGATCACGGGGCGTCAGCTCGAACACTGGCACACTGGATCCATGACGCGCCGCTCATCGAATCTCGATTTCATCGAGCCGGAGCCGGTCGCATCGCTGCACCCACTTGATCTCGAGGAGAAGAACATCCCTCCAGGCGGCATCCTGACGATCGAATCGCGCCGCGGCCGCATCTCGCTCTACGCCCGCGCAGACGACGGGACGCCGAGAGGGACGGTGTTCGTACCGTTCTGTTTCTACGAGGCAGCGGCCAACATGCTGACGAACCCGGTGCTCGATCCGTTCGGGAAGATTCCGGAGTTCAAATACTGCGCCGTACGGGTGACCGAAGGCGGTCCGATCCCGCACCGAATGAGCTTCGGCGGCGGCGCCATTCTTGGGGCTTGAGACTTGGGCTTGGGGCTTGAGCTCAGGTCGTAGCCACCCAGCGATCGACGGGTATTGACAGCAGCATGTAGCGTTTGCGCAACTCGACGACGCGCGGGGCAAGCTCGGTCGTCGGAAACTCACCGGCGCGGCACTGATCGCGTAACTTTCTGATCTCGACGCGATACAAATCGTTGATCTGTTCCCGCAGCAGCGCGAGCCGCGTGTCGGCGCGCGGTCGTAACCCATGGTTCGCCAGGGCCTCGAGCACCTCGGGCTTCAGTATCGGCACTTCAAGGCGTAGACCGAGATCTCGAGTTCGACCGAAGACGGCAGTCCTGGCGTCTTGCCGGCGTTCGTGTAGGCGCGGCACGCGGTGACCGTGTCGCCGAGCTTGTCGGCGGCCCTCGCGAGGCCGATCCAGGCGTTGGGGCTGGGCCTCGTGTTGGTCGCGCGCTCGAACGCGTCGCGCGCTTCGGTATAGCGATCGACCTCGAGCCACAGCTCGCCTTCGAGCTCGTCGATCGGCAGCGGCCATTCGGGAGGTGGACGATTGCCCGCCGACATCTGGTCCGACAAGTCGCGCGCGTGGGTCAGCAGCAGCTGCATTTCCTCGCGCTCTTCCTGCGCCGCGGACACCGCGGCGCGGATCGCGATCTCCGCATAACGTGCCGACTGGTTCGGCATTTCGTCGAGTTGTTTCAGCCGCTCGTTGACGGGCCCGAGCAACTCGAGCGCCCCGCCCTTCGGCGCCAGCGCCCGCGCCGCCAGCCATCCGGCCATGGCCACCCGCTGCACCTCGTTGTCTGGAGCCGCCTTGGCGGCGGCCTGCCCGACCAGCAGCGTCGTTATTAGTAACAGGATCACGTTGGTCAAGATTTTACGCTGATCGCGGACGTTGGCCACGGAGGCACGGAGGACACGGAGAACACTTTTCAAACGCCAGTGGTGCTTAGCGGCACTGGTATTTCCAAAAGATACCTCCGTGTCCTCCGTGCCTCCGTGGCTAACGTCCGTGGACCAGCGAAGCAATCACACCGGAGGTTTCATCCACGAGTTGAGAACTCTCTAGTTGCCTGGATTCGATGGTAAACGCGCGCAATCCCACCGCGTTCTCCGGCGGCGGCGGCGCGCCGACGCCGGCCCAGGTGTTGAGGCCCATGTGGTGGTGATAGCCGCCGGCGGCGACGAACAGCGCGCCGGGATAGCGGCGCACAATCGGTTCGAAGCCGATTCGGCCGCAATAAAACGCCTCCGCGGCATCGAGATGCGAAACGTGCAGGTGCACGTGGCCCATGATCGTTGCTGCTTCGAGGCCACGCCACGGCGATTCGGCGCCGGGCTCGTCGGCAACCGCTTGCAGATCGAGCGGATCGGTGCTCATCGCCAGCTCGCCGTCGATCACCCGCCAGGAATCGCGCGGGCGATCGCGGTAGATCTCGATGCCGAGCCCATCCGGGTCGTCCAGATACAGCGCTTCGCTGACCAGGTGATCGGCCGCACCCGTCATCGGCCACCGCTGCTCCACCAGTCGGCGCAGCGATCGGCCAAGCGCCGCGCGTGACGGCACGAGGATCGCGAAATGATACAGACCCGCGCTGCGCCGCGGTTTCGCGATCGCGTCTGTTCGTTCATGCAGCTCGATCAGGCCGCGCCCGCCTGCGGGAGCGAGCGATGACGTCCGGCCTTCGCGCTTCGTCTCGACGAAGCCGAGAACGTCGCGATAGAACGCGACCGATCGATCGAGATCCCGAACCGTCAGGCTGACCTGACCGATGTGCGCGTCCGCCGGCAGCGTCATGGTTACTTGGATGCCGGAATGCGCTGGACGATCTTGCCGTCCGCATCGAGGAAGTCAATCGATGCCGCGCCGTCTGGCGCAACGGTCATCACCAACCGCGGCTTGCCGTTGGCGTCGGCCAGCGCCACCGTGGCGGCCTTGTCGGTGTTCTTGCCGACGAACACCCGGCGCGGCCCCGGCGCCGCCTTCGCGCGCACCGCCTTGACCGCCTCGTCGCGCGCCGGCCCTTCGGGGAGCGCGTTCGCGTCGTTCAATCCTCGAATCAGCTCGCTGAGCGGCTGCGTCTCCGATCGATCCCACACCTGCAACCCGGCCGATCGCTGGCCATTGCTTTCGCTATAGCTGATGCCGATCGTCTGATCCTGCTTGAGCTGATCGAACATCAAGCCGGCATTGGCGCGCCGGCCGCCGTCATCGGTGCCGCTGTATGTCAGCCCACCGACTTCATCACCTTCGTCGTTGAAGAACAACATGCCGGCGACCGGCCGCGGCCGATTGATCGTGACCCCGTCCATCACCCCGGGATGCATCCGATCCTTGTTCGACAACACGAACCGCAGCGTGCCGTTGGCATCGACGACGTTCAACCGCTGGACGGTCAATTCGTCGATACGCTGCGTCGAAGGTTGCGCGGTGAAGGCCGTCACAAAAAGAAACGCCGCCAGGCAGAAGCTGATGGCGGCGTAGGCTTGCAGTACTCGCAACTGTTGCCGGAGTGAGATCCTCATCCGGCGATCTTACGCTGATCACGTACGGGGCCACAGAGACACCGGGACTCAGAGGAATCTTTTGGTAAACGCCAGTGCCGCTAAGCAGCACTGGCATTTTGAAAAAGTATTCTGCGTGCCCCTGTCTCTGTGGCAACGTCCGTGTCGGGTAGCAGCTAAGCAGCTAGAACCCGATAACAATGCCCAGCCGCGCGATGCGCGGGCTGAGGTTCTGCGCCAGCGCGTTCAGGTTCGTCGACGTCACGTCGCTGACCCGGACGAGCGCGGTGTTCGCGTTCATCACGTTGAACACATCGAAGATCGCGCGGATCCGGAGGCGGTCCGCCTGGAACTGTCTCGCCACGCGGACGTCGGTGTTCCACAGGTTCGGATAGCGGAACGTATCGATCTCCGGCGACAGCAGCACGGTCAGCGCCGAATCGGCGCCGAGCGCCGCCGTCGTGCCGGTGCGCGTGAACGGACGGGGGTAGCCCTGGCGGCCGAACACGTTCGCGCTCACCTCGAGGCCCCACGGCGCCTGGTACATCGCGTTGGCGTTGAACTGCCACTTCGCGTTGATGTAGATCGTGCCCGAGCCGCTGCCGCCGCTCTGCGGCGCGAACTGGCCGCCGTTCTTCAGCGGTTCGGTCGCGGTCGGCGTCGGGTTGCCGTTGGTGTCGTACATCCCGGCCGCGTCATCGAAGTGCTCCGTCGCGTCGTTCCACGAGAAGCCGACGCGGCTCATCCAACGATTCGACAGGCGCTTGGTCACGCCAACCTCGATGCCGTTGTACTGCGTGAAGTAGCCGGGGATGTTGGTCGTCGTGAAGCCGTTGTTGCCCGCGGCGATCGCGGTCGCGCTCGGGATCCACGTCGCCACGTTGTAGGGCGTGCCGTCCGGCAGCGTGCCCGAGAAGCCCGAACCCGGCGTGTAGTCGCCGCGGCCGACGTTGTTGCGCGGCGTGATGTTGCCGGTGTAGTTGCCGAACAGGTCGGTCGTCTTCGTGTAGCTGTAGTTCGCCGTCACGGCCAGGTTCGGAACGATCTCGCGATCCATGCCGATCACGACGCTGGTCGTGCGCGGCGCCTTGAGGTTCGGATCGAGGATGTTCGCCGAGGTCACCGACGTCGGGTTTGCGGGGTTGAAGCCCCCCGCCGCCGAGATGAACTCGTTGAGGTTCACTTCATTGGCCTGCGCGAAGTGATCGTTGTTGAGATCGACCCAGCGATACGTCGCCGAGCCGGCTGCCGAGCTCGGGTTCATCACGCCGACCGTGCCGGTGTTGAGCTGGCCCGCGTAGCGGCTGAAGCTGGCGCGCGCCACGGTCTTGCGCTGCTCGTCGATCGCGTAGGTCACGCCCGCGCGCGGCGAGAAGTTGTTCCACGTGAACGGCGTCTTGTAGCCGGCGAAGACGATGCCGGGGACGACGGTCGGGAACGCCGGGTTGGCAGCGGTCTCGCTCGGCAGCGCCTCGCCGTCCTGGCGATCGAAACGCAGTCCGAGATCGATCGTGACGCGATTCAGCGAGATGGTGTCGCCGACGTAGAAGTTCAGGTAGTTGGCGCGATTGCCGCCGCGGCCCTCGCGGAACACCTGCGCCTGGAAATTGCCGGCGCGCGCGTTGGCGAGGATGCCGTTGCCCGGCCAGATCGTGCCGGCGATCGCGTCGGTCGTGCGGTAGCCGGCGCCGAACTTGACGTCGTGCGAGCCGCCCCAGCGCGACACGAACGACTGCGCGTTGACGTTGAACACCTTCTGCGGGCGGACGTTCTTGCCCTGGCTCACCGAGCCGTACGACGTCGCGGTGATGAAGTCGCGGCCGGCCTGCATCTCGAGGCCGCCCATCGGATCGAGGATGAAGCCGGTGTTGTAGTAGCCGTAGTTCGCCGACAGGAACAGGTTGGTGCCGAAGGTGCGGTCATCGCCGACCTTCCACAGGCCGTGCAGCGGGAAGTCGGTGTAGGCGTTGTCCTGGTGGAACGTCGCCGTCGGCGCGTCGAACAGGATGCCGGTGACGCCGGGGCTGCGGCCGTCCTTGATCTTGAAGCCGTCGAAGTAGAGGAAGCTGATCATGTCCTTCTTCGTCGCCTGCCAGTTGATCTTGACGGTCGGGTTCTTGAGCTGCGTGCGATCGACCAGCGCGCCGGCGCGGCGCACCAGGCGGACGTCCTGGATCGAATACGAGCCGTAGAACCACGCCTTGTCGCGGAGGATCGGGCCGCCGAGGTCGAAACCGTAGTCGGAGATCTGCTTGTTGTGATCCGACGTTTCATGCGTCACGCCAACGGCGCGCAGCTCGTCGGGCACGTTATCGCTCTCCATGTTCTCGTCGTCGTAGTAACCGCGGAACATGCCGCTGAACGAGTTGGTGCCGCGCTTGACGACGAGGTTGAGGCCCATGCCGCCGGTGCGCGACTTGATGTCGTTGCCCGCGGTCGAGACCTGGATCTCTTCGAAGTTGTCGAAGTTGAAATAGGTCGGCGAGGCGCCGGTCGCGGCCATGTCCGTGATTTCGATGCCGTCCATCGTCCAGCTCGCGTCCTGCGGGCGCGTGCCCTTCGACGCGAAGTTGGACTGCTGACCGGTTTCGTTGCCGCCGATGTTGACGCGATCGACGAGCACGCCCGGCACGCTGCGCATCAGCGCAAACGGATCGCGCGAGGTCGGGATTTTCGTCAGCTCGTCGGTGGTGAAGTTGGTGGCGGTGCCGGTCACCTTGGTGTCGACGATTGGCGATTCACCGGTGACGGTGATCGATTCGGACACGGTGGCGAGCTTCAGCGACACCGAGATGTCGGCATCGCGGCCGACGGCAACGACCACGCCCTCGTGCTTGATCTGCGCGAAGCCCGCGAGGTCGAACGTCACACTGTAGGGGCCCGGCGGCTGATTGAGGAACCGGAACTTGCCGGTCTCATCGGTCACCGCACTCTGCGTGCGATCGAGGCCCTGAATGGTGACCGTCACGCCGGGCAGCACGGCCTTCTGCTCGTCCGTCACGGTCCCTGAAATGCTGCCGCCGGCGATCTGTGCGAAGGCAGGCACGACGGCAATCAGCGTCAGCAACGCAGCCGTCAGTAGTTTCTTCATTCGCTCTCTCCTCTGGTTGACGTGACGCGCGCGAACGAGCGCGCAATCTACGAACAAGAGGAGCAGAGCAACGCCGGTACCGAAATCGCGAAATTGAACACGCCGATCCGGCCGCTCATCACAACGCGGCCACAAACTGTTCGAATGCGCACAACCGCCGACGTTTGAACGAGATAGTTGGTCACAAGCGGGACAAAGCTCGTCCCACGACGCCGTTCGTCAGTGACGAACAGCGACGCGGGACGCCGGCATCCAACGAGCCGGATTTCGCGATCAGTCCCGTTGGAGCGGCTGGTCGGCGGACCCGTAGATCTTCCGCTGACAAGCAACACGAAGGTACGAAGGGACGAAGGTCACGAAGGCCCGAGCGGTTGGTTGAGGCCGGCCTTCGGCCGGCCGTCGGTGCGTGAGCGACCGCGAAAAATGAGTCGACCGGAACATTGCACGACTCATTTTC
>DASUSZ010000219.1:0-4135 GCA_036374815.1 Vicinamibacterales bacterium | reverse complement strand
AACCTGCGCATGTCGCGGTCGTACACGTCGCGTCCGGCGCGCGCCGGCGAGCGCGACGGCGTCGACTATAATTTCGTCAGCCGCGAACAGTTCGAGCAGATGATCGGCCGCGGCGAATTCCTCGAGTGGGCGGACGTGTTCGGCAATCTCTACGGCACGTCGCGGCTCGATGCCGAGCAGCTGCAGTCGTCGGGACAGGACGTGGTGCTGGTGATCGACGTGCAGGGCGCGTCGCAGGTCAAGCGCAGCGGCATCGATCACACGTCGATCTTCGTGCTGCCGCCGTCGTTCGAGATTCTCGAGCGGCGCCTGCGGGGCCGCAGCGCCGACAGCGAAGCGGCGATGCAGAAGCGGCTGGCCGCGGCGCGGGCCGAGGCGGGCTGCTATGCGGACTACGACTACGTCGTGATCAACGATCAGCTCGAGCCGACGGTGGTGCGGCTGCAGGAAATCATCGCCGCTGAACGCTCGCGGATGCACCGGATGCGTCCGCTGGCGGAAGAAATCATCCAGACCTTCAAGGCGTAACCACATGGCACTCATCGCACTCGGCGTGACCGGCGGGATTGGCGCCTACAAGGCGGTCGAGATCGCGCGCGGCCTGCAGAAGAACGGGCACGAGGTCGTCGCCATCATGACGAGGTCGGCGACGCAGTTCGTCGGGCCGCTGACCTTTGAAGCGATCACGCGCCGCCAGGTGATCACCGATCAGTGGCAGCCCGGCGCCAACGCAGACATCGAGCACATCGCGATCGCGTCGAACATCGACCTGCTGCTGGTCGCGCCCGCGACCGCCAACACCCTCGGCAAGTTCGCCAACGGCCTGGCCGACGATTTCCTGTCGTCGCTCTACACCGCGACGCGCGCGCCGGTGATGATCGCGCCGGCGATGAACTCGAACATGTTCGATCACCCGGCCGTCGCGAAGAACCTCGAGACGCTGATCGCCCGCGGCGTGCACGTCGTCGACCCGGGCGCGGGCTATCTGGCGTGCGGCTGGATCGGCAAAGGCCGTCTCGCGGAGCCCGAGGATGTGGTGGCCGCAGCGGAGCAGCTGCTCAAGTCGAAGACGTCGTCTTCGATGGCCGGACGCAGCGTCCTGATCACGGCCGGCCCGACGTTCGAAGACATCGACCCGGTCCGCTTCGTCGGCAACCGCTCGAGCGGCCGCATGGGCTACGCGCTCGCGGCCGAAGCGCTGCGCCGCGGCGCCGCGGTGACACTGGTCACCGGGCCGACGCATTTGACCGCGCCGCACGGCGCCACGGTGGTGAAGGCGCGCAGCGCCGCGGACATGCACGCCGCCGTGATGGATCGCATTGCCGGACAGGACGCGGTGATCATGTCGGCGGCCGTTGCCGACTACACGCCGGCCGCTCCCGCAACGCAGAAAGTGAAAAAGGGCGAGGGCCCCGTCACGATCACGCTCAATCGCACCAGGGACATCCTTGGCGAGCTCGGCAAGCTGCCCTCGCGCCAGCAGGGTCTGCCCGTGCTGGTGGGCTTTGCCGCCGAAACCAACGACGTCGTCGCGTATGCGAAGTCGAAGCTGAAAGAGAAAGCTGCGGACCTCATCGTCGCCAACGATGTGTCGCGCAGCGATGCCGGGTTCGACGTCGACACCAACGCGGTGACGCTCGTCACGGCGGCGGCGGCCGAAGAGGTGCCGCTGCAGTCGAAGGCCGCTGTTGCCGGGAACATTCTCGACCGCATCGAGCAATTCCTCGTCGCCGTGCCCGCGAAGGACGCTAAAGTTAGAGCGTAGTCATTAGGAAACATGTCGCGCGAGCTCGCGGATCATCTGAAGTATTACGAGGAGATCGGTGTCACGGGGGTCAGCCGGGATGCTCAGTGGCGGCGGCGTTCCGCCGCCGCGGTGCCAGAGGTTCCGGGGGTTCCAGAGGTGCCAGAGGCATCGTTCTCGGCTGCCTCGGAAACCCTTGACGTAATCAAAGAAAACATCGGCGCCGCGTGCACGCGCTGTAAACTCTGCACGCTCGGGCGATCGCAGATCGTATTCGGCGTCGGCAATCCGAAAGCGCGCCTGATGTTCGTCGGCGAAGCGCCGGGTGAAGACGAAGACAAAAAGGGCGAGCCGTTCGTCGGCCGCGCCGGGCAGCTGCTGACGAAGATCATCGAAGCGATCGGCATGACGCGCGACCAGGTTTACATCGCCAACGTGATCAAGTGCCGCCCGCCGGGCAACCGCAATCCCGAACCCGATGAAGTGGCCGCCTGCGAGCCCTTTCTGTTCCGGCAAATCGACGTGATCCAGCCGAAAGTGATCGTGCCGCTCGGCAAGTTTGCCGCGCAGTCACTGCTGAAGACGGTGGATCCGATCACGAAACTGCGCGGCCGCCAGTTCGATTATCGCGGCGCGGTCCTGATTCCGACGTTCCACCCGGCGTATCTGCTGCGCAACCCGTCTGCGAAGCGCGAGGTCTGGGAGGATATGAAGAAAGTTCGCTCGATCCTCCAAGAGTGACAGTCCGCAGTTCACAGTCGGGAGTTCTCAGTCGCAGTCGGCAGTCAGGGAGTCCGGCAGTCAATCGGTAGTCTATGGATGACCGTCTGATCTCCGTTGCCGTGCCGGTGCCGGCGCTCGGCGTGCTCACCTATGGCGTGCCGGATGGCATCGACATGCCGTGTGCCGGCGCGCGCGTCGTCGTGCCGATCGGCCCGCGCACGTTGACCGGCGTCGTCCTGGGCGAAGCCGCGGCCGCCGACAAGGCGTTCACGATCAAGCCGATCAAGCAGGTGCTCGACGATCACGCGTTCGTGCCGGCCGATGTCGTGCGGCTGACCGAATGGGTGTCGGAGTATTACCTCGCCGGGCCCGGCGCGACGTTGTCCGCGGCATTGCCGCCTCACGGCCTGACGTCGCGGATCGACCGCTTCAAGACGGTGCGCGTTGCTGCATTGACCGCCGCAGGTCTCGACTTTGCCGACCGGCTCGCGGCGCATAGCGGCGAATCAGCAGACGGCCCCAAACTCGGCAAACGCCAGGTCGAAGCGATTCTATTGCTCAAAGGATCGGCGGACGGCCTGACGGCGCCCGTGCTTACCGAACGCGGCATTTCGAGCGCGGTCCTAACGAAACTGAAAACACTCGGGCTCGTGACGATCCGCAACGATCGCGTCGATCGCGATCCGTTCGAGCATGCGGTGTCGGCGGTGAAACCGCAGCCGCCGCGTGAATCGACACCGGACCAACGTGCGGCTCTCGAAACGCTGCTGCCGCTCGCAGCGGCGAAGGCCTTTCACGTCGCCCTGATTCACGGCGTCACCGGAAGCGGCAAGACCGAGGTCTATTTGCGCCTGGCCGATGCCGTCCGCCAGAGCGGCCGCGGTGTGCTGATGCTGGTGCCGGAGATTGCACTGACACCGCAGGTCGCGGCGCTGTTCCGGGCGCGCTTCGGCGCCGCCGTCGCCATCCAGCACAGCGGCCTGTCCGACGGCGAGCGCCACGATCAATGGCACCGTATCCGCCGCGGCGATGTGAACGTGGTGATCGGCACGCGGTCCGCGGTATTTGCGCCGCTCGCCAACCCAGGGCTGATCATCGTCGACGAGGAGCACGACACGTCGTACAAGCAGGATGAAACGCCGCGTTATCACGGCCGCGACGTGGCGATCATGCGCGGCAAGTTCGCGAACGCACTGGTCGTGATCGGCTCCGCGACGCCGACCATCGAGTCCTACACCAACGCGCTCGAAGGGCGCTACACGCTGGTGACCATGCCCAAGCGCGTGCTCGAGCGGCCGATGGCGCGCGTCACCGTGGTCAGCATGCGTGAAGAGATCGCCGAGGCCGGTGAGGACGTGGTGCTCAGCCGGCCGCTGATCGATGCAATGCGCGATCGCCTCGATCGTGGCGAACAATCGCTGATCCTGTTGAACCGCCGCGGTTTTGCCACCGCTGTCGTCTGCCGGCAATGCACGGCGATCCTCGAGTGTCCAAACTGCAGCATTTCGCTGACGATTCACAAACACGGCACGAACTGGCACGGCCGCTGCCACTACTGCAACTTCCTGAAACCGGTACCGAAGGCCTGTGAGAAGTGCGCGGCGCCATACATGGAGCGCGTCGGTTTCGGGACTGAGCGCGTCGAAGTGGAGATCCGGAAGCTGTTCC
>DASUSZ010000218.1:0-6906 GCA_036374815.1 Vicinamibacterales bacterium | reverse complement strand
TTTCGAGGCTCGGTGAGGATCCTGATGAACTCGTCGCGCCCCAGCGCCTCGAGCTCCACGCGGATCGGAAACCGGCCCTGCAACTCCGGAATCAGGTCCGACGGCTTCGACACGTGAAACGCGCCGGCGGCGATGAACAGGATGTGATCGGTGCGCACCATGCCGTGCTTGGTGTTCACCGTCGTTCCCTCGACGATGGGCAGGATGTCGCGCTGCACGCCTTCGCGGCTCACGTCGGGCCCATGGCTGCCCTCGCGCCCGGCAATCTTGTCGATCTCGTCGACGAAGATGATGCCCGCCTGCTCGACCCGCTCCACGGCCGCCGAGGCCACGGTGTCCATGTCGATCAGCTTCTGCTCTTCTTCCTGCGTCAAGCGCTCGCGCGCCTCGGCCACCGTGACGCGGCGCCGCTTCGAGCGGCCCTGGAACAGTCCCGGCATCATGTCGCGCAGGTTGACGCCGACCTCTTCCATCGACGAGCCGGTGATCAGCTCGATCGACGGAAACGATTTTTCCTGGACGTCGATTTCGACCATCCGCTCGTCGAGCTTGCCGTCGCGCAGCTGCTCGCGCATCCGCTGGCGGGTGCCGCTCATCTCGTCGCGAACCCGTCCCGGATCCTCGTCCGGCGCCGCCGGGCGCGGCGGCAGCAGCAAGTCGAGCAGCCGCTCCTCGGTATTCAGCTCGGCCTTGACGCGCACTTCTTCGATGCGCTCTTCGCGGACCATGTTGACGGCGAGCTCGACGAGATCGCGCACCATCGATTCCACGTCGCGGCCGACGTAGCCGACCTCGGTGAACTTCGAGGCTTCGACCTTGATGAACGGCGAATGCGCGAGCTTCGCGAGACGGCGCGCAATCTCCGTCTTGCCGACGCCGGTCGGTCCGATCATCAGGATGTTCTTCGGAGCGACGTCCTCGGCGAGATCGGCGGGAAGCTTTTGCCGGCGCAACCGGTTGCGCAGCGCGATCGCAACGGCGCGTTTCGCCTTCGCCTGCCCGACGACGTACTTGTCGAGCTCCGCGACAATTTCGCGCGGCGTCAATGAATCAATCCCGGTACTGGTGCGCTCGGGCAAGGAAATCGGCATCTTAATGCAGCGTATCAGCAGTTGAGCGAGCCACTAGAGTTCTTCGATGGTCAGGTTCGCGTTGGTGTAAATGCAGATCTCGGAGGCGATGATCATCGCGTGCTGCGCGATCTCGCGCGGCGTCAGCGCGGTGTGGCGCGACAGCGCCTTGGCCGCGGCCTGCGCAAACGGCCCCCCGGAGCCAATTCCGATAATGCCGTCATCGGGCTCGATCAGATCGCCGGTGCCGGACAACAGGAACATCGAACGTTTATCGAGCACGACGAGCATCGCTTCGAGACGCCGCAGCGCGCGGTCGGTGCGCCAGTCCTTGGCGAGCTCGACCGCGGACCTCTCCAGGTTGCCGCGGTATTGTTCCAGCTTCGATTCGAAGCGCGAGAACAGCGCGAACGAGTCCGCCGCCGATCCTGCAAACCCCGCCAGGATCTGATCGTTGTACAGGCGCCGGATCTTGCGCGCCCCCTGCTTGACCACGGTGTTGCCAAGCGTGACCTGGCCGTCGCCGGCCAGTACCGCGCGATCGTCCCGGCGTACGGCCAGGATCGTGGTCGCGTGGAAAGTCGAGTCCATCTCCGTAGTGTGTCCCATGCCCGCGGCTATGTGCTAGTCTGGATATACCAACGCCCGCGTTTGCCAGCGCCCGTGTTTGGAGCACGTATGAAGTTCCGTGTCGTTGCGATTCCCCTCTTCGCGGCGATCTGCCTGGCCTCTCCCACCATCTCCAGCGCCGAACAGGTCCGGAAGGGCAGGGGCTATAGCCCGCGCGAAGGCGGCGGCTCCGAAACCGCGACGCGATCGGGCGGCGATTCGAATCGCCGCAACGGCGATGGCGATCGCACCACCACCACCACCAGCCGCCCGGCCGAGCGCCGCGCCGACAGCCGGCCCGAAGAGCGCCGCGCCGAAAGCCGTCCCGAAGAACGCCGCGCTGACTCACGGCCGGACAACGACGACGATCGCGGACGCTACGCTGTACCGCGCGGCCGCAGCGCCGTCGTCAACACGCCGGGCTACAACGCGCCACGCGGCACGGTCCGCCCGAGCGACTATCGCGATCGCGCTTACTACAACGTTGGCCGGAACGACTGGCCGCGCATCAACATCAACATCGGCCCGTCATACGGCGGCCGCTATTACGCACCGGTGCACTACGACTATTGGGCGCGCCAGTACGTGCGGTGGAGCCCGGTGCGCTATGCGCCGTGGGGATTGATCTACGGGTCGATTGGCTTCCCGAACTACGGCTACTACGGCGGCGTCGGCCCGAGCCCGTTCTACTACGGCTACAACGGCTACGGATGGAGCTACGGTCCCGGCGTCTACTCGCCGTATCCGACCTATGCCTATCCGCATGAAGCCGGCGGCGTCCGCCTGAAGATCCGTCCGCGCGATGCGCAGGTGTTTGTGGACGGTCACTACGCCGGGCTCGTCGATGATTTCGACGGCGTCTTCCAGGCGTTGCGGCTCGAGGCAGGCGGACATCGAATCGAGATCCGCATGCCCGGCTTCGAAGATCTGGCGCTCGACGTCCATGTGCAGCCGGGGCGGACGTTGACTCTCGAAGAGTTCCTCCGCCCGCGGCCCTGAGAACGCGTTTACTGTGCGGATGAGGGGGGCACGATCCCCTTTATCCGCATGTAAGTCACCAGGTTTCCGTAGTGCTCGTTGCCGTGCACGATCAGCTGCGCGAGCTGGTTGGCGCGCGACGCCTGCCGCTGGTTCGGCGCAACACCGATCGTGATTAATTCGATCGCCTTGGCATCCGTCAGCGACGCATACGCATCGTCGCAGTAGGCGAACGCATCCTTCACCATCTGCTCGACGCCCGCCTTGTCGGTGACCGTCTTCTCGAACTGCTTGCCTGCCGCAGGATTGACGCCGCCCTTCACGTTGGAGCAGTACGAGTACTGCGCCTCCATCGTGTGACCGAATAATTCGGCGACGGTGCGCACTTCTGGCGTGGGCCGGAAGCTGAAGTGCTCCGCGGGAATCTTTTCTGCCGTTCGAATCAGGTTGGTCTTGATGTTCGCGTATTGACCCTGCAAGTACGCGGATAGCGTCTGCGGCGGCCGCGGTTGCGGCGCCTGCGCCGAGATCGATACCGCTCCGACCGCCAGCGCGATCGCCGCGCTCGTGATGATGCTCTTCATGACGTGAACTCCTGGCTGCCGTTACCGGCGCCGCGCAAAGAAGTAGTAGATCGGCAATCCCAGGCCGATGACGAGAAAGCCCCATGCCGACGGGCCGACCGGTTGGCCGGCGATCGTCGTTTTGACGAGATCGGTGTAGAGCGCGTTGGCAAGAATGATGAAGCACGCGGCGCAGAAGATTGCCGGCGCGACCGGATAGCCCCACGCCTTGAACGGCCGTGGCGCGTCCGGCTCGCGCCGCCGCAGCACGAACAGCGCAAACACCGCGATGCCGAGGAACAGCGTGATTGAAAAACCGGTGTAGGTCAGCAGCGCATTGCCGCTGCCGGTCAGGATCAACACCGTCGCCCACAGCGTCTGCGCAATGATCGCGAACGCCGGGGTGCGGAACGACGGGTGAATCTTGGCCGCCGAGTTGAAGAACACGCCGTCGCGCGCCATCGCGAAGTACACGCGCGGGCCGGCAAAGGTCATCGCGCTGTTGCCGGCGAGCAGGCTGACGATGCCGACGAGACCCATCACATGACCCGCGCCGGATCCGAGCAGCCGATCGGCGACGACGTCGAGCACGCTGCCCTGCAGCGCGGCCAGCTCCCGCACCGAGAACACGTACAGATACAGGATGTTGATACCGAGATAGACCGCGACGACCGCGATCGTGCCGATCGCCAGCGACCGCGGCACATTGCGCCCGGGATCGCGGATCTCTTCGGCAACATACGCGGACGCGTTCCATCCCGAATACGCGAGCATCACCGGGATGAACGCGAACAGCCAGTTGCCGGTCGAGACGTCGCCGGCCGACACACCCACGTTGGAGAAGGCACCGGTGCCGAACGCAAATCCGGCGAGCACGAACAGCAGGAACGCGGTCACCTTGAGCGCCGCGAGCACGTTCATCGCCACGCGGCCGGGGCCGACGCCGACGATGTGAATCACGGCCAGCAGCCAGACCGAGAGGATCGCGACAATCGTGTGCGTCGAGAAAATCAACGGCACGTACGGAATCGGGATCGTGAAGATCGGCGTCTGGTTGTCGACCCCCGGGATGAACCGCGCGAGGTAGATCGGAATGAAGAAGGCGTTGGCAGCGATGGCGCCGGCGAAGCCCGCGACAAACGACGTCCACCCGGTCAGGAACGCGGCGACGCGGCCGTAGGCGGCGTCGAGATAGACATATTCACCGCCGGCTTTCGGGCGCAGCGCCGCGAGCTCGGCATAGGCCATGGCGCCGGCAAACGCGAGCAATCCGCCCGCGAGCCACAAACCCAGATACATCCACGGATTGGGGACCAGACCCGCCATGAACGGCGGCGCGAAGAGGATCGTGCCGCCAATGACGTTCGAAACGATGATCGCCGCGCCATCGAGCGGGCCGAGGCGGCGTTCAAGAGTGGACTGTGCGGGGCTCGTCATCGCCCCGGATTATAAATGCTAGCGCGTGATCAACTGGCGCTGAATCGGATACTCGGCAAGCTTCGCGAGCACCTTGGATCCCTGCTTCAGATAAATCTCGACCCGGGTGTCGACGAAATGCTGGTTCTGCAGCATTTGCATGCGCGTCGTGCCGACGTCGCCGGTGTAGCCGAGCGTCGATTTCATCACCAGCAGCTCGGTCTCGGCGCCGGGCGCCAGCGGCTTCTGGCGCGTGATCGCCCAGCCGAAATACTCGCCCCACATTTCCGGTTCGCCGACCCGGCGGAAGATCGCGTTGATCTGAATCGATCGCAGCTCCTCCTGGGACTTGTTGCGGAGCTTCATCGAGACGATCGGCACGAGCTTGTTCTTGCCGCCTTCGACGATGCCGTCGTCGAACCAGCCGGTGACGACGTCGACGGGCTCGAGGGCGGCGACGGCATCGACCGACGCGCCGCAGCCGGCGGAGGCGAGAGCGGCACAGGCGATCAGGCTTAGCGCGGTAGCGCGAAGGCGATTCATACGCCTATTTGACACCGAATTTCAGAACTGAGTCACCTGCACGCGCTTGCGGACCTCGTCCCGATCGATCTGCCCGGCGCGATAGGCCTGCAGGTCGCTGCCCTTGATGCGGTAAATCATCGTGAACACTTCCTCGAGCGGATCCTGCGGCGCGAGCGCGTCGCGGCCCTCGTCGTCGCGCGCCGCGACGGTCAGGTACTGATCGGCCGGAATGTTCATCGGCGTGCTGTAGTCGATCATCGCGTCGACGAGCGCCTTGGTCACCGCCTCGGTGTAGGCGCGGCTCGGATCCCTGGCCCACATGCTGTCTGCCGGCGGCAGGTCGACGGGCCGCGCGGTCTGCAGTCCGGCCTGTTGCGCCGCGCCCGAGGGGGTGATCTCGGCACTTGGCATCACCATCCCCGGCGCGATCGGGGGATTCTGGTTCGCGGCGCTATACGGCGCCTGGCTGCGTTCGAGCTGGCGCACGGATCTTTCGAGAGCCTGGCGCGTGGCCGGGTCGGTGATGCCTTGCGCGTACTTGCGAATGTCTTGAATCGCCCGCTGATTCGCGGCGTCGCTCTGATCGAGCATCACTCGCAGGCTCCACGCCATGCTCTGCCGCATCATCGGCACCCGCACGTCGAAGAACACGCCGTAGCTATCGAGATGCACGCCGCGGGCGCGGGCTTCGCCTTCGAGCATGAACACGCCGGGCATGACCTGCAGGATCTGGCGATTGAGCTGCTTGGCGCCGTAATCAACCGCGCGCGCCAGCGCGCCTTCCATCACGTAGATGTGATGGCGCATGTCGCTCATGTTGATCGGCGGTATGGGCCTGGCCGCGGGCGGAGCCGGCTGCTGCGCCACGGGCGCGGGCGGCGGCGTGATGGCAGGCTCCTGCGCGGCTGCCGGCACCGCACACGCCAGCGCGGTGAGAACAATGGACGTGGTGATGTGCTTCTTCATGGCTGTCTTCCCTACTGCTGCGGCGCCGCGGAGACGCGAATCAGGTTGTTGATCGTCTGGCGCTGCCGGTGCAGCTGCTCGCCGTAATCCACCATGCCGCGGCCGATGTTCGCCAGATCGGCGCGGCGCTGCATGTTGATGTCGCGCGTGAACTCGACGAAGCGCAGCGCGAGCTCGCGCTCATGCCGCTGTTCGGCGTCGGCGATCAGCTGCTGGACGCGGCGGATCGTGGCGGCATCAACGGACGATGCAGACGCGGCGCGCGTGTCCTGTTCGCGTGCCGATCGGATTTCGCTGCGCAGCTGCTGCTCGAGTGAGGCCAACGCCTGTTCGACTCGCCGTTCAACGGCTGCGCCGTCCACGGGCTCGCTCACGGCCTGCGGCGCCGGCGCCGTCATCCAGCCGGTGCTGACCGAGAAACCCTCCGCAGTCGAGCGCACCTGCACGTTCGCGATCGAGAGACCCGCGGCAACCACGAGCACCGCGGCCGCGGCCTGCGCCCACGCGGGCACCGCCTGCCACCAGCGCGCCGGCCGCAGCACGGCGGCGGCGGGCAGCTGCGACTTCTTCACGATCGTGAAATCGAGCTCGACGTCCGGCGGCATCCACAACCCGATGCCGGATCGCACGCCGCCAAGCGCGGTCACTTCGGCGGCGCACGGCTCGCACGACGCCAGGTGCGCGTCGACGGCCTGCCGCGTCTCGTGATCGATCTCGCCGTAGACGTACGCGATCAACGTTTGCTTGTCGTCACATCTGAACATGGTCATCGCTCTTCG
>DASUSZ010000217.1:0-6722 GCA_036374815.1 Vicinamibacterales bacterium | reverse complement strand
GATGTCGCCGTCGAGCGCCTGAATGGTGAGCCCGAGGCCGTAGTAGCGGCCTTCCTGCCGCTCCCGCATCTGGGCGTAGGTGCGGGGATCCATGAAGCTCGAATGCGGGTCGAGCGTCTGCAGCATGCCGTTGATGGCGCTGTAGACCATGCGGTCCGATTCGACCGGCTCGGCATACTGGGTCTGGATCGCGGTCAGCGCCGCTGTGAACGTCTTGTAATGATTGGGAACGGTGTCGGTCGTGGCGAGGGCGCTCTTTCCGTATACCCCTCCAATCAGGGCGGAAACCACGATGGCGACAACAGCGGCGACGGTCGATCGGCTGCGCATAAGTGATGGTAGCTGGTTACTCCCCGGCCTACAAGGACGCAGGGACGGACGACGGGTTATACTGCTTCATTGGACGATTTAGGCCGGAAATTGGCCGTCCGAGCCGTCTTCTGAGGGAGCACTTTATGTTTGGTTCCATTGGCATGCCCGAGCTGATCATCATCCTGGTGATCGCGCTGATCATCTTCGGGCCGCGGAAGCTGCCCGAACTCGGCAAGTCCCTCGGCCGCAGCCTCAACGAATTCAAGAAGGCGTCGACGGATCTGCAGAACACCCTCGAGCAGGAGATCAAGATCGAGGAGCAGAAGGAACAGGCCAAGAAAAACAAGGAAGAAGAGCGGACCGCATCGTCCGCGTTCGACAGCCCCGATCGATTCGACAAAGACAAGAACGACGACGACCAGAACACCGCACCGCCGCGAGAAACGGTTTCGCGCGGCTAGGCACGCCGTCAGGCAGTCGGGCCGTCAGGCTGTCAGGCAGAATCAACGAACGTGGCGCTAGTCCCATTTCCCAGCCAGAACCGTGAGGAGAACCTCCCCGAGAAGGGGTTTTCTCCGTTCGACGACGAGGAAACCGGCGAAGGCCGGATGACGTTCCTCGAGCATCTCGACGAGCTGCGCAAGCGCATCACGCACGCGGTCGTCGGATTGCTGGTCGGCTTCGTCATCGCGTTTGCATTTGCCAACCGGGTTTTCGACTTCGTTTACCTGCGGCTGACGCAGGCCGTGCCCGGCGGGAAGCTCGTTTACACCGAGCCGGCAGAGATGTTCATGTTGTGGATCAAGATCGCCGCGCTGACGGGCGTATTGATCGCATCGCCGTACATCATGCTGCAGGTGTGGTTTTTCATCGCACCCGGTCTGTACGCCAAGGAGAAGAAGTTCGCAATCCCGTTCGTGCTCGCGTCATCTTCACTCTTCATTGCCGGCGCCGCGTTCTCGCACTACTTCGTGTTTCCCGCGGCGTGGAACTTCTTCGCGGGCTTCAGCAACGAATACGTCGAGTTCCTGCCGCGCGTCGGGCCGGTGTTCGGCATGTATGTGAAGCTGCTGCTGGGCATCGGACTGACCTTCCAGTTGCCGGTCCTGATGTTCGTTCTCGCAAGGCTGGGTATCGTCTCGGCCGGTTTCCTGATCCGGAACTTCAAGTACGCGGTTCTCTTCATCTTCATCTTCGCAGCGGTGGTCACGCCCGACGCTAATCCGGTAACTCAGGTCATGGTCGCGGGCCCAATGGTCGTGCTTTACGGTTTGGGCATCGGCGTCACATGGCTTTTTGGCAAATCCAAAAAAACAGATCAAGACGAGTAGATCGAGCTAACCCTAAACGTACATTTGACTTTCGGGTTTTTTCGGCTCTACACTCTGTGTATGAAAATCCTTCGCCCTCTGGCGATTGGTCTAGTGCTGAGCTTGGTTTGTACAGTCAGTGCATTGGCGCAAGACAGCAGACCCGGCGCGAATACCATTTTTGGTGATACCGGAATCTGGTTCGTGCCGACCGGCGAAACGCTTCCGAAAGGCAGCTGGAGCGTTGGCGCGCAGCTGGTCAATTTCGATCGCAGCGAAGGATTCAGCGACATCACCGACATCGGCGGCATGTTTGCCTTTGGCGCCACCGATCGCATCGAGATCTTCGGCGCGTTTGGCGGACGCCGCATCGACGCGGACCTTGTGCCCGTCGCGCGCAACGGCCAGCCGCAGGATTACTTGATCAACAAGGGGTGGAGCACCGGCATCGGCGATGCGTGGGTCGGCGCGAAGTTCAACATCACCTCGCAGGCTTCCTCGAATGGTTACGCGACGGCGCTGCGCGTGATGGCGAAAATTCCCGCCGCGAGCGCGGACGACGGGCTCGGCACCGGCAAGCCTGATTTTCAATTCGATCTGATCGGATCGCGCGAGTTCGCGCAGAAGATCGAGCTCACCGCCGACGCCGGCATCAAGCTGCGCGGACAGCCCGATGGCTACAACCTGACGCCCGGTTTCGTGTGGGGCATCGGCGGCGCGTTCCCGAGCCGCTCGCAGTTCCGCGTCGTCGGCGAGATGAAGGGCGAGGCGCTGTTCGATCAGTCGCAGACGTTCTCGGGCAGCAATCCCGCGCCGGGCATGCCGCGCGAGTGGGATCCCGATGCGACGCGCGATCTGTTCGGCGGCTTTCAGTGGAACGCCAACAGCGGTTTCTACTTCGGCGCCGGCATCACCTACACCGCGTCGTACTTCCTGCATCGGCGCGACTTCCAGACGTCGGAAGACAGCGATTTCGATCGTCTCGGCCTGCAGGTGCGGCTTGGCTACAACCCCGGCGGCGTGCGCACATTCGCGGAGGCGCCGGTCACCGTCACGCCCAAGGCGCCGGAAACGCCGGCGTTGCCGGGCAATCGCCCGCCGACGGTGAAGGCGCGCTGCGAACCGTGCACGGTTGAAATCAACCGGCAGCTGACGGCATCCGCCGACGCGCAGGATCCGGACGGCGACACGCTGCGTTACCGCTGGACGGCGCCGACCGGCACGTTCGCCAATCCGGGCGATCGCCAGACGCCGTGGACTGCTCCGGGCCAGGTGGGCGCGGTGCCGCTCACGGTCACGGTTGACGACGGCAAGGGCATGACCGCGACGGATACGGTCACCGTGCAGGTGATTGCGCCGGCGCCGAAGCGCCAGTTGACCTTCGAAGACGTGCACTTCGAATTCGATCGCTATACGCTGCGCGCCGAAGCGACGCGCGTGCTCGACGAAGCCGTCAAGGCGATGCAGGAAGACACGAACCTGCGGTTCACCATCGAAGGCCACACCTGCAACATCGGCACGACGGAATACAACCTCGCGCTCGGCGAGCGCCGCGCGGCGGCGGTGCGTGATTACCTGACGGGCCGCGGCATCAACGCAAGCCGCGTGCAGACGGTGAGCTACGGTGAAGAACGGCCGAAGCACGACAACGGCCGTGAAGAGACGCGGCGCCTGAACCGGCGCGCGGCGCTGACGGTTCGACTGCAGTAGATCCGAGATCCACTCGATCCGGGATCTGACGATCTAAAGAAGGGCCAACAGCCGATCGAGAAACGGCTGTTGGCCCTTCAGTATTTTGTGGCGTGCTTCGTCGATCGAGAACCACGCGGCGCGATCGACTTCGGGAAACTGCGCCATCTTCCCCGATCGCGGCGGCCACTCCATCGAGAACAGATTGCTCTTCACGTTCGCGGTATCGAAGTCAGACTCCGCGGCCCAGGCGTGAATGACCTTGCCGCTTGGCTGCTTGAGCGTGCCGAGCGGTCGGAAATCGCCCGTCGGCGCTGACCCCATTTCCTCTTCGAATTCGCGCTTGGCAGCGTCGAGCGGCGCCTCGGTGTCGGTGAACTGCCCTTTCGGCAGCGTCCACGCGCCGTAATCCTTGCGCGCCCAGAGCGGACCGCCAGGATGCGCGAGCAGGACCTGCACGCCGGATGGACCCCGGCGATACAGCAGGATGCCCGCGGCCTGCTTTGCCAATCAGTACGCCTTGGCGAACCAGGCCGACACCGACGCTGGCTTGTTGCACTTGATGCACGGCTTGCCGGGCGCCTGCTCGTAGCCTTTCGGGATGTTGCGGATGGTCGCCTGCGTCTCGGTCTTGATGTCGGCTTCGCACTTCGCCTCGCCGCACCACGGCGAGATCACGAAGCCGGGACGGCCTTCCATGATCTGCTTGAACTCGTCGTACGAATCGGTGCGCGAGGTGTGCTCGTCGCGGAACTTCACCGCACGATCGAACAGCGCCTTCTGGATCTCGTCGAGCATCGCCTTGATCGCATCGGCGAGGCCGTCCATCGGTATCGACGCCTTCGCGCGCGTATCTCGGCGCGCTGCGAACACCGCGTTCTTCTCGATGTCCTTTGGTCCGATCTCGAGGCGTACCGGGACACCGCGCATTTCGTATTCGGAAAACTTCCAGCCCGGCGTCTGGCTCTCGTCGGCGTCGAGCTTGACGCGAATGCCGGCGGCGGTGAGCTGCGCCTTGATCTCCTCGCACTTCGGCAGCACCGTCTCTTTCCAGTTGCCGCGCGGAATCGGCACGATCACCACCTGGTAGGGCGCGATCTTCGGCGGCAGGATCAATCCGCTGTCGTCGCCGTGCGTCATGATCACCGCGCCGATCAACCGCGTCGTCACGCCCCACGAAGTGGTCCACGCGTACTGCACCGTCTTGTCGCGGCCCTGGAACTGGATCTCGAACGCCTTGGCGAAGTTTTGTCCGAGGTTGTGCGACGTGCCGGCCTGCAGTGCGCGGCCGTCGCCCATCAGCGCTTCGATCGAATACGTCTTCGATGCGCCGGCGAACTTTTCGCTCTCGCTCTTCTGCCCGTCGATCACCGGCACCGCCAGCACGTCCTCGCAGACTTCCTTGTAGAGCGCGAGGATCTTCATCGTCTCTTCCTGCGCTTCTTCGGCGGTCTCGTGCGCGGTGTGTCCCTCCTGCCAGAGGAACTCGGTGGTGCGGAGGAAGGGGCGCGTGACCTTTTCCCAGCGGACGACGTTGGCCCACTGGTTGATCAGCACCGGCAGATCGCGCCACGACTGAATCCACTTCTGGTACATCACGCCGATGATGGTTTCCGAGGTCGGCCGGACGATCAGCTTCTCCGCCAGATCCTCGTCGCCGCCCCTGGTGACCCACGCCACCTGCGGCGCGAAGCCTTCGACGTGATCCTTTTCCTTGAGCAGCAGGCTCTCGGGAATGAACAGCGGGAAGTAGGCGTTGACGTGTCCGGTCGCCTTGATGCGCGTATCGAGCTCGCGCTGCAGGTGCTCCCACATCGCGTAGCCATACGGGCGGATCACCATGCACCCTTTGACCGGCGAGTAATCGGCGAGCTCCGCCTTGCGGACGACGTCGAGGTACCAGCGCGAGAAATCGACGGACTGCTTGGTTATTTCGGTTACGAACGCGTCTTCCTGTTTTTGGGCCATATCAATCCGCAATCCGCCAACTGAGATCAGAAATGCTTGATGTCTCCTAAGTGAATCCTAAATTTTACGTCATCCCGGGCTGGAAAATCGGCGCGCGCGTGCCCGCCGCGGCTTTCCTCGCGCCGCCGCGCGGCGCGGGCCATCAATCGCCCGACGGTGACGAGCGCGGCAATTCGACTCCGGTCGTTCCCCAGTGCGCCGTACCACTCGTCGAGTGCTTCGACCGCCGTCTGAAGGAGCGCCGCCTCGCGCCACAGTCCAACCGAATTCCACATCAAGCCCCGGACGTCTTGTTCAGCCGGGGCTTGCCCACCGTAGCGCGAAGCGCGAAGGTGGGGTGATTCTTCCTGAACATCAAGCATCGAAAACGGCGCGATGTTTTCGCCAGGGAGGAGCATCGCCTGTGCCGCGCGGGCGCCGAAGACGAGGCCTTCGAGCAACGAGTTGCTGGCGAGGCGGTTGGCGCCGTGGACGCCGGTGCAGGCGACCTCTCCGGCGGCGTAGAGACCCAAGACGGTGGTACGGCCCCAGAGATCGGTTTCAACGCCGCCCATCACGTAGTGCGCCGCCGGGCCGACTGGGATGCGGTCCGTGCCGAGATCCAAACCGACCGAGCGGCACGCTTCGGCGATCGTTGGAAAGCGCGCACGCGTCCATTCGGGATCGTGCTTGGCCATCGACAGGAACACCTGTCCGCCAGTGCGATGCTGCTCGCGCACGATCGCGCGCGAGACGAGATCGCGTGACGCGAGCTCGCCCGCGGGCTCGTATCGCGTCATGAAGCGCTCGCCGTCCTTGTTCAACAGCTCGCCGCCTTCGCCGCGCAGCGCTTCCGACAGCAGGAAGCGGGGCGCGCCAGGAACATCGAGGGCGGTCGGATGGAACTGGACGAACTCGAGATCGGTGACGCGCGCGCCGGCAAACCACGCGAGCATCACGCCGTCGCCGGTCGCAATCGGCGGATTCGTGGTTTCGCGAAAGACCTGGCCGGCGCCGCCGGTGGCGAGCAAGACCGCGCCGGCATGCACTTCCTGAATGCCCGACTCGTCCTCGTAGCGCGCGCCGATGCAGCGGTCGCCCTCGACGATCAGTTCATGCACGCGGGCGTTGCGCTCAACGCGGACGCGCGACTGCTCGGCAACCCGCTCCCAAAGCGTCCGTCCAATCTCGCGGCCGGTGGCATCAGCCGCATGCAGCACGCGGCGCCGGCCATGCGCCGCCTCACGGCCAAGCGCCAGCGCGCCGTTGCGATCGCGATCGAATCGCGCGCCCCAGTCGACGAGCTCCTTGACGTAGCGAACGCCGTCGGCGGTGAGCACGTCGACGGCGGCATCGACGCACAGGCCGTCGCCGGCGAGCACCGTGTCGATCGCGTGCTCCCGCGGCGTGTCGCCGGGACCGACCGCCGCGGCAATGCCGCCCTGCGCGTAGCCGGTGTTGCTC